>JBGPPC010000135.1:0-10651 GCA_041488355.1 Gammaproteobacteria bacterium
CGTCGTGTTCGACGGCTGGACGGACAAGCTGCCGGAGGACTATGCGAAGCTGCAGTGGGCGGCAACCGGTGAGCGCTTGACGCGCGAGACTTTCCTGCAATACCGGAAGCAGGGCGGGTTGGTGTTGATTCACGCCAACACGGAGGAGGTGATCCGCACTGCCGTTGCGAGTCCGCTCACCCTATTCGCCAGCGATGGCTTCGACGTCCACCCGCGTAACGGCCACCCGCGGTCGGCGGGAACCTATTCCCGTATTCTCGGGCGCTATGTTCGGGAGCAGGGTCTTCTCACCCTGATGACGGCGCTGCGCAAGATGACGCTGATGCCGGCGCAGCGGCTCGAGGCGCGCGTGCCGCAGATGCACAACAAGGGTCGCATCCGGGTCGGCGCGGATGCCGACATCGTCGTGTTCGATGCGGTCCACATCATCGACCGAGCAACCTACGAGCAACCCGCGGTGTACTCCGAGGGCATGCGCCAGGTGATCGTCGGTGGGCGCTTCGTCGTTCGCGACAGCCAGATTGTCGAGGGAGCGATGGCGGGAGCGCCGGTGCGCGGGGCCATTACGGCGCGGTAGGGCTAACGCCTGCCGGCGTCAATTCAACATCCGAGCGCCTTCCTCGGAGCTCGGCGGCTGGGCAGTGGGCAGCTTGAGCGTAAAGCTCCACTCGGCTTTCTCCACCGCAATCTGCAGCAGCTTCATCAAGCCGTGCAGCAAGGGTGCGTCCAGGGTGAGGAAGATGCCCTGGCCTTCGGCCGGGAGCAGGCCCAGCACCATGCGACCGTCGTCCGCCTTGCGCCGTTGCAGCCGCGCCACGAGCAAGGGATTGTCGCCGAGGGGGCGCGCTCGCGTGGAGACGTCGTAGTCCTGGGTGAAACTGGCCTGGCTCAGGGCCTTCTCGTGCTGGAACTCGAACAGGGCGCGCTTGGTGAGCGGATCCGACGCACGCGCGGCAATCTGCGGCTCAGCCTCAGCGATGCCGACCAACAGCGGCCAGAGCCGCAGTACGCAGCGGCGCGTAAGCCAGAGCAGGGCCTCTTGGCTGCTGGCGGTGGAAACCCGCATCAACAACCGGTCCTGCCCGGCGTCGAACTCGATCTTGAGCTGATGCAGGCGCATAGGGCGCCTCAATGATACCCGGCCTGCTGTTCCGGGGCATCAGACGCCGAGCAGCGACTTGAGTTCGGCGAGGATCGGCATCTCCGCGAGCGCCTCTGGAGTCAGCTTGCTCCAGTCGATACCCGAAGGGGCCGGCCGCGGCGTTGCGATCTCGATGAGCTCGTTGGACGTAGCGACGATCGACACCGGCACGTCGTGTGCCTCCGTCGGGAACTCCTCCAGGATCTGCAAAGCGTGCACCGTGGTGGCTACGGGCACGGCTGGGTGGCCGAGCTCTCGCAGGATGGCGTACTCCAGATCCGCGTAACCATGTCCCTTGCCCAGGCGGCGGCCGTCGCGCGTGACCGCGACACAGCCCATCACGATCGCGTCGATGCGCGGGAGCTGATCCAGCCGCAGCGCCTCGCCCCATTTGCCGCCCATCTTCATGCTGGCCGCGTCCCAGTAGTGCTCCTTCGGAATTCTCTCGGGGTCCAGGCGGTAGAACCCGCCCTGCAATCGAGGCGTGGGCGTGATGACTGTGATCCCGCGGTCGAGGAGTCCCTTGCGCACGTAGCGCTGTGGAGAGTCCGGGTTCACCTTGATGCAGTTCGCCCTGCGAAACACATCGTGCTCGAGCAGTCGAGCCGCCGCGCGGTCGGCGCCGTCGGAATTGGGAATGCGCCCCTTCAGCGGGAATGGGAAGCGCGCGGCTTTGTGCTCGACCAGCGCCTTCCAGATTGCATTGCGAGCTTTGCTCTTGTCAGAGAAGCGCTGTGCGGGCGGAGACGGTGACGCCTGGTTCGGCATCCAGGGACGGGGTCGATTCATTCTGTGGCGGCGCGTTCAGTCTCAGAATCGTACCCTGAGGCCGCGCTAGTCGCACGCACGACGGAAGCGAGTCGGCCTCCGCGTCAGCAGCACAGGCGTCGAGAACTTCTTAGCGTGGCTGTTCTACCGATCCTATTGAGGCCAGCGCCGTCTGCATCGGCCCAAACCGACTCAAGGAGGCAGACGCAACTTGGAGTGCGAGGTCCCGCTCGTCACGTACTTCCAGCTTTGTGCACTCGTGCTCGACGTATCCCCACCAGCGGTTGACACTGCGGCAGTCAAGGGCGAACGTTCCGACGTAGACCAGAGTTGTGTTGCCGGCAACCTCGAGTTGAGCGCTGCCCGATTGACCAAAGCCTAGAGGCGCACGCTGAGCGCCGGGCATCACGAACCTGGTTCCGGTACGCGGCAAACGCCATTTGGTAGGTGCCTGGCGGCAGCGTCACGAAGCCCCACCCGGCATCCCTGGGCTCGGAGTCGAGTTGTCCAGCACCGAAAGCGTGGCCAGAACCGAGGGATTGCGGCGTTGGGCCGACATTGACCAAGTAGTGCTGCTTCCACCGCGGCAGAGTCGACAATGTTGCTCGCACGGAGTCCCCGGCACGATCCGCGACGACCCTGAACAGAACGACGGTGCCGCGGACGTCTCCCCTACGCTGGGTCTCTTCACTTGGAAGCCTGGTCATCCGTGTGGTGCTATCCGCGCAAGCTACTGCAAGGATGGCGATCACCACAGGCAGAAGGCTCGTTCTGAGGTTTGGCATCCTCAGAAGCTCTTCTTCAGCCCCACGTAGATCCCGTGCGGCATCAACTGCAGGACCAGAGGTTGGTCGCGCTCGTGCGCATACCAACCAACCAGTCCGCCTAAAGCCCAGCCCGCCACGACATCGCTTTGCCAGTGCGCCTGGGCTTTGATCCGACCCACCCCGACGTAGAGCGGGATGATGCTGAGCAAATAGACCGCCGGGTCGTCCTTTCCGTACTCCAACATGTAGGGGGTGACGATCGAGGCCGCCTCGGCCGCCTCACCGCTCGGGAAGCTGCAGTTCGAGTGGCATTCGAAAAAGTCGTTCGGATCGCTGCTGTTGATCGGGCGCGCGCGCCTGAAGACACGTTTGAGCCCTTCGGTGGACACCGCGGTGATGAGCTCGGAGTCAATCCCCCGCCACGCCGTGTTGCCGAGGCGGGTGTCTCCCCCTTCGTACAGCGCAAGCCCGATCTGGCCCACCGTCATGGCGAGTTGCAGGCCCCGGTACACGTTCGGGTTCCAGATGCCGGATTCGTCCTGGTTCACCGGATGGTCGATCAGCAGTGGACCGCCGGCACGCGCCGAAGAAACGGTCACTACGACACATAACGCCACCATGGGTGATCGCAGTGCCGAGAAGCGCATGGCGCTAGCTGGCTGGTTGGAACGTCACCGTGAAACGCGTTCCGCCCGCGGCTGGCTCGGTGAGCGCAATCGTAGCGGCGTGCGCTCTGGCGATTTCCTTGACGATAGCCAGACCGAGGCCGGACCCCTCGCCTGCCGAATTGGGCATTCGGTAGAAGCGCTCGAACACCCTTTCTCGCTCGGCCTGCGGTATACCAGGTCCGCTATCCTCGACCTCGAGAAAGGGTCTTTGCCCGTTCAGGCCGCAACGCACCGTGACGTGCCCGCCCCGCGGCGTGTACAGCAGCGCGTTCTCGATGAGGTTGCCCGCAAGCTCCCGAACCAGCCATTTCGAGGCGCGCAGGGGTGCTGCCGTGGTCTCGAATTCCAGATCGATTTCGTTGGCGACGGCCCGGTCGAAGTAGAACGATGCGTTGTCCGCCATGACCTCGCTCAAGTCCAAGGATTGCATCCCCTGGGCCAGGCTCGCCGGCGGCTGGGCGCGAGCGAGCGTGAGCAGCTGATTGGCCAGATGAGCGGTCCGGCGGACGCCATCGAGCACCGCGGCAAGGCCGTCTCGGAGGCGTTGCGGTTCCTGCTCCTGGGCGGTGACCTCGAGCTGCGTCTGCAACCCGGCCAGCGGCGTGCGCAACTGATGTGCGGCATTCGCCAGGAAGCTCTGCTGCGCCTCGGAAGCGGATCTGAGCAACTTGAGCTGCCGGTTGAGGGCTTGCACCAGGGGCCGTACTTCGCTGGGGACCCCAGCCTCCTGGAGGGCCCGCAGGTCTCCCGGTGAGCGCTGTTCGAGGTCCGCACGCAGGCGCGCCAAGGGTCTTAGGCCCAGGCGCACGCCCACGAAAACGAGGAGAAGAGTTGCTATCACCAGAAGCAAGTCCAGCAGCATGTCCTGGCTGACGAAACGTCGTGTGAGCTGGTCGCGTCTGCGCGTCGTTTCCGCGACTTTGACCGTGACTTCGCCGAGTGGTGTTGGGGAACGATAGACGACGACGCGCACAGCTTCGCCCCGATACCGCGCATCGAAGAAGCTGGGACTTTGCTCGGGAGGGGACGCGGCCGAAGGCAAGTCCCGATTCCCTGCCACGAGTGTGCCGTCCCGCGCGTGCACCAGATAGTAAATGTCGTCCAAGCGGTCGCTGCTCAGAGTCAAGGCCGCCTCGAGAGGCAGGTCGAAAGAGAGCTGTCGGTCCCGGGTCTGCACATGGGCACCCAGCGCCACAGCAATATCTGCCAAGGCCTGATCGTAAGCTTCCTGAGTGTACTCGCCGGCCGCGCGATAGTCGCTCCACAGATTGAATGCCAGCAGCGCGCCGAGGGTCGCCATCAACAAGACGAGAAGGCGGCCATGCAGACTCGACGGCACAAGTCTAGGGTTCAGGCGCATCGAGCCGATAGCCTATGCCGCGTATGGTGCGGATCTCTATCCCACCGGGTTGCAGCTTTGCGCGCAACCTGGACACATACACCTCGACGGCGTTGTTTGTCAGTTCGCTGCCCCAACCGGTCAGGATCTGAACCAGTGTGTCCTTGGTGACCATCTTCGGTGAGCTGAGCAGGAGGCACTCGAGGATCTCCCATTCGCGCCGTCTCAACTCCAGGGGCTGGTCATCGAGTCGTGCGCTGCGGCGGCCCAGGTCCATCTCCAGGGCGCCGCATGTCAGCCGAGAGCTTGCCACCGCCTTGGAGCGCCGAATCAAGGCGCGCACCCGTGCGATCAGTTCCGGGAGCTCGAATGGCTTCGCCATGAAATCGTCGCCTCCCAGCTCCAACGCGTCCACTCGATCGCTGAGGGCGTCGCGGGCGGTGAGAATGAGGACGGGACGGGAATCGCCCGCTCGGCGCCACCGCCGGATCAGCTCGAGTCCGTCCATTCCCGGCAAGCCCAGATCCACCACCGCCAGGTCGAACGCTTCGTGCCGGGCGCAGGCCTCCGCTTCTTCGCCGGAGCGCACGTCGTCGGCCGTGAAGCCGGCCCGCTCGAGTCCCCGCTTGAGCGCGCCCGCCATCGACCGATCATCTTCCACGATGAGAATGCGCATATCGCTTAGAGCGTAGGCTGAGCCGGGATCATCGTCGAGCGCTGGAGCTGTTCGACGAGCTCCGCGAGGGTGCGGAGCGTCTGCGGCTCGTCGCTGGGCTCTGGAGGAAAGCGAACCTGGAACTCTTCCTCGAGCGCGAAGAGGAACTCGAGCAAGCCAAGCGAATCGACTCCATACTGACTGACGGGAACGTCGGTGGCGATGGAATCCGTCTCGAGGCCGAACTGTCGCGCTGCGAGTCGGGCAATCCTGTCAATCGTTTCCACCACACCTCCTTCTATCTGCTGACTGCCCTGGCAGGTGGCAGGGCATCCTCACGCAGTAGCTCATCGCCCGCACCCGCGGTTCGTCGTTCTAGGAAATCGACCGCGGCCTGTGCCACGGCAGCCCGCTCGTTGTCCAGCGTGAGCATGTGGTAGCTGTCGTCGAATACCAGCCTGGTCACTTCGCGCGTCCCGATGCGGGTGCACACGAGATTGGCGCTGCGTAGGCTCGCGACGTCGTCCTGCCGGGCGTGCATCACCAATGCGGGCACCGTGACCGATCGCAGCGAGCGCTTGGCGACGCGGATCAAGCGCTGCGCCTGATAGACCGCAGTCAGCGGCAGACTCGCCGCGCCGGCGATGGACGCACCCGTTCTATGCATCTGGCGCGCGACCCATTCGCGCAATCTCGGATTCTTGATCCCATAGGGATCGGTCTCGCGCACCCGGTACCAGCTGCGCAGGGGGGTGTAATAGCCGAGCGGCAGCAGGGCGCGCATCCGTGGCACGTTCCAGCCGTCGTAGAACAGCGTGGTCGAGATCAGCATCAGGGACGCCACGGTGGCGCGTTTTGCGGCGATCTCGATAGTGATGGTCGAGCCGATGCACAGGCCACCGATCGACACCTGCGAGTAGCGGGAAGCCAGCTCATCGAATTGCGCCCCGAAATATTCGACCCAGCGTTCGAAACGGTCTACGCCACTCGTTGCCCCCGCCCCGATTCCGTAGCCAGGTCCAAGCGGGGCCCGGACGACATATCCGACAGCCCGCAGGCGGGCGGCGAGGGGTGCCATCTCGTGAGGGGTTCCGCATAGGCCATGTACCAGCAGTACTGCATGCTGGCCGCTAACGCGCGCCGACGCGGCAGGTGAAAGAGCAAGTCTGGTCATCTTCAGCCCAAATGTTTGGCGATTGCGCCGTCGCTCGAGAAGACGTGGCCTGGAATAACCGATCAAGCTTTCGCGATGCTGACGGTGCAGCCGGTATGCGACGCAGGTTACAAGATCCAACCTGACAAACGTTTGACACGATCCAGGAATGCCTCCGGAGGACTGTTTTGCTTCTCAGATGCCGCGCGTTCGGGTCGGCATGGCGGCGACGCGTAGCCGATATTGGGTCACCGCCGAGGCGTCGCCGCCTCTTGCTTTCGTTGCATAGCCACCCACCGCTCGCGGCCGAAAAATGACCGCTCATGCCACAGCCGGCTCAAGGCGGTCCCGAACTTGCCGTGGTAGGCATTGAACCCTGGCAGGTTCGTCGAATGGAGGACACTGTCATGTCGTTACGTTCGTGGTTGCACTTTGGCCGCATCGCCGGCCTGGTAGCCGTGCTTTGGTCCGCTCCGATGCTGCGGGCCGCAGAGGCCCAGGAGTACGGTTTTGCGGAGGCGGCGCAGGAGATCACCCAGCTGTTCTGGCTCGCCGAGACGGCCACCGCTTGCGGCTGGGCGAGCGCGGAGGACAGCGCCAGGTTCAAATATTTCTCGGTCCGATATCTCACCGCGCACCTGTCGAGCCGCTACAGAGTGGCGCTGGTGTCGATGGTGACCGAAGACGGTTACGAGGACCAGGTGCGGCGCGTCGCGCAGCAAACCGCCCAGGACAACTGCGACAGCTCGCGCTGGCATAGGGGCTGGGCGGCCTACAAGGCCGCCGCGGACCAGCACGAACAGGAATTCTGAGCGTAGAGCGCGACCTGCTACGCGAAAGCGGGGAACGGCTCGAACTTGCCGCGCAGCACCGCGCCGGTGTTGCTGAAGCCTAGCCAGCCCTGCATCACCGTGGCATAAACGCGCCGGAAGTCGGTGGTGTAGGCGAGGTTGTCTCCGGCGTCCAGCGCGGTCAAACTGGGCACCTCGCCGTAGTGTCCGCCCTTGACCGGTCTGCCGGCCAGGAACATCACATTGGCCGCGCCGTGGTCGGTGCCTAGGCTGGTATTCTCCGGGACTCTACGGCCGAACTCCGAGAAGATCATCATCGTCACGTCGTCGGCGCGGCCGATTCTCTCCATGTCGCGCATGAAACCGAACACGGCATCGGAAGCGTAGGTCAGCAGGCCCTGGTGCAGGTCGAGCTGCTGGACGTGGGTATCGAAAGCATTGTTGCGGTAGGCGACGTAGTAGAGGTGCGCAGGCATGCCCGCCTCGATCAACGCCGCGACCTTGGGCAGGTGCAGCGGCACGATCCCATAGTCGACCGGTGATTTGTACTGCGCCCACGCCTGGCGCACGAGGGCGGAAGCATCCTGCGCGCTGCGCGCCACGTCCAGCAAATATCGCTGCGCGGGGTTCATCCCAGGGTCGGCCTCGGCCACTTTGTTCAGCAACGGCTTCTCCGCATAGAAAGCGTTGCGCGTGAATTTTTCCGGATCGTCGAAGACCACGGGAGTGTGCAGGCGGCTGCGCACGGCCAACGACTGCGTTGCATCTATGTTGACGATATAGTTGGGCGCCGGCTCGGGCTGCATGGCATCGGCAAGGCGTCCGACCCAGCCGTACTCCTCGCCGCTGTTGGGGGCCGCCGTGTGCCAGTAGGCCATCGAGGTGAAGTGCGAGAAGGAGGGATTCTCGTAACCGCAGCCGTGCACGATTGCGAGCTTGCCGTCCTTGTACAGACGCTCGAAGCCGGCCATGCCCGGGCTGAAGCCGAAGTGATCATCGATTTTGCGCAGCGCCTTCGGCTTGATTCCAATCTGCGGGCGCTGCCGGTAGTAGGCGTCATCGGCGTAGGGAACCACGGTGTTCAACCCGTCGTTGCCGCCGGACAATTCGAAGATCACCAGGATGCGATTGGGGTTGCGATCGCCCGCGGCGCTGGCGATAGCCGCCTGACTGAACAGGAGAGGCAATCCCAATCTGCGCGCCATACCCAGGCTCATGCCGCTCAACGCGCCGCGCAGAAAGTCGCGGCGAGAAGTCGATTGGTTGCGTTGAGTGTATGAGTTCATCTTGTTCCTTGATCTGCCACCGATGGGGTTCGCCGTGGTTCTTGCGAGTCACGAGTCACGCACCTATTAGCCCAGCTGATACTCCGGTGTGCTCATCATCAGGTGCAGCAGCGTCCGCAACGGATCCTCCATGTAGCTCGCCGCTTCCGAGACCTGATCGGTGCCCAGTTCCGCGGTGAGAAACTCGATCAGCTGCCGACGGGTTGCGGGCGCCATCGGTACACGCAGGAAGCGGTAAGCGAAATAGTCCACGACTTGAGAGGTCGTCTTGCAGCCCCCATCGATGACCATGTCAGTGAGATCCAGTCGCGCTGTGTTGCGCGGGATCGGCTTGACCTTCTCCACCGCCATTTGCCACCCGCGGTAGCTGGCATAACGGGTATTGAAATCTTCGTCGCGATCCGCCATGGCGTTGGACATCGCCATCATGTCTTTCTCGCCGTCCTTGCCCACCGGCTTCGTAGCTGTCGAAATGTCGAGACCGGCGCGAATCTTCTCGTGGACGGCGCGAATCTCGTTACCTGTCGGATACACCGGATAGCGGTCTTCCGGAATATAGGTGATATCCGGGAACACCACGTCCAACGCGAAGTTGCCGCGCTCGATGAGCAGCCCCGGCGTGATCCAGCTGCGGCCCTGTGCCCAGCCGGCCACGGTAGGCGGATGAAACAAGCGCTGCCCCAGCGAGCCGGTCGTCTCGTTGAAGTCGGGAACGCCGGGCACTTCGTTCAGCCCGAGCTTCTTGTACGTCGACACGACCAGCTCTACCGGGCTCTTGATGTGCGTCGCATACGACGACGGGCTGTAGAAATCTTTCGACAGGAACATCGTCTCGAGCAGCGGCGCGATCTCATAATTGTTGGTGCGCAGAACATCGCCCAGCACTTTTCTCGTCACGGGAGACAGATCCTGGCGCACGAAGTAGCGATACAGCTTGCCGGCGATGAACTCCGCTGTGACCGGCTGCTGCAGGATGAGGTCGATCACCGCGACGCCATCGAAGTCGCCGCTGTGCCCAAGGAATGCTTTCGTGCCGCCGTCGTGTTTATCCGGGTCGACCTGGAAAGTCAGGTTGTGGAAGTTCCACCCGGTGAAGGCGCGTGCAGCCTCGCGGATATCCTTCTCCGAGTAGTTGCCCACGCCCATGGAGAACAGCTCCATGATCTCGCGCGCGAAGTTTTCGTTGGGCGCGCCCTTCACGTTCACGCCCGCGTCGAGGAAGGCGAGCATGGCCGGATCCTGCGCCACGCCGATCAACAAAGTGCGGAAGTTACCCGTACCTTGCGCCTGGAACAGCGCGAGCTGCACGAGCATTTTGCGATAGTCGCGCACCTTGTCTTCGTTGGTGGCGAAGTGGCCGTGCCAGAACAGCGCCATCTTTTCCTGGAGGGGGCGGGGCGTGTTCAACATGCGATCGGCCCACCAGTAGGAGATGCGATCGGTTTCCAGACGACTCGCGCGCAGCCAATAGAAGAACTTGTTCACCACGGGCTGCATCCGGCGATTGCCACCAGGCTTGACCTTGACGCCGAGCGCTTCCCCCTGCTTCTTGGCCTCATCCGTGGTCGCTGGCCGACTGGGCGGGAAGGGGTCGATGCCGGGGTCGAAGATGTCCGAACCGTCGAAAGGTTTGAGTTCGCCGTCACGGACAAACTCGAATCGGACCAGGTGATTGACGGCCTGTTGCGGAGTCATGGCCGCGAGCGTCCGAATCTCCTCCGGCGTACCCCCGAACCCAGCGCGCTCGAGCAGGTGCGCGGCGCGATCGTAGCTCCAGTCCTGTGGCCCGATGGGTGAGAGATCGTCGGTCCACGCTGTGGGCCCCGGGCCGGAGGCCGACTCGGCGGCGCGCACAGGCAAGGCCGTGACCAACGCGATGGCCGCGACGGCGACAAAACGAGTAAAGCGGACGACCTTTGGCATGGTGTCGATCTCCTGCAGACTAAATCCGGCCTGCCGATGAGCTCAAGCTACCAGAAGCCCGGACTGGCAGGAATACGGAAAATCTTGATTCGGTTCAGGAGAGCAACGCAGCAAGCCCGGCCGGCGCCGGCGTTCGCAGCAGAAGATTCTTCAACTCCCA
>JBGPPC010000136.1:0-10636 GCA_041488355.1 Gammaproteobacteria bacterium
ACATCGCCGTTGGGGAGAACATAGAGCCAGCGCGGATGATCCAGGCCTCTGGCGTAAGCGGTTACCGAAAGGCCTGGTGCAGCGACTGGGCTCCCACCGGGGGGCCAGCCTGTGGCGGGCGCGATGTTGACGGTGGGGATGAGGGTAGGGTGCGGCGGCGGAAGCGTCGGATGCGGCCCGATCCCTGCTGTCACGGGCAGTGTCGCCGTTTCGCCACAGCTCGCAAGACCCAGAACAACCAAGCTGAGCAAGGCAAGACCGATGGCATTACGCATTGGCCGCTTCCGATGGATGGGTGTCAAGGTCCGACCGGATCGTTGGCTGATGGTTCGTGGTATCACCAGCAACGAGCGCTTGTCCTACGAGAGATTACCTCTTTTCCTACCAGGGAAACTCGATCGAAGATTGCTCTATTCTGGAACAGCAAGAGTCGGTGTCGTGGGGTTGTGGTGAACTGACTTCGACACGCCCTGTCATTGCGGCGCTCCAGGGGGTTGCGTATGCTTGGCTCGCAACGCATTCTGAAGCGCATGCGCGACCAGGGTGCGCACATCAAGGCGGGATACGATCCTTTGGCCGACTGATCCCGCGATCTCGCCGTACGAGGGGCTGACGATGGATGAACGCCTGGAACGCAACAAGAAGACCGTCACTGCATTCTACGATTTGATGTTCAATGAATGCCGGCCTGCGGAGGCGATGGCGAAGTATGCGGGTGACGCGTATATCCAACACAATCCGCACGTCGCCGATGGCAAAGAAGCATTCGTCGCGTACTTCGAGAAGATGGCGAGCGAATACCCCGGCAAACGCGTGTATTTCAAGCGGGTGTTTGCCGAGGGGGATTTCGTCATCCTGCATTGCCACCAGGTGTGGCCAACCTACAAGGATAAGGATTGGACGGGGATCGACATCTTTCGTCTCGACGACAACGGAAAGATCGTCGAGCATTGGGATGTGCTCCAGGTTGTTCCGGACGCTTCTGCCAATAACAACACGATGTTTTAGGAGGTGTCGGTGAGCTGGGTCTATCTCGTCCTGGCCGGGCTTTGCGAGATCGCATGGCCAGCCTGGGCCGGTACGCAGGCGTTACACTGATCATTTCAGGAGTTGTGGTGCTGAAGCTCTCGCATTGATCGGCGCCGTGTCTAGTGTCGCAGATTCGCCGGCATGCAGCGTGACCACGGCGCCGTTACGCAAAAGGAGGACATCATGAGGCACTCTTGGATATCTATCGTTGCCGTTTTTTCCGTTCTGCTCGGTCAGCCGGCCTGGGCACACGAAGACGAGACTCCTCCGGGAGGTGTGCCGGAGCGGCTCGGCCACGTGAACTTCCCGGTCTCGTGTAGCGCTGCTGCGCAGGCGGAGTTCAATCGCTCCGTCGCGCTTCTCCATTCCTTCTATTACCACGTGGCGGTGAAAGCGTTCACCCACGTAACTGAGATCGACCCCGGGTGCGCGATGGGATACTGGGGCGTCGCGATGAGCTGGTGGTACCCGCTGTGGTATCCCCCGACCGCTGCCTCGCTCGCGCAAGGCAAAGCCGCCGTGGACAAGGCGCGAAACGTCGGGGCGAAGACCGAACGCGAGCGCGGGTACATCGAAGCCATCGGCGCGTTCTATCAGGACTTCGATAAACAAAGTCATCCGGCGCGCGCACGAGGCTACGAAAGCGCGATGCAGCAACTCCACGAGCAGTTCGGCGAGGATCGCGAAGCTACCGCGTTCTATGCGCTTGCGATGCAGGCCACCATTGATCCAAACGACAGGACCTACGCGAAGCAACTGAAGAGCGCGGCTCTCCTGGAGCCGCTGTTTGCCGAGCAACCCGATCATCCCGGGCTTGCGCACTACATCATCCACGCCTATGACTATCCGGGGTTGGCGCCCCGCGCATTGGACGCGGCACGGCGCTACGGCAAGATCGCGCCATCGGTGCCCCATGCGCTGCACATGCCGTCGCATACCTTCATGTACCTGGGGCTCTGGCAGGAAGCTATCCGCTCCGATATCGCTTCTGCGGCCACAGCGAGGAAGCAGGGGGATACAAACTCCGAGCTGCACTCGATGGACTACCTGGTCTACGCATACTTGCAGACCGGTGAAGAGCAGTCGGCGCGGAGCGTCCTGGACGATCTGAGTGCGGTCAGCCTTAACGACAAGGAGCGAACGATCGCCATCGATTACACGCTTGCCGCCGCGCCCGCGCGGTACGCGATCGAGCTACACCGCTGGTCCGACGCCGCAGCGTTGACCCCCAAGCCAAGCCGCTTTCCAGCCACCGAGGCGCTTACCCACTACGCTCGTGCGCTCGGTGCCGCGCACGCCGGCAACCTGCCGTTAGCTCGGGAGGATGTCCAGGGACTCGCGGCATTGCGGGATGTTCTCCTGAACGCGAAGAACGACTACTGGGCAAAGCAGGTGGAAATCCAGCGCCTGACAGCCGGCGCCTGGCTCGCTTGGGCCGAAGGCGATGCGGGGGTGGCCCTCACGCAGATGCGAGCTGCGGCCGACCTGGAGGATTCCACCTACAAACACCCGGTGACACCCGGGCAACTCGCGCCCGCGCGTGAATTGCTCGGCGACCTGCTGCTTGAGCTGCAGCATCCGGCCGAGGCGCTGGCCGAATACCAGGCTGCCCTGCGCGTGACTCCCAATCGGTTCAACGGTGTGTATGGCGCGGCGCGATCGGCAGAGCTCGCTGGAGATTCCGCCACGGCGAAAGCCTACTATGCGCAACTGCTCGGGCTCTGCGACCAGGGGACCAGCGCGCGACCGGAGCTGCAGCGTGCGCGGATGGTAGTGGCGCAGCAGTGAAGGAAGCCGCCTGACGAAGACGCGCGAGCAAGCGGTGGGCATCGACACAGTCACCAAGACCGTTGAGATCAAGGGCGAGCGCTTTCCCGTGGTCGATGTCGGAACCGGTCCCGTCGTGGTGCTGCTGCACGGGTTTCCCGACTCGCGGTTCCTCTGGCGCCACCAGATACCGGCGTTGACTGCCGCAGGCTTTCGAGTGATCGCGCCTGATCTGCGTGGTTACGGGGATGCGCCCAGGCCAACCGACCTGCGCCCCTATCGGCGCCCATTCATCGCTGCCGACATCCTCGGGCTCTTGGACGCGTTGGACGTGAAGCGCTCGCACCTGGTCGGGCACGATTGGGGGGCCGCCATGACGTGGCGATTGGCGGGCGCCTATCCCGAGAGATTCGATCGGATTGTGGTCCTATCGGTCGGAGCGCCCAGCAGTCCCGGCTGGGACACCATCGAGCAACGGGAGAAATCGTGGTATTTCGATTTCTTCATCAAGCCGGGCATCGCCGAAGAGGGGTTGCAGGCCGACGATTGGAAACTCTTTCGGCAATGGAGCCGCGGTCAAGGCGATCACGACCGACATCTGCGAGACCTGGCTCGACCTGGGGCGCTGACGGCGGCGTTGAACTGGTATCGAGCTGCGTTCTTGCCTCTATCCCGAGACGAAGCGCCGCTCCCGCAACTGCCTGCCTGGGACCGCATCCGCAATCCGGTGCTGGGTGTGTGGAGCGACCAAGATCCATTCTTGCTCGAGCCCCAGATGGTGCTTTCGGCCGGGGTCGTACAAGCGCCTTGGCGCTATGAAAAAATCAGCGGAGCAGGGCACTGGATGATGCTCGACAAGCCCGAGGAGCTGAATCGATTGCTGATCGATTTCCTGCGCACTTAAAGGAAGCCGATCTGATTCGGAAACGTCGGACGTCCCTGGATCCCCGCCTGCGCCGGGATGACGACAAAAAGTGACGGGCAGCGACGGCTAAAGACAACGGCGAACCGGATACGCGCCGTCACCCCGGACTTGATCCGGGGTCCAGAGGCACATGGCCGCCGCACGGCTTGACCGTTCCTCGAAGCTTCTCGGCTTTCGCCGGAATGACGACTAGCCCTATAGAATATCCTCCCATGAAAATTACCCGCTACCAATCCCAGATCGTCCGACTACCTTCCGACGAGCCGCTCGCTGGCGGTCCCGCGTTCGGCGGCCCGTTCCGCGACTTCGTGACTGTCCAGCTCGAAACCGACGCGGGAATCGAGGGCGTCGGCATCACCTTCTTCGGCGCGGCGCTCACGGCGACGCTGAAGCATGCAGTCGAACAACTCGCTGCGCTCGCCGTCGGCGAGGACCCGCTGCGCGTTGAGGCCGTTGGTCAGAAGCTGCGCGAGGCGGCAGCAGGTTCGGCGGGACCAGGCGGTATCTTCACGCTCGCGTTCTCCGCGATCGACATGGCGCTGTGGGATATCAAGGGCAAGGCGCTCAACCAGCCGCTCGCCACGCTCCTGGGCGGCTTGCGCGAGCGCGTCCCCACGTACGCAAGCGGCGCGCTCATGCGCACGTTTCCGCTGGAGCACGTGGTGAAGGCGGCCCCGGCGCTGGTGGAGAAGGGCTTCCGGCAGATGAAGATGCAGCTCGCCCTCCCGGGCGAAACAACGCCGGCGATCGAAGTCGAACGCGCGCGCCGGATCCGAGAGGCGATTGGCCAGGACATCGACCTCATGTGCGACATCAACCAGCGCTGGAGCGTGCACCAGGCAATCGACATCGGCCGCCGGCTCGACGACGTCCACTTCTATTGGCTGGAGGATGTCACGACGCACGATGACTTTCCGGGGCTCGCTCAGGTCACCGATGCGCTCACGACGCCCGTGGCCGGCGGCGAGTACGTCTATGGTATCGCGCCATTCCGTCACATGCTGGAAGCGCAGTCGGTCGACATCGTCATGATCGATCTGCTGCGGGTGGGCGGAATCGCGAACTGGCTCAAAGTTGCCGGCATGGCGGAGGCCTTCAACCTGCCGGTGGTCAGCCACTTATTGCCCGAGATCCACGTGCACCTCGTCGCGGCCGTGCCGAACGGCCTCACCGTTGAGTACATGCCGTGGTCGCTGAAGCTGTTCGAAGACGCGCCCGTCGCGATGAAGGGGCAGCTCACTGTCCCGACCAAGCCGGGGCTAGGGCTTACGTTCGATCGCGATTTTATCAAGCGCCATGCGGTTGGATGAGAATCTCGATGTGTGACGACGCTGGATTCTGGATGGCCGTTCCTCGAAACGCTCCTTCGCCGCGTTTTCCGGCCTGCGCCGGAATGACGACGTTGGGAATCTTGGCGTCATCGTTCTCAGGTGGAATCTGGAGTAACGAATGACGAGCGAGCCGGCAAGCGGTTTCTTGGGCTTCGACGAGAAGGAAGCACGCCGCGTCGAAGCGCTCTATCAGACGCCGGATGTCGTGGCGCAGCGCGAGCGCGTGCTCGACGTACTGGCGCTACGGGCGGGCGAGCAAGTGGTGGATCTCGGCTGCGGACCCGGACTGCTGGCACTGCAGATGGCCGAGCGGGTTGGATCGGGCGGCGCAATTCAGTGCATCGACGCCTCCGATAGCATGGTGGCGATGGCGCGGCGCCGCTGCGCCGCCGTCAAGTGGGTCGAACCGCGCGTGGGCGATGTCGCGTCGCTGCCCTATTCGGAGCACAGCTTTGAGGCAGGCGTTTGTACGCAGGTGTACGAATACGTGCCCGATATCGACCGCGCTCTGGCAGAGCTGTATCGAGTGCTGAAGCCGCGCGGGCGCGCTGCGATCATCGACACGGATTGGGAGTCGTGCGTGTGGCACTCCAGCGGCCCGGCTCGCATGCGGCGGATGATCGAGGCCTGGGATCGCCACTGTCCGCACCCGCACCTGCCGCGTACGCTTGGGCGCCGGCTGCGCGCCGCCGGATTCGAGAATCTCCGCGTCGAAGTGATCACTTTGCTCAATGATCGCTATCATCCCGACACGTACAGTTTCGGCGTGATCCCGTTGCTGGCCGCGTACGCGAAGAAGCACGATCTGCTTCCGCGGGAGGAGGCAGACGCGTGGATGACCGATCTTCAGGAGCTGGGCCAGCGCGGCGAGTACTTCTTCAGCCTCAGCCGTTACTTGTTCTCTGTGAGTAAGCCTGCGGCTTGATTTACGCCGCGGGCCGGTCCTTTAGGCGGTACTGGAACCGGAGTCCCGACCAGACCAATGGCGGGCGAAGTCCTCTGGTGCACCGATCACAACAATGCTGCCGCCTTCCTTCAACCCCAGCTTCTTCGGGAGCGGAGTACCCGAGTAGCCTGCCACCGCTCGCGCCCTCAGGGCTCGAAACCGACTTCCACCGCGCCAACGTCCTCCACCGTGAATCGGTAGGCCTCCCCGGCCGAAGGGAAGCGCGTCGTCACCAGGCTGCCGGTGGATACGATTTCTCCGGCATGCAGAGTCTGACCCTGTTCTCGCAGATGGTTCGCGAGCCAGCGCAGTGGTTCGAAGGGATGGCCGAGCACATCGCGCCCGTAACCCTGATCGATCACTTCCCCGTTGCGCTCCACGGTTCCGCGCGCGGCAGCGAGGTCGGGCCAGGAGGTCCGATACTCTCCCTGCACGATGCCTTCGTTCCAGGCGTTGTCCGCTACCAAAGAAAGCAGGTCGAGCGGGTAGGCGGAGTTGCGGTCGTCGATGACCTCGAAGGCCGGGCAAACGGCGCTCACCGCTTCCGCCACCTCGCGCATCTCGTAGGGTGTTTCGCGTGGCGTGAGCGACCGACCCAGTCGCACGCAGATTTCGAACTCGATACCGAGATGCACCAGATCGCTCAACCGGAGTCGAACGCCAGTGGGCTGGAGACGGCTTTCGAGGACGACTCCCGCGACCGGATGGTCGATGCTGCACATCTTCTGCATGCGCGCCGAGGTGAGTCCGATCTTGTAGCCGACCCGCGAGCCGTGCGTCGTAAGCATGCGCTCTACGTATGCGGCTTGGATGGCGTAGGCACCCGTCAAATCGACTGCACCCCAATCGCGCGCGAAAGGTGTGATATTGCGTCTTTGCGCGTGATCGCGGACCAGGGTGGATGCTGCCTCTTGCAGATTGATCTTCATCCTGGAGCCCTGAGAGAATGCAGTGGCGTCGTTGAGCTCGCCTCCGATTGCGTGACATGATACCGGCTTTGCGAGGCGTTGCCCGTCGGAGCGCCTGCCCACCGCCCCGTGAAGGAGGCTTCTTGGCAACAAAGTTACTCGGTTCAAAGCGCAAGAAGGAAATGCTCGCGCGCATCGAGAAGTTCATCGCCCCATACCGCGTCACGCGCGGCAAGAGCTTCCGACTGAAGGACTTCGACCCGTCGGACACCCAAGGTATCCAGTCCGAGCGCAAACCCGAGGCGAAAGGGCTCCTGGAAATGGGCGTTCAGTGGCTGGCCCACGATCAGGATAGGCTCTATGCTCAAGATCGCTTGGCGGTGCTGCTCGTGTTCCAGGCGATGGACGCGGCAGGCAAGGACGGCACCATCAAGCACGTGATGTCGGGGGTGAACCCGCAAGGCTGCCAGGTCTATTCGTTCAAGCAGCCTTCCGTCGAGGAGCTCGACCACGACTACCTGTGGCGCTACATGAAATGTATGCCAGAGCGGGGCAGGATCGGCATCTTCAACCGCTCCTACTACGAAGAAGTGCTCGTGGTGCGCGTCCACCAGGAGATCCTGCAGCGCCAGAAGCTTGCTCCGTATTTGATCACCAAGCGCATCTGGGACGAGCGGCTGGAGGACATCGCCGCCTTCGAGCGTTATCTCTCGCGCAACGGGGTAGTGATCCTGAAGTTCTTTCTCAACGTCTCGCGCAAGGAGCAAAAGCGGCGCTTCCTGGAGCGTCTCGATCTGCCGGAAAAAAACTGGAAGTTCTCTGCAGCCGACGCCGTGGAGCGCGAATACTGGGACGACTATATGCAAGCATACGAAGGCGCGATCCGCGGCACTGCATCCAAGGATGCTCCCTGGTTCGTGGTGCCCGCGGACAACAAGTGGTTCACCCGTGTGGTGGTGGCAGCAGCGATCGTAGAGGCATTGGAGAATCTCGATCTAGCCTACCCTAAAGTGGATGAGGCGAAGCGCAAGGAGTTGGCCGCCACGCGTGAGATGTTGATGAAGGAGAAGAAGTAGAGGTCCCTGCCGACGCGGGACGTTGCGCTAGATCAAACGCTGGCGGGAGGAGGGATCGGACAATAAGTCACCCGCCTTGACCGCACGGAATCTGACCTACGGCCAGGAATGGATCGCAAACACGACAAGTACGAAGGTCTACTGCACGTAGCGAAAGCGCTGCCGCCGCTGCCGACTGCCGTCGTCCATCCCTGCGACGAGTCTTCTCTGTCCGCTGCAGTCGAGGCCGCGCAGATGGGCCTCATCTCACCCATCCTGGTCGGCCCGAAATCACGTATCGAGGCTATTGCCCGGGAACGCGGTATCGACATCTCCCGGCTCGAGATCGTCGACACGCCGCACAGCCACGCATCCGCCGCCGAGGGTGTCCGGCTGGTCCGCGAGGGTCGCGCCGAGTGCCTCATGAAGGGCAGCCTGCATACGGACGAGCTGATGAGCGCTGTCGTGGCGCACGAGGGCGGGCTGCGTACCGAGCGGCGTATCAGCCACTGCTTCGTGATGGACGTGCCGACTTATTCTGAGGCGATCATCCTCTCGGATGCCGCTGTGAATATCGCGCCCACCCTGGAGGAGAAGGTCGATATCGTGCAGAACGCGATCGATCTCGCGCACGCTCTCGGTGCGCCGGAGGTGCGGGTCGCGATCCTCTCGGCGATGGAGATGGTCAATCCGAAGATCCCGTCCACGATCGAGGCGGCTGCGCTGTGCAAGATGGCCGATCGCGGGCAGATCACAGGCGCCATCCTGGACGGACCGCTCGCGCTCGACAATGCGATCAATTTGCAGGCGGCGGAGATCAAGCATATCAAGTCGGCCGTCGCCGGCCGCGCCAACGTGCTCATCGTGCCGAACCTCGAGGCGGGGAACATGCTGGCGAAGAGCCTGTCTTTCCTGGCCGACGCCGATGCCGCCGGCGTTGTGCTCGGCGCGCGCGTGCCGATCATCCTCAGCAGCCGGGCAGATTCGGCCATCAGTCGGCTCGCCTCCTGTGCGGTGGCAATGCTCGTCGCGAAGGCGCGACGTGAGACGCTGGCGCGGAGCCTAGGCTAGTCGTTCGGAACTGGTTTTTTACCAATCACGAATCGCGAGTCACGAATCACGGCACTTATGGCTGACGCCATCGCGGTCCTCAACGCCGGTTCCTCGAGCATCAAGTTCTCGCTCTTCCTCATGCGGGGCAGTGAGCTCGAGCTGGAGCTGCACGGCCAAATCGAAGGGATCTACACCGCGCCGCACTTCATTGCGCACGATCGCACCGGCAGGACAACTGCCGAGAAATCCTGGGGCGAGGGCGTCGAGCTGGGTCACGATGCTGCGCTCGATCATCTGATGGCGTACCTGCGGGAAGCGCTGATCAGCGATCGGCTGATGGGCGTCGGCCATCGCGTCGTGCATGGCGGACTGGAATTCATCGGCCCCGTGCGCTTGGATGCGCGCTCGCTCCGTGCGCTGGAGACGCTCGTCCCGCTCGCACCGCTGCATCAGCCACATAACTTGGCGCCGATCCGTCTACTTCTGGAGCGTGCGCCGGACTTGCCTCAGGTGGCGTGCTTCGACACGTCGTTTCATCGGAGCAATCCGGCGATTGCGCAGATGTTCGCGCTGCCCGCCGAACTGTACGCTCAGGGCGTGCGCCGCTATGGGTTCCACGGGTTGTCCTACGAGTACATCGCGTCGGTTCTTCCGAAGTTCGATTCGAAGGCTGCCGCTGGACGGACCGTGATCCTGCACCTTGGCAATGGCGCCAGCATGTGCGCGCTCCAGGAGGGGAAGAGCGTCGCCAGCACGATGGGATTTACCGCGGTGGAGGGGCTGCCGATGGGTACGCGGTCCGGCTCGCTCGACCCGGGCGTGATCCTCTATCTCATGGATCAGCACGGGATGGACGGCCGCGCGATCGAGAAGCTGATCTACAACGAGTCTGGCCTGCTCGGGGTCTCGGGGATTTCGAGCGACATGCGCACGCTGTTGGCAAGCGGCGATCCGCGCGCAAAGCTCGCTATCGATCTGTACGTCTATCGCATCCGCCGCGAGCTGGGCTCGCTTGCCGCCGCGCTGGGAGGTTTGGATGCGATTGTTTTCACCGCCGGAATCGGCGAAAACGCCAGACAAATCCGAGAGCGGGTATGCCGCGATGCCTCCTGGTTAGGCCTCGACCTGGACTCTCAAGCGAACACAGTTGGTGGCCCCCGAATCAGCAAAGCCAACTCAATCGTGTCGGCGTGGGTGATTCCCACCGACGAGGAACTGATGATCGCTCGCCACACACGCCGGGTCCTCAGCGAAGGCGGGAGCCATGAAGCTTTGGATATGCAATCCCGATAGAAATCTTCAGAACGTCCTTTGGGATGGCTTCGACGATTTCGTGCTCATCGATCATGGGTTGTGTCTTGGGTTGCGGCAAGGCGCTCGTGAGCACACGAACTGGTTGCTGAGAATGACTTTAGCCGGCCTATCTCCGAACGGAGTTGCCGTTGAACGACTCAAGGAGCGAGTGCTCGACGCGGCGCTCGCGCTTGAGCCTGGCTATGCAGAAGAAGCTGCCGACGCCCTCCGACGGGTCCCGAGCGGGACGACAGCGAGTAACAGCCAAGCGTTCTATACCTTTGTCGTGCACCGGCTTCCACAGCTCGGAGACTTACTCTCTCGGCGGT
>JBGPPC010000137.1:0-10604 GCA_041488355.1 Gammaproteobacteria bacterium
CAGCGCGGACGGCAAGACCATCACATTCATGCTGCAGAAAGGCGTCATGTTCCACGACGGCAAACCGTTCACCAGCGAGGACGTCAAGTTCACGATCCTCGACGTGCTCAAGAAAACCCATCCGCGAGGCCTGAACACGTTCCGCGCGGTGGAAACTATCGATACGCCAAACCCGCTGACGGCGGTGTTCAGGCTCTCGGAGCCGGCGCCTTACATGCTGATGGCGCTCTCAGGCTACGAATCGCCGATGCTGCCCAAGCATGTCTTCGGCACGGGCGACATCGCCAAGCACCCGAGCGCCGACCGGCCGGTCGGCACCGGACCTTTCCGCTTCGTCGAGTGGCAGAAGGGCCAATTCATGCGCTTCGACAGGAACCCCGACTACTGGAAGAAGGGCCGCCCCTACCTCGACCGCATCGTGGCGCGCTTCATCGCCGACGGCTCGACCCGCGCGGCGGTCCTCGAAACCCGGGAGGCGCAAATCGCGGGGTTCAGCGCGGTGCTACCCGTGGACGTGCGCCGGCTGGAGAAAATGCCCCACATCGCCATCACGACGCGCGGCTACGAGATGCAGTCGCCGATCGTCGAGTTGGATTTCAACACCAAGGCGAAGCCGTTCGACGACGCGAGGGTCCGCCAGGCGGTTGCCTACGCGGTCGACCGGAAGTTCGTCATCGACAACATTTGGTTCGGCTTCGGCCGGCCCGCGACCGGGCCGATCAACTCCAATTTCAAGGCCACCGGCATCTACACCAGCGACGTGAGGAACTACAACGTCCCCAACGGCGTGGACATGGCGAACAAGATCCTCGACGACGCCGGCTACGCCCGCGGTGCCGGCGGCGTGCGCTTCGAGATCGTGCACGACGTCACGCCCTATGGCGAGGAATGGCGCCGTTTCGGCGAATACGTGCAGCAGCAGCTCGCCAAGATCGGCATCAAGGCAACGCTGCGCTACGAGGATGTGCCAACGTGGCTGCGTCGCGTCTACACCAACTACGACTACCAGCTCACGAATAATTGGATACAGACACTCGCGGACCCGGTCATCGGAGTGCACCGCCTTTACCACTCCAAACTCATCCGCGCCGGCACGGTGTTCGTCAACGGCACCCGCTGGAGCACGCCTGAGACCGACTCGCTCATGGACCGCGCCTCGGTGGAAACCGATCCAAAGAAGCGGGCCACGCTCTATCACGAGTTCCAGCAGCGCGTCGTGCAGGAGTCTCCGATCGTGTTCGTGCACGAGCTCGATTTCGTGACCGTGCACGACAAGCGCCTGCAGGGCTTCCTGGTGAGTCCGCTGGGCATCTACGCGAACTTCGACCAGGCCTGGCTGCAGAAGTAGCGCTGCGCTGTCGCGCCGGTACGGGCAGGGCAGCGCACGGATGCTGATCGCGAAGCTGCGCTTTGCCGGGCGCCGCGTGCTCCTGGCGGCGCCCACGCTGCTGGTCATCGTGGTGCTGAACTTCGGGCTGCTGCAGCTCGCCCCCGGCGACGCCGCCGATGTGCTCGCCGGAGAGGCGGGGGCTGCGACGCCGGAGTACATGGTGCAGCTCCGGCAGAAGTTCGGACTCGACCAGCCCGTGTACGTCCAGCTCGCCAAGTACGTGGGCAATATCGCGAGTTTCGACCTGGGCTATTCCTTCAGGCACAACCAGCCGGTCGCGCAGCTGATCGTTGCGCGGCTCGGGCCCACGCTGTTGCTGATGGTCACTGTGCTGCTGCTCGCCGTGGGAGCGGGCGTGCTGATGGGTGCGCTCGCCGCGCGCCACCTGAACCGCTGGCAGGACAACGTGATCTCGCTCGTCGCGGTGTTGACCTATGCCACCCCGGTGTTCTGGGCGGGGCTCATGCTGATCGTGGTGTTCTCGGTCAAGCTGGGATGGTTCCCGACGAGCGGCATGGAGGCGGTGGCCGCCTTTCACACCGGCTGGACGCGGATTGCGGACATCGCTCATCACCTGGTGCTGCCCGCCGTCACGTTGACGCTGTTCTACCTCGCGCTCTACACCCGGCTGATGCGTGCCTCGATAATCGAGCAGTCGACGATGGATTACGTCACCACTGCGAGGGCAAAGGGTCTGAACGAGCGCCAGATCCTGCTGTGGCACGTGCTGCGTAACGCCTGCCTGCCGGTGCTCACCATGGCGGGGGTACAGGCGGGCGCGCTGCTCGGCGGCGCCGTGGTCGTCGAGACTGTGTTCGCCTGGCCTGGGCTGGGCCTGCTCGCGTACGACTCGCTCTTTGCACGCGACCTCAACCTGCTGCTCGGCATATTTTTTGTGTCGGCCTGCCTGGTGGTCGCGGTCAATCTCGCCGTCGACATGCTCTACGCCCTGCTCGATCCGCGCATCGAGTTGCGATGAGGGAGATCTTTCGCCGCTTTGCCCGCAACCGGCCTGCCCTCGCCGGGGTCGCGGTGCTCCTGGCAGTCGCGGCGCTCGCCCTGCTCGCGCCCGCGCTCTACCCTCATAGCCCCTTCGAGATGGTCGGCAAACCCTTCGAACCACCGCTGGCGAGCACGTTGCTCGGCACGGACCAGCTCGGCCGCGACGTCACTGCGGCCGTCGCCCATGGCGCGCGGGTGACCCTGCTGATCGGGCTGGTGGCCACGTTCATCGCGATCCTGCTGGGCGTCACGCTCGGCGGAATCGCGGGCTACTTCGGGGGCTGGGTCGACACGCTCCTCATGCGCCTCACCGAAATCTTCCAGACCATCCCGTTCTTCCTGTTCGCGATCCTGCTGGTGGCCGTGCTGACGCCCTCGGTCGGGAGCGTCGTATTCGCGATCGCGGTGGTGTCCTGGCCGCCCATGGCGCGGCTCGTGCGCGGCGAGTTCCTCTCCATGCGCAACCGCGAGTTCGTGCAGGCCTGTGTCGCCATGGGCATGGGCCACTGGCGGATCATCCTGCGGCACATCCTGCCGAACTCGCTATCGGCCATCATCGTGACCGGTTCGCTCATGGTGGCCACGGCCATTCTGATCGAGTCCGGCCTGTCCTTTCTGGGGCTGACCGACCCGAACGTCATGAGCTGGGGGTTCATCATCGGCTCCGGCCGCACCGTGCTGCGCACCGCCTGGTGGGTGATTGTCATGCCAGGGATCGCGATCCTGCTCACGGTGATGGCGATCAATCTGGTGGGCGAGGGCCTGAACGATGCGCTCAACCCGCGGCTCAAGCACCTCTAGCGCCGCAGATCCGCAAGCATGGCCCTGCCCGTCGTCGTCGTCGATTCCCTCACCGTCGACCTGCCGCCGCAAGGTGAGCGGCCGCACGCGGTCGAAGACATTTCCCTCGAGCTGCGCGCGAACGAGATCCTCTGCGTGGTCGGCGAATCAGGCTCCGGCAAGTCGATCCTCGCCCGCTCGATCATGGGCCTGTTCCCCTCGCCGCAGGTGCGCGCGAGCGCAGGGCGGGTGCTGCTGCACGGAGAGAACCTGCTCGCCGCATCGCCGGCGCGGATGCGCGAAATCCGCGGCACGCGCGTGGCGATGATCTTCCAGGAGCCGATGACCGCGCTCAACCCGGTGCTCAGCATCGGCCGCCAGATCGAGGAGGTCATCGAAGTGCACGGCGCCTCCGCCCCCGCGCAGCGCCGCCGGCGCGTACTCGACATTCTGGCCGCAGTGCACCTGCCGGACCCGGAGCGCATCGCGCACGCGTATCCGCACCAGCTCTCGGGCGGCCAGCGCCAGCGCGCGATGATCGCCATGGCACTGGTGCTGGGCCCGGAGTGCCTGATTGCCGACGAGCCGACCACCGCCCTCGACGTCACCACGCAGGCCCAGATCCTCAAGCTCATCCGCGAGGTGCAGCGCGATCGAGGCACCGCGGTCATGTTCATCACCCACGACTTCGGCGTGGTGTCCGAGATCGCGGACCGCATCGCGGTGATGCAGTCGGGGCGGCTGGTCGAGCTGGGAGAGGCGCAGCAGGTACTCGGGGCACCGGCCCATCCCTACACGCGTGCACTGCTCGAAGCCGTGCCCGGCCTGCGCCCCCCGCCGGCGCGCGCAGACTTCCATGCCCGGCCCACATTGCTGGCCGTGGATTCGCTGCACAAGTCCTTCCGCTCGGGCGGGCGACTTTTCGGCGGAGGGGTCCGCGTGGTTCACGCCGTGAAGGAAGTGACCCTATGCATACGGCAGGGCGAAACGCTCGGCGTGGTCGGGGAGTCGGGATCGGGAAAGTCCACGCTCGCGCGCTGCGTGAGCCGGTTGGTGGAGCCCGACGCGGGAAAGGTCATAGTGGGCGCGACCGACTTCACAGCGCTCTCTGGAGGCGCGTTGCGGGCTTTTCGCAAGAAAGTGCAGCTCGTCTTCCAGGATCCTTACGGATCGCTCGACCCGCGGCAAAAAGTGGGCGCGATGATCGCCGAGGGGCCTCTGCTGCACGGCGAGGATCCCGGCCGCGCGCGCGCGCGGGCCGCGGAGCTGCTCGAACTCGTCGGTCTCGATTCGCGCGCGGCCGGACGCTATCCCCATGAGTTCTCCGGCGGGCAGCGGCAGCGCATCGGCATCGCGCGCGCGCTCGCGCTCGAACCGGACCTGCTGATCGCCGACGAGCCGGTGTCGGCGCTCGACGTCTCGGTGCAGGCGCAGGTGCTGCGCCTGCTTGCCGACATCCGCGACCGGCTGGGACTCACGATGCTTTTCATCACGCACGACCTGCGCGTCGCCGCGCAGGTCTGCGACACGATTGCAGTGATGCGCGCCGGCGAAATCGTCGAGCAGGGTCCGTCCGAGCGGATTTTCGCCGCGCCCCGGCACCCGTACACGCGCGAGCTCTTTTCCGCCGTGCCGGGCCAGCACTGGACCGCTCGCGCTGCGCCGCCGGACCCATCGCCCGTTGGTTGAGGACCTTGCCTATGCTGCACGATGATCCGTTCGCGGCCACGTCGCTTTCCGGTTTTGCAGCGGCACTGCGGCGAGGAGAGACTTCGGCCACTGCCGCGACCACGGCCGTGCTGGCGCGCATCGACGCGCTCGCAGCCCAGCTCGATGCTTTCACAGTGATCGAGCGCGAACACGCCCTGGGAACCGCCGCGGCATGCGACGCGCTGCTCGGCGTGGGCACGGACCTGGGACCCCTTATCGGCCTCCCGATCGTGATCAAGGACCTCTTTACGGTCGAAGGCCTGCCGACGACCGCCGGTTCGCGCCTCGATGTCTCGTCCCTCGTTCCCCCCGAAGGCAGCTTCGTGCGCCGACTCAAGCGCGCCGGTGCGGTCATCGTGGGCAAGACTCGCACCACCGAGTTCGCAATGGGTGGCTTCAACCTCACGCACCCGCTGCCGTGGAATCCCTGTGACGCAAAGGTACGGCGCATGACGGGAGGATCCAGCCACGGTTCGGCCGTCGCGCTCTCGGCAGGGCTGTGCGCCTTCTCGGTGGGCTCCGACACCGGAGGATCCGTGCGTCAGCCCGCCGCATTCACGGGCACGTTTGGCTACAAAGCCAGCGCTACTCGCTGGCCGCTCGACGGCATCTTCCCGATGTGCCCCGCGATGGACAGCATCGGTCTGTTCACGCGAAGCGCAGCGGATGCGGCGTGGGTGTTCGCGGGCATCGAGGGCACGCTGCCCCCGGCGCCGGCGCCAGTCGCGGGCTTGCACTTCGCCGTGCCCCGCAATCACTTCCTCGACGATTGTGAGACGGAGGTGCGCGAGGCTTTCGAGGCTGCGGTGGAAAAACTGCGCCTGGCTGGCGCGCGCGTGACCGACATCGAGGTGCCCGAGGCGAGCGAGATAGACACCGTTTTTGCCGCGATGGTTCCAGCCGATGTGCTGGCGTTCCTCGGCCGCGAGCGTTTCCTGGCGGGCCGCGAGCTCATCGACCCGGTAGCTCGGCAACGCGCCGAGGCCGCGCTCGAGCTTTCCGCCACTGAATACATCCGCATCAGCGCGCGGCAGCGAGAACTCGTACGCCTCGTCGGCGCGCGCTTGGCCAGCTGCGACGCTTGGCTCACACCGACTGTGCCGAGCCTGCCTGCCCCGTGTGCGGGTTTCGATTCGGTCGAGAAAGTGGCCGCGTGGAACCGCCGCAATACGCATAACACTCGGCCCGCCAACCTGTTCGGCCAGTGCGGCGCTTCGCTCCCCCTGCCGGAAGGTCCTGCCGCTCTGCCAATCGGCCTGCAGGTCGCGTGCCGCGATGGCGAGGATGCGCGGCTGCTCGCGATTGCACAGGGCATCGAGACCGTCCTCGGCAAAGCACCTGCGCGGGACATGCGCGGATTCGTTTTCAGGCAGCGCTAGCCGCCTCGCCGAACCAGCGGCGGCGTCCCGGCCAGCGCAGCACCAGATCGACGAACAGGGGATCAATGCTGTTCGGGTCGGCCGCGACCTCGCGCGCGAGCTGCCCGGGTTCGTCGTTGTAGGCAAGTAACCCAAGGTCCGTCATCCGCATCGGATAGACGATCCCGTCGAGGTGGTCGCATTCGTGCTGCAGCAGCGCGGCCCACGAACTGTGTGCGTCATGGGACACCGCTTCGCCCTCGAGCGTCTGGTAACTGATCGCGATGCGCGGATAGCGCGGCACCTTGCCGTGCAGTCCCGGAATCGACAGGCAGCGCTCCCACACCGGCGCCTTGTCCGCGGACTTGGGGGTGATCACCGGGTTAACCATGACGGTCCACGGCCGTGGCTCGATTCCCGAGCCTTTGGGAATACGCGCGGCGATCATGCGGTAGACCACCACGCGCCTGCTGTCGAACACCTGCGGCGCGGCGAGGCCGCTCGCGCCGATATCCTCGAGTGTGTCGATCATGTCTACGGAGAGGCGCCGGATCTCCGGCGCGCTCGGGTCCGCGACCGGCGCTGCAACCTGCGCCAGCACTGGGTTGCCCATCCTGGCGATGCGTAACACGGCCATGCCCGTCTCCCTAGTTCAGTGGCCGCTATTTTGCAGCAGATCGAGTGGGTGCAAACCAGCGCTTTGGGTCGGAGGCGGTCGCTCTTAGGCGTAACGGTCAGGGGAGAGCCCCGGCTCGCGAACGGTCATTTAAGAACGTAGCGTCCGTGCTTCAACGTGCCTACTCGCTTGATCAGCCTGGCCTTGAGCAGCGGACGGATCAGGTCCATCGCACCCTGCTTGGAAATCGCGAGGCCGTCCCAGATTTCGCGCGGGCTGAGGCTGCCGCGCGCCCGGAGCAACTGCAGCAGCTGCTCCTGTTTCGGACGGAGCACCAACGGCGCCCGGCTTCTGGACGCCGAGATCGCCGTGGTGAAATGCGCGTTCCGCTGTTAC
Source organism: Gammaproteobacteria bacterium (assembly GCA_041488355.1). GTDB lineage: Bacteria > Pseudomonadota > Gammaproteobacteria > Burkholderiales > SHXO01 > SHXO01. Next base: position 7,253 of record JBGPPC010000137.1, read on the forward strand.
TCGTCGGTCAAGTGTCGGTCAAGTGATGGGTCAAGCACATGAAGGAGAACTGCGCCCTGCGCCTCGGTCCGATTCTGTCAGCGCCGGGCGGTCGTCAACGCAGCCGGGGCCGATGCGTTTGTCGCGTAGTGTCATGAAAACACAGCCCGAGATTGCAAACGGCATCGATGCACGCATTGTGCTCGTGCGCGGCCACAAGGCGATACTCGACCGGGACCTTGCCGACCTCTACGGGGTCCCTGTCCGGTCGCTCAATCAGGCTGTAACGCGCAACCTCGACCGCTTCCCGGAAGACTTCATGATTCAGCTCCGCTGGGAAGAGATGGATTCTCTAAGATCACAAATTGTGATCTTAGACAGAGGCCCGGAGCGCGGCCGCCGCCGCGGGATGCACCTCAAATACCCGCCTCGCGCCTTCACCGAGCAGGGAGTCGCCATGCTTTCCTCCGTACTCCGAAGCAAGCGCGCCGTGCAGGTCAACATCGAGATCATGCGCGCCTTCGTGCGCTTGCGCGCCCTGCTCGCCTCCAACGCCGACTTGGCGCGCAAACTTGCCGCGCTCGAAAAGAAATACGACGCCCAATTCAAGGCCGTGTTCGATGCGATCCGGGAACTGATGGCGCCGCCCGAGCCGAAGTCCAGGCGGCGGATCGGGTTTATCTCCGGAGACTAGGCAACCGCGTCCGCGACGTAGTGCTTCAATTACGCGCTCGCGTCGACGTAGACAATCATTCGCGGCCTGCCACGATCAATCGCGCAACGCTCCCGCGGCCTCGCAGCTTGGCGACCGGCTTGCGGTGGCCGAGCTTGCGCCCGCTCCATTGCGCCTGCCCCGTCTCGCGCATCACCGCGAGGCGCTGATCGAGATCCTGGCCCATCGGCACGATGCGTCCGATCGGCACGCCGCGGTCGGTAATCACCATCGACTCGCCCTTGCGCATGAGGCGCAAGTAATGGCTGAGGCGGCTTTTCAGTTCGCGGATGCTGACAAGAGATTGGGCCATGGGTGACTGCTGGATAGTATCTTCAACCAGGACCAGTCCCTCGACCAGGTCGACTTCGGCGCCCTCGCCCAGCGCCTGGCGCAGAACGGAGTCCAGGAAAAACTAACGGCCCTCTGGATTGATCGCTGCCTGAAGCAGCTACCACCGCCCGCTGAGCGCAAGGCGGCTTGAGCTAGTGTCATAGCCTGAAGTTCCGCTTCTGCCAAAAGCGGTCATTCGCGAAGCTGCGGCCGCCGGAATGAACTGATCAGTATTTCGGCCCCAGTTAACCGTGAAACGGGCTGGCGGACATGAAAAAGCTCATAATTTGCCTCAACTAAGTTGCTAAACGGAACCCTATATGAATTCGGCATTACAGCAAGTAGACGAGGCCCTCGGAAAGCTGAGCGATGCAATTTCAGCTCATGCGATCCCCGAGGATCTACAGGCAAGTTACGGCGCGCACGTTATGCCCGTGGGGAAACGCACCTTAATTCGTCTAATCGATCTCTTGAGGACCCAAATTTCCGCCGCCCCTGATATTCCGTTACCAAAAGAAGTGGCGGAAGACCTTCCCGAACTGCTGCGCCAATTAACAATAGCAGCAACCACCCTCGTCCCTCAATTAGCGGGTTCGAATGCATCGTACGCAGCACCCGGGCTAGCGGGCTTTCTTTGGACCGTATCCTTACGCTTACAGCCCGTCTTCGCTTGGACTACCGTTCTCACCGACGAGAAGATACCCGCGGCGTTACTAAAGCGATACAGGGATACCCAGAGGGCCGTTGACGGACTTGAAAACGACGTAAGTAAGCTCGCACAAAACAGAGATCACGCCCAACAACTGCTCGACAGCGTCGCGTCACTCGTTAAGGCGGCTGAGGAATTTACCACTGGGTTAGAAAAGTTAAATGCCGATGCGAACACAGCCTCCGAGGGAGCTAAGAAATCCGACGCTAGCGCCTCGGAAACGCTTGAAAAAATTACGACCACGCTCCAACGCGTCAATGAGAATGCCGCGACACTTACGGCGGCATCAGAAAAAGCTGGGGCATCTGCCAAACAAATTGATGAGACTTTGGTGACGGTTGCTAATTTAGCTGGTCAAGTTAACACCCATACCGACAATGTCGCCAAATCTGCGCAGAAGCTTACCGAAGCCGAAGCTGCCGGAACTAAGGCGCGCGAAAAAACGACTAGCGAAGCTGAACAAGTTACGAACATCCTCGCTCAAGTAACAAAGCACGGCGCTGATGTACAAAGCAAACAGTCAGAAGTCGATACTGTGGCTGATGCCGTTAAAAACGCGACAGCGAACACTATTGAATCAATGAGCCACGCGGAACAGTCCGCTAAAGATGCTGAAAGCTGGGCAACCAAATCCAACGAGTCTTATAGAATTGTTACCACGACTGGGTTGGCAGGTGCTTTTCACCAGCGCGCTAAAGAACTAACTCGAAATAGTCTCATTTGGCTATTTGTCTTAGCCGCAGCACTTGTAATTGCCGCAGTCATAGGCCAGGAGCGGACAAGGGAAATGTCTGCATTACTCGCGTCCGGCAAGGTAGACGCAAATATTATGTTCGTTCAACTCGTGCTGTCCATCTTGACAGTTGGTGCTCCAATCTGGATGGCTTGGTTGTCAACTAAACAAGTGGCATACATTTTTCGTCTCGCCGAGGACTATGGTTATAAAGCTTCTGTTGCCAAGGCCTATGAAGGTTTCCGCGAGGAAGCCGTAAATCTTGATCCCCAATTTCAGGCGCGTCTATTCGCTTCAGCATTAGAGCGACTTGATGAAAATCCACTACGCCTCGTTTCCGATTCACAACCTGGCACCCCAATGCAAGAGCTTTTTCAACAACCATGGTTCCAAGACACAATAAATACCGTACCCGGCTTCAAGGAGAGATTGATAAGATTTCTAAAGCGTAGCCCCCCGATGGGCGGACTACCGCCAACACAGGCCGCAGAAGCAGGACCCCAAGAGGTTGCCGGTAGCGCTGCGCAAAAGCCTGCAGGCTAAGGGAAAGACTCACCTTTGCCTAGACAGTAGTTTTACCCTGCTGACAACTAACGAACGCAGAAAGAAATAACGGAAGCATATGTCCCGTATTGGTGTGCGCTAACCAGTCAACGCCGAGATTCACCTCGGCACCCGCAGCATTCTCGAATATTTCCGCCCCCCGGTCCAAAAGGTCGCTCACGAGGCCGCGCGAGAACTCTGATATGGCCAGTGTTCTAAATATGGCAGCTATCGGCCAATAGCGGGCATGCAATCGGACCCACCCCCGCAGCTTGGGAAGCTGATACGAGGAACCAATTCCCCACCCGCTAATCACCCGAATTCTACGGCTGGCCTAAGTGTC
>JBGPPC010000138.1:0-10572 GCA_041488355.1 Gammaproteobacteria bacterium
CACCACGACCACCGCACCATCCTGCTCAGCCTGAGCCCGATGAGCCATCACATCGGGACGGTCGCGGTGGAGCAGATGCTCGCAGCCGGACTCGAGCTGGTAGTCAACGATCCCCCGGCTGGTACCAAACCGCTCGACTGGATACTCGAAACCGGCGCCACCTACGTCATGGGCGTACCCACGCATGCGATCGACGTGCTCGCGGAAGCGCGGCGGCGCGGCCTCGAGGCGATCGGCGCTGTCCGCATCTTCTACATGGCCGGTGCGCCGATCCCGCGCGAATTGGCGCAACGTTTTCTCGACATGGGGATCAAGCCGCAGAACATTTATGGCATGACCGAGAACGGGTCGCACCAATATACTTTGCCAACCGACGACGCGATCACGATCGTCGAGACCTGCGGGCGCGCGGCCAAAGGCTACGAGACGCGCGTCTTCAGTCAGGAGAACGCGGACGTGGAACTGCGTGCCGGTGAGGTCGGTGAGGTCGGCACGCGCGGCGCGCTGCTGATGCTCGGCTATTTCGACAACCAGATCGCCACTGAGGAGTCGTTCAACCGCAATGGCTGGTTCATGTCCGGGGATCTCGGGACGCTCGATGAGCGTGGTTGCCTGCGCTTCGTCGGCCGCAAGAAGGACCTCATCATCCGCGGCGGGCACAATATCCATCCTGCGCGGCTCGAGGACCTCGCGCACCGGCATCCCGCAGTACTGCAGGCCGCGGCGTTCGGCGTCCCCGACGAGCGCCTGGGAGAGAAGGTCTGCCTCGCACTGATTGCGCGCGCGAGCGAGCGCGTGGCCGCCGATGCTATGCTCGAGCATCTGCACGTCGCGGGGCTGTCCAAATACGATATGCCGGAGTACTTCATTGCGCTCGAGGCGTTTCCGCTGACTGCGAGCGGGAAGATCCTGAAGCGCGAGCTCGTGCAGTGGGCTAAAAGCGGGCGCATCCGCCTCGAGGCAATCCGCTGGGTGGATCCGGCCAAGAAGGAGAAGTGAGGTGGGCATCGAGCTGACGCGGGTCGAGGAGTTCGCGCTTCTGACGCTGAACCGTCCAGAGGCGCTCAACGCGCTGTCGTTCTCCTTGATCCGCGACCTCGGGCGCGCATTGGACGAGGCGGCGACGAGCGGGGCACGTGCGCTGCTGGTGACCGGAGCTGGCGCGAAGGCATTCTGCGCCGGCGCGGACGTCGGGGAACTAACGGGCCGCTCGCTAGCGGAACAGAAGCGCGGCGTGGAAGTGGGGCAAGCAACCTTCGCGAGAATCGAGCGCCTGCCGATGCCTTCGGTGGCGATCGTCAATGGGTTTGCGTTTGGCGGCGGCCTCGAGCTAGCGCTGGCCTGTACCTTTCGGCTCGCAACACCGAACGCAAAACTGGGGCTGCCCGAGATCAAGCTCGGCCTGATCCCGGGATACGGTGGCACTCAGCGCCTGCCCAGGGTCGTCGGTGAAGCGCGCGCGCTGGAGATGATTCTCACCGGCAAAACGATCGATGCTCAGACGGCGCTAACCTGGGGGCTGGTCAGCCGGATCGTGGAGGGCGACGCGCTCGCGCAGGGCATGGCGTTCGCCCGCGAGTTCGCCGGCTTCAGCCTTCCGGTGCTCGGGTTTGCCCGCGAGGCGGTAACCCGTGCGTTGGACACGTCGCTTCACGACGGGCTGAAGATCGAGGCGGATCTGTCGACGCTCGCCTTCCGCACGCACGATGCCGACGAAGGCATAGCGGCTTTCCTGGACAAGCGCAAACCAAAGTTCGAAGATCGATGAACGTCTTCGACCGGCTTGACGCCACCATTCCGCTCAACGACGAGGAACGGATGCTGCTGGACAGCGTGAAGACGCTGGCCCGCGAGAAGATCGCGCCGCGCGCCGAGCACTACGACCGTACCGCCGAGTTCCCCTGGGACAATGTGCGGGAGATCAATGCGCTCGGCATGAATGCGATGTTCATCCCGGAGGCGTACGGCGGCCATCCGGTGTCGTACACCGCCTATCTCGCCTGCGTGCGGGAGATGGCAAAGGCATGTGCCTCCACCGCCATCGTCTGGTCCACTAACTTCAATGCCATCAAGGCGCTGATCGACTTCGGCAGCGAAGAACAGAAGCAGCACCTGCTGCCTCGCATCGCGTCGGGTGGCCTCGCCGCTCTCGCCATTACCGAGCCCTCCGCCGGCTCCGATGCGACGGGGATGACCACGCGCTTCACCCCGGAGGGCGATCACATCGTCGTTGATGGCGGCAAGACGTTCATTTCGAATGGCGACGTCGCCGATCTGTACCTCTTGTTCGGCAAGTGGGGCGAGATCAGCGAATCCAAGCGAGCGGTCTCCGCGCTGGTATTCGAGAAGGGTACACCCGGCTTTTCGGTGCTGCGCACCGAGGACAAGATGGGCCATCGCGCGGCGAGTACCGCCGCGATTGCCTTCGACCGCTGCCGCGTGCCGCGCGCCAATCTGCTGGGAAACCCGGGGCAGGGGCTGGAGATCCTGATCGCGTCGCTCAACCGGTCGCGGCCCAGCATCGCCGCCCATGCGCTTGGGATCGCGCGCGCGGCGTTCGAGGACGCGGTTTCCTATATCAACGAGCGCAGGCAGTCGGGGCATAGGATCGTCGAGTTCCAAGGTATTCAGTTCCTGCTCGCCGATCTGGCGACCGAGCTGGTGCAGTGCGAAACGTGGCTATGGCATGTCGGTCGTCTGATTGACGGCGGCGCGACCGACTTCGGCGTCGAGGCCTCGATGCTCAAAATGCGCGCCTCTGATCTCGCAATGCGCATCACGACGGAAGCGGTGCAACTCCACGGCGGGTATGGCTACTGCAAGGACTATCGCGTGGAGCGCCTGATGCGCGATGCGAAAGTCACTCAGATCTGGGAGGGCACCAACCAGATCCATCGCCAGCTCATCGGCCGGCATTTCGTGCGCAGGTAGCAGTGATCGTGTCGGACATCAAGACCGTTGGGGTCGCCGGCTGCGGGACGATGGGAGCCGGCATTGCGATCGTAGCTGCGCGCGCGGGGTTCAGGACCATCGTCTACGACACCCGCGGTGACGCACTCGCTGCGGCGCGCGTGCAGAGCGAAGCGTTCTTCCGCAAGTCGGTGGAGCGCGGCAAGCTCAAGGCCGAAGAGTTGCCGGCGATCATGGGGCGCTGGACAGGTACCACCCTAATCGAGGACCTGGCCGCGTGCGACGTGATCATCGAAGCCGTGTTCGAGGATCTCAAGGTCAAGCATGGGCTGTTCGCAGAGCTGAACAAGCTATGCTCGCCGCACACCATTTTCGCGTCGAACACCTCGACCATCTCCATCACCGAAATCGCCGGCGGCTCAGGGCGCGACGACCGCGTCGTCGGCATGCACTTTTGTCTGCCCGCGCCGCTGATGAAGCTGGTGGAGATGTCGCCCGGACTCAACACCAGCGAGGGGACTTTTGTTGCCGCGTGGGACTTCTGCCAGGCGCTGGGCCAGAATCCGGTGAAGACGAGGGACAGTCCCGGTTTCATCCTCAACTACTTTCTCATCCCGTACAACAACGATGCGATCCGCCTGGTCGAGCAGGGTGTGGCCGCGCCGGCCGACATCGACAAGGCCATGAAGACCGCGCTCGGCTACGCCATGGGTCCGTTCGAGCTGCTCGACCTGATCGGGATGGACACCCAGCTGCTCCTGTGTGAAGCGATGCACGGCCTGACGAACGAACCGCGCGCGGCATGCCCGCCGCTGGTGAAGCGCATGATCGCAGCTGGTCACCTGGGGAAGAAGGGCGGGCGCGGCTTTCATGTCTATAAGGACGGGGCCAGGATGACTCCGGTCGAGCCAGTCGTACTAACGAGCCTGCGCGCAGCTCCAAAAGAGGTGCTGGACACGCTTACCGCACGCGAGAGCGACGTTTTGCAAGCGCGCTTCCCTGGGGAGTGGAGCGACTCGGAGCGTGGCATATTTCACTCGATCATAGACACCGGCAACAGCCGCTCCTTTCCTGGTCCGCATAAGCTGCTCGATACCGCGGCGGCCGAAGGCCAGGCCGTCGTCATCATCGGCAGTCGCGCTGGCGAAGAGCTCGCGCGAGTCACCAATCGCGACGCGCACGCGGTGATCCTGGTCGAACTGAGCTGGGAATCTCTCGGTGTGCACACGGGCGAGTCGCGTGCGAAGGAAGGTTCGAACGTCCTCGGGTTCGCGCGCTATCGCCTGGGGAACGCGGACCCGACCAACTTGATCGAGCTGGTGCGGCAGCCGCAGACAAAGCCCGACGCGCTCGCTGCCGCGAAAGCATTGTTCGAGCGAGCCGGTTTCGTTGTTGCTGTCTGCGGTGACTTTCCCGGTCGCATTGTCGACCGGCTGATCCGGCCCTATTTCAACGCAGCGCTGCGCCGGCTCGACGAGGGGCTGGCAAGCGCCGACGACATGGACACGACGCTGCGTCTGGGTCTCGGCTATCCGGAGGGGCCGATCTCGCTTCTCGAGTGCACTGGCCTGGCGCACCACTTCGAATTGACTCAGGCGCTCTACGAACAGCTCGGCGACGCGGCCTACGCACCGGCGCGGCGCGCGCGCGTTGCGAAGCTGCGCGAGAGGGGGTAATGCGCGCGGTGCTGGTTCGCGCGCACGGGCCTTACGACAGCCCGCGCGTGGAGGAAATCCCGGATCCTGCGCCTCGCGAACGCGAAGTCGTCGTCGAGGCCCGTGCGATCGGCGTCAACTATCCGGACCTGCTGGTTATCGAAGGCAAGTACCAGACGCTGCCTCCGCCGCCGTTTAGTCCGGGGAAAGAGCTCGCCGGTGTCGTGCGCTCGGTCGGCGCAGATGTGACCGGCTGCAAACCTGGCGACCGCGCGATGGTGCTGGTCGAGCACGGGGCTTATGCCGAACAGGTGCGCGCACCCGAGCATCAGGTGTTCGTCCTGCCGGAGAGCATGCCCTACCCCGACGCGGCCGCGCTGGGGCTCGGTTACCAGACTGCCTACTTCGCACTGCTTGATCGCGGGCAGTATCGGTCCGGCGAAACGGTACTGGTGACCGGCGCTACGGGCGGCGTCGGGCTCGCGACGCTTCAAATGGCGAAGGCGCTCAGCGCCACGGTCTTGGCCGCAGTGTCGGGGCCGCATCGAGCGGAGCTGGCGCGCGCAAACGGCGCCCACCACATCATCGATCTCTCGCTGCCAAATTTACGGGAGAGCCTGCGCGATCAGGTCTATGCGGCGACTGGCAGGCGCGGGGTCGATGTCGTTATCGAGCTCCTGGGCGGCGACGTGTTCGATGCAGCGATGCGCGCCCTAGCCTGGCGCGGCCGAATGGTGGTTGTGGGTTTCGCTTCCGGCCGCATCCCCGAAATCAAGGCCAACTATCTCCTGGTCAGGAACATCGCGGTGAGCGGCCTGCAAGTGAGCGACTACCGCGACCGCGATCCGGCGTGGATGCGACGCGCGCAGGCCGAACTGTTCGACCTCTACCTCGCCGGGAAGATCAAGCCGCATATCGAGGCGACTTACCCGTTGTCACGCTTCGCCGAGGCACTCGCGCGCTTCGGTCGTCGAGACGTTGTCGGCAAGCTGATCCTGGTTCCGGATCGGGCCTGACCACGTTCAACTGGCCGCCAACGCGCGCCTACGCTTCGGTTTCCGCGATGCGGAGGGCGCTACCTTCGACGCCTCTCGCGCCGGAACGAGACGACGATCCTCCACGGGCCCAGCTTCAGAGTCCACGCGCGCCAGCCGAGCGCGCCCTCGTTCGGCCCCTCGAGCTCAACCCGAGGTGCGTCCGGCGCACGCTTGATGGTGTCGCGCCCGGCATACACTTCCAGTCGTCCAAGTGTGGCGAACATCTCAAGCTACTCCCATTTGTAGGCCCGCGATCCGGCGAAAAAGTTTACGCGAGCGGTGCGAAGACGACGAAGGTCGGCACCACCGTATCGTTCCCGCAGGCTCGTATTAGATAACGGCCGCGCTCCGGCAGATTGAAGAGCATCTTGACATCTCGCGGCGTACCACTACAATTAGTAGAGTAGGGGAGTACCACACACAAGATCTAGTGGTCAACAGCCAGCCGGCCAAGACCGGTATGTCGCGCTAGAGCGACACGAAAAGTCTGCGAACGATGATTCCTAAGGCGCGTAAGCCGAAGGGGTCAGAGGTACGTACTCGTCTATCCGACGAGGCATAAGAGCAGTACGTAGGTCTCCTCCCTGTGCACAGTTCGGGCGGGCCAAGTGTCCGCCCCTCTTTTTTTGCTCCACTACCCAGGGCAGGGCCGGGCACACCAGAGATTGTCCGAGCAGCTTGGGCTGTCCGCAGCGCAGTGCCTCGAAGCGAAGGATGCGAATCCTGTGCGCCTCGCGACGTTAGGCAAAAGCGAGACCCATCGCCAGCGACAATACCGAGCTACGGACTGACTCGTGCAATGGTTCAGTCATTTCAGTAGCTGGTGGCCGAGTATCGCGCCTACCGGGGCTGACCCCTCGATCGCGTTCGTATGCATAGCGATCCAACTACGATATACAGCAACACGAGTATAAACACCGGGCTTCTTCTCCCGTGCACACCCTTCTCCGAAGCTGACAATGCCAATCTGCACGTACGTTCCGAACGCCCCCGCTGGCGACGCCAGCGGACCGCCACTGTCCCCTTGGCAAGAATCCTTACCCTTCTCGCCAGCGCAAATCATATTCACCGTGATGCTGCCGTTGTAACTGTCTGGCGCGTTACACGCTTCCCGGGACAATACCGGTACCAGTACGCCGAGCAATTCTCGCGATAAGCGGCCATTTTCTTCGGTAGCGCCCCAGCCCGTCACCCACGCCTTGGTCCCGGGCGCCGTAGCCTGCGCCTCGTCCTCCGGCGCAACCAGAACGATAGGATTGGGGTTGGGCACTCTTGTCCTCAGTTTCAGCAGCGCGATGTCGTTATCGCTCGTCCGGGCTTGATAGTGCTCATGCGGAATCACCTCAGCCACGGTCACGTAGGTCCCGGTTACCGCCAGATCTTGGGTGTTCACGATCACCTGTATCTCGTCAGACAGGGAAACCTGACCAGTCAGGCGGTCCACAACGCAGTGTGCCGCGGTCAACACCCATTGAGCTGCAATTAAAGACCCGCCGCAGAACAGACCTTTGGCTGCGGGGCTCCCGGCGACGACGAGTCCCACTTGCCAAGGCGCCACGGCTGGAGATCCCCCGACAACGCGCGGCACTACCGGTTGGTTCTCCCTGAGATCTCTGATCACATTTGCCTGAGGGGCGTTGGCAATCTCATCTCTGCTTTCATCACTTGCCATGATCGCCACTCCGGCCGAGTAGGCTGGCACTGACCATGCACAAAGCGCCCATAGCATCGGTGTCCACCGGCGCGTAGTTGTTGTACCGCACATGTTAGGTCCCCTTGATGTGGCTACCGACTCTTGGACATTGTAAGCAAGTGGATTCGCAACCGGTCATAGCCGCGGCCCCCCACACGAACAATCAGGCGCCGCCGTGGGCTCGCCTCGCCAGGACCTTGCCGACCTGTCACTCTGGAAGTTCCCCGGCCCCGCCGGAAGACTGGCGGACGATGAGTTGCGGTTGCGCCAGATAGCGCAACGGTGGGCTGGACGGCTCGCGCAGACGGGTCAGCAGCAGCCGCGCGGCGGACTCGCCGAGGCGAGCGGGATCCACGCTGATCGTCGTCAGCGGGGGATTCGCATGCGCGCCATCGGCTATGCCGTCGAAGCCCACAACAGAGAAATCGCGACCGGCCCTCAGCCCGCGCTCGCCCAACTCGCTGAGCGCGCCGAAGGCCACGATGTCGTTGTAGCAGATCGCTCCAGTGGGCCGGCTCCGTAGGTCAAGCGCCTGGCGAATGCCTGCGCGCCCGCCCTCCCGGGTTGGCGTGATGTCGATCAGCCATCCGTCCTCGATGGTAAGCCCGTGGTCGCGCATCGCACGTGTAAACCCCTGGCGTCTGAGCTCGTACACCGGCCCACCTGCAACGCGTCCGAGGAATGCGATGCGCCGGTGCCCCTGCTCAATGAGGTGTTCTGTCGCTGCAAAGGTTCCCGCTTCGTTGTCCGAACCCGCATAGTCGAAGCTTTCATCTCCGACCGGGCGGACGACGATCAGCACCGGGATGCGCCAAGCGCGGATCTGTTGCAGCAGCGCGGCCGAAGTATCGAACGCCGGGCACAGGATCAGGCCCGCGGCATGGTACTCGCGCATCGAAGCGAGCACCCGCTGCTGGGTCTGGAGATTTTCGCCCGTATGCGCCATTAGGGTGACGTACCCGTCATCGGCCAACCTCCGCTCCAATCCCACCAGGAGTTCGGCGAAGAAGGGATTGGTCAGATCGTTGATAACCGTTCCGATCATGTTCGAGGCCCGGCGCCGGAGATCGGCGGCTCCGCGGTTGTAGACGTAGCCGAGCGCGTCGGCCGCCTCCCGCACACGCGCGGCGGTCTCGGCTTTGATCAGGGGACTGTCCTGGAGCACGAGCGACACGGTTGACTTGGAGACATGCGCTGCCTCCGCGATGTCGGTTATCGTCGGCGGGCGTCCCAGTGCTTTACCTGTGGGTTGGGCAGGCATGAGGGCGTCCTATGGACCGGGTCTTGACAAGCGCTCGTGTTTTCGAGATATTGCCGACATTTGGAACGTTCCAACTATATTTGGAACGATCGAACGACGCCGATTGGAGCACAAGAAGAACGGCGAAATCAAGCGGCAGGGGGAGATTCAATGGGCCAGTCATTGCGCTGGGGCCTGGTCGGCGCCAGTACCATCGCCCGAGAGTGGATTATCGGCGCCATTCGCGCGCAGCCCGGGAACGAAGTCGTGGCGGTGCTGAGCACCGATACGCGCCGCGGCACCGATTTCGCGCGCGCGCAAGGCATCCCTTCGAGTCATACCGATCTGGCCACACTCCTGGCCAACCCTGATGTGGGTGCCGTCTACATCAGCACGACAAATGAGTTGCACAAGATGCAAACGCTGGCGGCAGCCGCGGCGGGTAAACATGTGCTGTGCGAGAAGCCGCTAGCGCTCAGCCTTGCCGACGCGCGTGAAATGGTGGCCGCTTGCGCCCAGGCTGGCGTGGTGTTGGCCACCAACCACCACCTGCGCAACGCCGCAACGCACCGCAAGATCCGTGAGCTGATCCGGGCGGGCGCAATCGGGAAGCCGCTCTTCGCACGGATTTTCCACGCCGTCTATCTTCCTCCCCATCTACAAGGCTGGCGCCTTCACAACCCAGGGGCCGGCGGCGGTGTCATCCTGGACATTACCTGCCACGACGCCGATACCCTGCGTTTTTTGCTCGACGCCGAGGCGGTCGAGGCCGCGGCGCTGTCGCAGCAGGCCGCGCTCGCCTCGGGCGACCTGGAGGACGGCGTAATGGCGGTCCTGCGCTTCGACAACGGCGTGCTGGCCCAGCTGCACGACGCCTTCACCGTGAAACATGCGGGCACCGGACTCGAAGTGCACGGCACCGAGGGTTCGATCGCCGCGCGCGATGTCATGACCCAACGGCCGGCGGGCGACATCGTGCTGCGCAACGCCAGCGGCGAGACCGCCGTTCCCGTTGAGCACGAGAACCTCTACGTGCGTGCGCTTCGGGCATTCAACACCGCGGTCGCTGGCCAAGGGCAGCCGTCTGCGAGCGGCGAGGATGGCGTCAGGTCGCTGGCAGTCGCGTTGGCGGTGCAGGAAGCCTCGCGCACCGGCAGGCGCGTGGCGATCCGATACCAGTAGATTTGTTTCTCGAGGCATGATGAGCAAAGTCGTTTCCGCCGATCTGGCCGCCACGTTGCTTCGCGACGGCGATGTCGTCAGCGTGAGTTCGTCGAGCGGGCTGGGCTGTCCGGATGCGATGCTGGCGGCGATCGGCGCACGCTTCGCTGCCGAAGGCCACCCGCGCGACCTCACCACGGTGCATCCCATCGCCGCAGGCGACATGTATGGTATTCGAGGCATGGATCACCTTGCGCAGCCCGGCTTGTTGAAGAAAGTGCTCTCAGGCTCCTATCCGAGCGGCCCGTCCTCGCTGCCGATGCCCGACATCTGGCGCCTGATCGTGGAGGATCGGATCGCAGCCTACAACGTGCCGAGCGGGATCCTGTTCGACATGCATCGCGACGCCGCCGCCAAGCGGCCCGGCGTGCTCACCAAAGTCGGGTTGGGCACTTTCGTAGACCCCGAATTGCAGGGCTGCGCCATGAACGCGCGCGCCGCCGCCGATCCGGTCGTAAGCAAGGTCCGCTTTGCAGACGACGACTGGCTGTTCTTTCCGACGCTCTATCCGCGCGTCGCCATCATCCGCGCCACCACTGCGGATGAGCGTGGAAACCTGTCCTACGAGCACGAGGGTGCATTTCTGGGAACGCTCGACCAGGCACTGGCCGCGCGTAACAGCGGTGGTGTCGTCATCGCGCAGGTCAAACGCGTGGTGCGTGCCGGCTCGATCCCGCCGCAGCGCGTGCATGTGCCGGGCGTTCTGGTCGATCACATCGTGGTCGATCCGGAGCAGAAGCAGACCACGCAGACGGACTACGATCCGGCTATCAGCGGCGAGATCTTCCGCCCTGACGACAGTTTCGAGCTGTCGGA
>JBGPPC010000139.1:0-10499 GCA_041488355.1 Gammaproteobacteria bacterium
GACCATGGGCGCAAGATCGCGGACGGCAACCCCGCCAAGGTGCGCGGCGACCCGTCCGTGATCCGCGCTTATCTCGGCGAGGAGGAGGACGACGAGCTGCCAGCCGAGGTCGCGCGCGATCTCGGGGTCGGGAGCTAGCTCGTGCTGCGGGTCGAAGGCGTGCGCACTTTCTACGGCCGCATCGAAGCTTTACGCGGCGTGGACATGGAGGTGCAGGAAAACGAGATCGTAACGTTGATCGGCGCCAACGGTGCGGGCAAGTCCACGCTGCTGATGACGATCTGCGGCACACCGCGCGCTGCCGAGGGCCGCGTGCTGTTTGACGGGTTCGATATCAGCGACCAACCGACCCATCGCATAATGCGCGCTGGCATCGCCCACGCGCCGGAAGGCCGGCGGATCTTCCCGCGCATGAGCGTCTTGGAGAATCTGCAGATGGGCGCGCTTGCTGCAAAGCCTCGGGACTTCGAGGAGGACCTGAAGCGGGTGCTCGCCCTGTTCCCGGCCCTCGAGTCGCGCCGAGACCAGCGCGGTGGCACGTTGTCTGGCGGCGAGCAGCAGATGCTCGCCATCGCCCGCGCCCTGATGAGCCGCCCGCGCCTGCTACTGCTGGATGAGCCGTCGCTGGGCCTGGCGCCGATGATGGTGAAGCAGATCTTCCGCATCATCCGCGACATCAGTCAGGCCATGGGCACCGCTATTCTTCTGGTTGAACAGAATGCGTTCCGCGCGCTGCGCCTCGCGCACCGCGGCTACGTGATGGTGAACGGCAGGATCGCACTGGCGGGCACCGGCGAGCAACTGCTGGCGAATCGCGAAGTGCGGGCAGCCTATCTCGAAGGCGGACACTAAAGGCAAACATGACAACGGGTACCATGGCAGTCATGGTTCTGTTCTGCTTCTTTGGCTACATGAGCGGTCAGGCGCTGGCCGAGAACTGGCGGCCGGCGTGGCAGGTCGTCCTGTACGGCTCGCTGCTGTCGGTGGGCGCGCGGGTCATGGGTTTGATCCTGTTCGCGCGGCATCTGCGTGGTCCGATCGACGAGGCGATCGAGTTTTCGCTGCTCGCGCTCACGATTGCTGGAATCACGGCGGTTGCGTTCCGGCTCACGCTGGCTCGCAAAATGCCGTTGCAATATCCCTGGCTGTATGAACGCTGGGGGCTGTTCGGTTGGCGGGAGAAGCGCGCGGATGTCACACGAGAGACGCAAGTGTGAGGCCGGCGCAGGCGAGTATAGTAGCTGCGAGAGAACCAGGAATGTCTGGCGCCCCAAAGTGGGGTGTGGCCGCCGCGGGTGGTTTTCCGGCGGGTGTTTTCTCGAACCGAAACGGGGGTGAAGCGATGCGCAAACTTTCAACTTTAGTGATCCCGGCTGCGGCTGTCGCTGCCCTGACGCTTGGGCACGCCCAGGCACAGGATATCGTGGTGGCCACGGCCGGACCGATGACCGGCGGCGAAGCCTCGTTCGGCGAACAGTTCAGGCAGGGCGCCGAGATGGCAGTCAAGCACATCAACGAAGCGGGCGGTGTGCTGGGCAAAAAGCTCAAGCTCGAGATCGCGGACGATGCGTGCGAGCCGAAGCAGGCCGTGCCCGTTGCCACTTCGCTGGTGCAGAAGGGAGCCGTGTTCGTCGCCGGGCACTTTTGCTCGGGCGTTTCGATCCCGGCCTCGGCAGTCTATGCCGAGAACAACATCATGCAGATCACGCCGGCCGCCACCAATCCGCGCCTCACCGACGAGGCGAAAGCCAAGGGCTGGAAGACCGTGGCGCGCACCTGCGGGCGCGACGACGTACAGGGCGTGGTCGCGGGGAAGTTTTTGGCCGCCCAGTACAAGGGCAAGAAGATCGCCATCTTGCACGACAAGAGCCCGTACGGGCAGGGCATCGCCGACGAGACTAGGAAGAACTTCAACAAGTCCGGCCAGACCGAGGCGCTGTACGACTCGTTCCAGAAGGGCGACAAGGACTTCACCGCGCTCATCAGCAAAATGAAGGCGATGGGCATCGACGTGGTCTACGTGGGCTCCTACCACAACGAAGTCGGCCTGATGGTGAAGCAGTCCCGCGAGCAGGGCTTCAAGGCCCAGTTCGTCAGCGAGGACGCCACCGTTACCGACGAGTTCTGGAAGGTCTCAGGGCCGGCGGGGGAAGGGCTGCTGATGACCTTCCCGCCGGACCCGATGGCCAACCCGGCAGCCAAGCGCGTGGTCGATGCATTCAAGAAGGAGAACTACAACCCCGAGGGCTACACGCTTTACGCCTACGCCGCGTTCCAGGTATGGGCCGCGGCCGCAAAGGCTGCCGGCAGCACTGACGCGCAGAAGGTCGCCGCGCAGATCCACGGGAAGTCCTTCGATACCGTTGTCGGCAAGCTGCAGTACGACGACAAAGGCGACGTGAGCAACACCGAGTATGTCTGGTACGTCTGGGGCAAGGACGGCAAGTACTCGCAGGTCAAGCGCTGACGAGCTTCTAGTGCGTTAGGATCGCACTGCCGTGGCACGGGTCGCCGTCGTCGGGGCCGGGGTGATGGGTCTTGCGACGGCGCACGCCCTCGCGCGCGCGGGATGCGAAGTCGTAGTCTACGAGCAATTTGGGCCGGGGCACGCGCGCGGTTCGAGCCACGGGCGCTCGCGTATCTTCCGCCTGGCCTACCCGGAGCCGCGCTGGGTGCGGCTCGCGCAAGAGGCGCTCGCGGGCTGGCGCGAGCTCGAGGCGGAAACGGGAGAGCAGCTGCTCGAGCTCAACGGTCTGCTCGAGATCGTCAGGGACCTCAGTGAGAGCTCAGCGCCCGCGCTCGATGCGTGCGGTGTCGCGTGGGAGCGGCTCGAGCGTGAGGTGGTGGAGCGCCGCTTTCCGCTGCGCGTGCCGCCGGGATTCTTCTGCCTCCTCCAACATGAAGCTGGCATAGTGCTCGCCGACCGCGCTCTAGCCGGTTTCGCGCGCAGAATCGAAGTGCGTTACGGGACGCGCGTAGCTTCGCTCGCGGAGCTCGAAGCCGACTGCACTGTCGTCACCGCGGGGGCCTGGGTGAACCATCTCGTCGATCCGCCGCTCGCCGTTCGCGTCACACGCGAGACCATCTGCTACTTTCGGCAGGCGGACGCGCGCCCAACGCCAGCCGTCGTGTCGTTCAAGGAGCAGGCGAGCGGACATCAGTTCTATGCGCTAGCCGACCCTCAGCACGGCTTGAAGGTCGGCGCACACCACTGGGGGCCGGAGGTCCATCCGCGCGCCGAGGTCGAACCCGACCCGGGCACCGCCGAAGCGATATCGGCGTGGGCCGCCCAGCACCTCGCCCTCGCCGACCCACATCCGGTCGAGGTTGGGACTTGCCTCTACACCTCGACGGCCGACGAGAGCTTCGTGCTCGAGCGGCGCGGACGCATCGTGGTGGGCTCGGCTTGCTCGGGCCACGGTTTCAAGTTCGCGCCCGCGGTTGGAGCGCGCCTTGCGGCGCTCGCGCTCGAAGTGCTCAATGATTCCAGCTGACTACCAGAAAAGCAGCACCGCGCTCCACCCGCGGCACCCCGCGCGTAGCGGACACTGCTGCGTAGAACTAAGCCGGGTATGGTGTTTGCAATGAAAATGGCGTCGACCCGTCCTCGGAGGGGCTATGCCATTGATCATCCTGACTTTCATCGTCCAGTGCTGCTTCGTCTACCACGTGTTCAAGACCGGGCGGCCATCCTGGTGGGCCTATGTCATCCTCGGCGCCTCGGTCGTGGGATGCATCGCGTATTATTTCCTCGAGATCTTCCCAGGGTCGCGTGAGCATCTCGTCGCTAACCGCGCGACTCGCGATATCGCCCGAGCACTGAATCCGGACAAGGACCTCAGGCGCTGCCTGGAAGCGATGGAGATTGCCCCCACCGTCGAGAATAAAGTGGCGCTCGCGCAAGAGTGGCTCCGTTCCGGCCGCGCGCAGGAAGCCATCGATCTGTATCGAGAGACGAGGACCGGCCCCCACGCCAACGACTCCGATCTCGCCCTGGGCCTGGCGCGAGCGTATGCCGCAGCCGGCGACTTCGCGCAAGCGCGCGTGATCACCGAAGAGTTGCAAGCCAAACACGGAAAATTCCGCGAGAACGATGTCGCGCTGCTACATGCGCGAGTGCTGGAGGGGTTGGGCGAAGACACATCTGCCCTGGACGAGTACGAGCGCCTCGCCGATACGGCGGTCGGCCTGGAAGCGAAGATTCGGTATGGTCAGCTCCTGAAGCGGCTCGGCCACGAAACGCAAGCGCGAAGCGTGTTTCAGGACGCCCTCACGCACGCCAAGCGCTTCAATGTCAAGCACGAAGAAGAACAGGCCTGGGTCAGCGTGGCGAGAAAGGAGCTGGCGCAGTTCCCTTCGTTCTGACCACTTTCCCCTAGGGTGAGGGGCATAGCGACGGCGCGACCCATTGCCAATCCCGCGCCCCTCACCTACCCTTGCGGGAAACGCTCTCATTGCATCAGAACCCGTAAGGAAAACGTCATGCAGCCCTTTCCGAAGGACATCTTCACCGAACCCGAACCCGATCCCCACACCCTGCGAAACCTGGGTCCTCTCACGCCGCTCGCCGGCATCTGGGAGGGGCAGCGAGGTCTGGATGTCCATCCGGCGGAGGAAGGAACCGAAAAGAACGCGTACATCGAGCGCATCGAGTTGCAGCCGATCGACGCGCAGACCAACGGCCCGCAGCTCTATTACGGCTTGCGGTACCACACCCGCATCGTCAAGCCGGACGACGTCGAGACTTTCCACGACCAGGTTGGCTACTGGTTGTGGGAGCCGGCGACCGGGACCCTCCTGCAGACGCTCGCGATACCCCGGGGTCAGATCGCAATGGCGATCGGTAAGGCGAGCCCCGACGCGAAGAGCTTCGAGCTGGCCGCGCAGCGCGGCTCGGAGGTGAATGGCATCTGCTCGAACCCGTTCCTCGAGTACGCGTTCCAAACGACCGAGTACCGGATCCGCGTCACCATCAATCCTGACGGCACTTGGTCTTACGAGCAGGACACGATTCTGCTCGTGCACGATCGTCCTGAGCCTTTCCACCACACGGACCGCAACACGCTCCGCAAGATCGGCGAGCCGACTCCGAACCCGACTGCGCGCGCAGGTTCGTAGGACCTGCGTCTTATTGGGATGACGTCATGTGCTGCTGGGCATGAGTATGCGCGCGCAGTCGGGTTGTGCTGCTCAGGGGGATTCCCCTGATGTTGACTATGATTCTTGCACCACGGGGCCGTCTGCCCGCAGAGGTATTCGCGTGTTATCTCAGCACCGAGATCGGTGCGCCGGGCAGACGGCTTGGCGATTGTCCTAGTTTCTAGTACATTCGTTCTAAATCCCGATACAACCCATGGCCGATTCTGCTGCTTCCGTTCTGTTCGGCAAGACCCGCCAGGCGGTGCTCGCGCTGCTGTTCACGCATCCAGAGCGCGAATTCTACCTACGCGAGATCGCGCGCATCACCAGCATCAGCGCTGGCGCACTCCAGCATGAGCTGGGCAGCCTCTTGCGCGCCGACCTCATCCTGCGGGCGAAGAGCGGGAACCGGATCAATTACCGAGCCAACTCGAACCACCCAATCTACACGGAGCTGCGTGCGATCGTGGAGAAAACGAGCGGCGCGCCCGAACTGTTGCGCCAGGCGCTTGCCCCGGTCGCCGACGATATCGCGGTTGCCTTTATCTATGGTTCGACCGCCAAGGGAAAGAACCGAACCAACAGCGATGTCGATCTACTCGTTGTCGGCGGTGTCGATATGGCGGAGTTGGTGGAGCGCCTCGGACCCGTGGAGCAACGGATTCAACGCGAGATCAGCCGCCGCCTCTTCTCGCCGAAGGAATTTGCTGCTCGGCTCAAGGCCCGCGATCGGTTTTTGACCTCCATCGTCCGTGGTCCTAAGCTCATGGTCCTGGGAGAGTTGCATGAGCCTCGCTGACCTTGTTGGCCGCGGGCTCGAGCGGGAGGCTACGGATCGAGAAGAGATCGGCCGCTTCATTGCCAATGATCGATCGCAAGCTCGCAGACAGCAAGGCTCGGTCCATCAGCTTGGACAGTCGCTTCGATCTGGCTTGGGAAGCCGCTCTGCAGCTGGGTCTTGCCGCGTTGAGAGCGAATGGCTACCGCGCGACATCGCACGCGGGGCACCAGTCGTTGGCAATTCAAACTTTGGACCAGTCGCTTGGAACCCCGAAGGAGACGATCCGGCTGCTCGAGACTTTTCGAAAGAACCGGAGCGCGGGGTTGTACGAGGGAAGCTTTGAACCTTCTGCCACCGAGGTGGAGGCGCTAGTCCGCACCCCCAGCAGTCTGCGGGATGCTTTCCTAGCGTGGCTTGAGTCCGTGCACCCCGAGTTGCTTCCGCCGAGAGCGCCGCTTTAATGCGTTGCCTACGCTGCCAGCATGAGAACGACTCCGCCCAGAAGTTCTGTGGCGAGTGCGGGGCGCGGCTCGCTGAAGGCGGCTGCTCGGCGCGGACTCACCCAAAGAGAGCTCAGCTGATGCACTGTCCGCAGATGGGAGTATTCAGGGGACTGTTCAGAATTGCGCAAAAAGCCAGCGCGAGTAGCGCAATTCACCCTCACCCGGCGCAAGCGCCACCCTCTCCCGGTGGGAGAGGGTAAGAAAGCCCGGAGGAAACGCAATGCTCGATAGAAGCCCACTATGGCCTGCGCAACTGGACCACATCCGCATCGATAGCGGCGATCCGATGCCTGTGATTAGTTTCTATCGCAACGCTCTGGGCATGATTCCGACAGAGCTGGACGATGGCAGCGTTCTGATGCAGGCGCCGGGTCGAAGGATCCTCATCGGGCGAGGGCGGCCCGGAACGCAGCCCTTCATGGCGTTCAGACTCAAGACGGACGATCAGCTCGACGCCTTCCGCCGCCATGTCATCAGCCGAGGGGTAAAACCGCTCGCGAGCCCGACTGGAGTCTTTGCGCTTGGAGCATTCGCAGTGCTCGATCCCGACGGACGTCTGGCTGTGTTCGGACTCCCGCGCGCTGACCTTCCAGTCACCAAGCAAGCCGAACCAGGGGCCGCCGCGACACTGCCGGGCCGACTTCAGCACGTGGTAGTCGCCTCCACCGCCCTTCCTGCAATGCTGCGCTTCTACGAGGAGGGCTTGGGGTTCGTGGTGTCGGACTACGTCTTGGAGGATGACGCATCAGGCGAGCCAACGGCCGGCTTCTTCCGCTCCGACCCCGAACACCACAGTTTCGCCGTGTTCCGCTGCCCGGAGACGCGGCCCGACCATCATTGCTACGAGACCACCTGCTGGAACGACATCCGGGACTGGGCAGACCATCTGGCGAGGCTCAACATCAAGCTGTGGTGGGGACCGGGACGGCACGGCCCGGGGAACAATCTTTTTTTCATGATCAAGGACCCGCAGGGCTACCTAATCGAGATTTCCGCCGAGCTGGAAATCATGCCCGACGAGGTGGTGAAACGGTCCTGGAAGCACGAAGAACGCACGCTGAACCTTTGGGGCTCAACCTTCATGCGCAGCTGAGACATGGTCTGAAGTAAGGAGCGAGAGCATTCTCGGTGATCCCGAAGTCGACTGAGAAGGAGGCCGCAAATGCAAGCGACGCACGAGGGACTTGGTGCAGCTGGGGAAAGGCGCCATTGTGGACTGGGATGCCGGGCGGTCGCGTTACTCCTGTTCATGCTTCTTGCATCGGTCCAGGCAGCCGACCTCGAGGTCGAGATACGCGGCGTCAAACCACTGGGAGGGGACATCCACGCCGCACTGTTCGACAACGCGGAGGACTTCTCGCTGGACTTGGAGGTGCGCGCGATGATCTCCTCCAGCGGCGAGATCAGCACTGGCGTCTTCACGCGCGAGGAGGACTTCCCTCGCCCGCCTGCTCAGAGGGTTTCCGCTCCAGCGGCCGCAAAGGTGGTACACATCCACTTTACGGATCTAAAACCTGGAGAGTATGCGGTGGCTGTGTTCCAGGATCGCAACGCCAACAATCGGCTCGATATGAATTTTAGTCGAACGCCGCTCGAGCCCTGGGGGATGTCGAACGATCCCAGACCCCAGAAGCGCGCACCGACCTGGGACGACGCAAAATTTGCCGTCCCGGCGGAGGGGGCGATGACCGTGATCAACCTGCGATGATGTGGATGCCGTTCCCGAGCAATATGCCAAACAGCCCGAAGGATTTACGGGCACAAATCTGAATGCATGCAATTTAGGAACAGAGCTACGGCAGCCGGCCCATTCCCTGGCGCTTGGCAAAAGTCATGATTATGACCACGACCACTCGTCCGATTGCGCTGGTTACCGGCGCGTCCAGCGGCATCGGGACCTGCCTCGCGCGCGAGCTGGCCAGAGACGGCCACGATCTAGTGCTGGCCGCGCGCCGCGTCGAACCCATGAGGGCGCTGGCTGAGGAACTCAAGGCTGACGGCGCCAACACCACCGTCATCGCCGCCGATCTGAGCAAAATCGGCGCTGCTGCCGGCCTGGCGCGGGAGCTCGAGGCGCGGGGTTTGGTTACCGACGTGCTGATCAATAACGCGGGCCTGGGCGCCAACGGTTCGTTCGTCGAGTCGAACCCGGTCCGAATCAGCGAAATGCTGCAGGTCAACGTCGTCGCGCTGACCGAGCTCACCCGGCTGCTGCTGCCCGCGATGGTGGCCAGGCGCCGCGGCAAGGTCATGTTTGTCGCCTCTACCGCCGCATTCCAGCCGGGTCCGTGGATGGCGGTGTATTGCGCGACCAAGGCGTATGTGCTGAGCCTGGGCGAGGCGATCGCCTACGAACTTCGAGGCACCGGCGTTACCGTCACCACGTTGTGCCCTGGCGCCACCGCCACAGAGTTTGCCGAGGTGGCCAAAGCCGAAGGCACTGCACTGTTCAAGAGCACCATGCTGCCGGTCATGACCCCGGCGCGGGTAGCGCGTATAGGCTACCGCGGTCTCAAAGCCGGTCGCCGTGTGGTGATCCCCGGCGTATTGAACAAGATCAATGCCATCTCGGGTCGGCTTTCGCCACGCTCCATGGTGCTGCCGATCGCCGGTTCCCTGATGTCTCCGCGCCGGAGCATATGAGAGGTCCGAGGCTTGAATTTCGGGACGCCGCACTCTCGTGGTTGAAATCCTGCCGGCGCGCCCGACAGGATGAGGCTGCTTCGGTGCCTTGATTAGCTGGACGCGACCCGTTGCTGCCTGTCGCGCTCTAGAGAAGCCGACCTTCACCGCCTTCGGTGTCCAGCGAAGAGCAGTCATACGGGTAAACGGCGCTTGCGGCTGGCACGTATCCCGTTGTCCTCCCAGTTCAGCGTGATCATCCGGTTTGCGCTGCATCAAACCGCGTTGACCGGCTCAGGAACATCATACTGCTATGGTCCCTCGCGGCAGAACCTCATCGGCTCGCAGCAGCAAGTCTCGCGGCACGTGAATCCCCATCACCAGGGCAGGAGCGGCCCTTCATCGTGCGGCTGGTGCGCACCGATTGAATCGATTGCGGAGATGGGCAAGTAACTGGCCTGTTCCGTACTTCCTATTGCCCAAATTCATGATAATCACTAGGCGTATTTGCTGATTTGTGTGTAGGAATCCCGCGCGAAGTGGCGGATGATGGATCATTCGACTTTACCCGCTGATAGTGGCGTAGCCCGAGTTGCTCGGGTCCCGGCCACCGACGTTGATAGGGTTGACCAAGGGCGGTTCAATCTGACCGCACAATATTCAATTAACCCTATTGGAGAAGACCATGTGGACCAGGCCTGAATTCACCGAGATGCGTTTCGGTTTCGAAGTGACGATGTACATCGCCAACCGCTAAGTTTCGTCCCCGCCAGGCCTCGGCTTGGCGGCAGAAACCTGTTAGCGGACCAGACGGAAGCCCCTGTTTGGGGCTTTCGTTGTTTTTGGAACCAGACCCAGACAAAGAGCGCGCGAAGATGCGAGTGCGTGTCTGGGGTGGGCAAGCCCGCGGCGGTTTCCCCGTCGGAATTGTAATTGCGCAACTGTAATGGCGTGCGCAGCGCAAGCATTGGCGCACAGCCGCGCGAGGTCGACGGAAAGACCACGGCGGCGGGCATCGTGCAAAAGCCGCAGCAGGCCTCTCCCGGGGTGGACCTGCGGCAAGACGCGGTGAATTTTCTAGAGGTGGCTCGTGGAAAAGGTTGGATTCGCACCAGGCAAAGCGAGTGAGATTAGAGTGAAACCCCCGCTCTGGCTCAACGCTGAGATCACCTTCAGGTGCCCGCTGCACTGCATTTATTGCTACAACCCAGTCGACTACGCGCGCTCAGGCCCGGAGCTCACCACAGACGAATGGCTGCGCGCGCTGCGCCAAGCGCGCGAGCTGGGCGCGGTGCAGCTCGGCATCTCGGGCGGCGAACCGCTGGTGCGCGACGACGTGGAGATGATGGTTGCCGAAGCACACCGCCTCGGCTACTACACCAACCTGCTCACCTCCGGCGTCGGCCTCACCGAGAAGCGCATCGCGGCGTTCAAGGACGGCGGGCTGGACCAGA
>JBGPPC010000140.1:0-10422 GCA_041488355.1 Gammaproteobacteria bacterium
GCATGGGCAGCGCATGGGCGACTGCTGCGAACTCGCTTTCGGCCCTGGCACCCACCCGCTGGCTAGGCGAATCGGGCGTCACCAGCAAGGGATAGCGTCGTTCTAACTCCTGCAGCTCGCGGAACAGGCGGTCGAACTCCGTGTCGCTGATCTCCGGCTGATCCTGAACGTAATACAGATAGTTGTGGTGCCCGATTGCGCGCCGCAGCTCGGCAACGCGAGCCGCGGCGTCCCGTGGAGGCTTCATAAAGGCGAGCGCCCCAGGCAAGCGCGCGTTTGTGTCACAAGCCTCTGGTCGCACGAATCAGGATACCGCCGCACAGGCTGCAATCCCCAACTCAACTTCAGGAGAACAGGCGTAGCGCTACGCGGCTGCCAGCCTGGATGCCCCTGGCCTCCATTGCGGCGTAGATTCCGCGCAATTGAGCGCGGATCTGCTCGAGGCCAGGTTCAGTAACCGGCGCGTCGTTGTCGTCTACCAACCTGCCGCCCAGAGCGCTCGCAAGCTGGGCTCCGACATCGATCATCCGGTCGAAAACTTTCACGCCGTGCTCCAGCCTAGGCACGTCCAGCAACAACGTCACACCGCTGATCACGGCAGTTTCGAGTCGATCGAGATCGAAGGGCTCGCCGTGCTGGTTTTCCAAGCTGAACAGCCGATTGCCCTTCGAGTCCTCAAGGCGGAACGTTCCGTTCTCAAGGCGGAACCCAGCGGCCTCCGCGCAACTGTGCAGCCTCGTACCGGAGAAGGGTTCCCCGTTGGCCGGGATCACGTTCAACCCGACGACCACGTCTACGTCGGCGCAAAACCGGTCTAGGTCCTTGGCGGTCTCGAGGTAGGGTTTGAAGTCGGGCGCCTGCACAGTTGCCCCGACACCTTGCGCCCATTGCGTGACCAATCCGAGAAAGGCAGTCAAATCGTCTTCGGTGGCATGCCCGCGCCGATCAACAAGCTGGAGTGCAACCCGGATTTGACTGATGCCGTCGGAAGCATTCGCGAGCGGGACCCAGTCCCCGTCGCCGACGGTGGCCATTACCTGCGCCCGCCGCCCCGACCCATCGAGGGCGTCGAGCAGTTGACGCAACGCCGAGCGTTGCAGGTTGCCTCCAGAAGCGACGACGGCCGGATACTCAATCGGAGCAGACTCCTCCCGGGTGTTCTCCGGCGCGGCAGGCACCCCGCTGGGCTCGACGCGTCCCGGGCGCGCGTCTCCAGCATCGACTGGCTCTTCGGCCTCCGCTGGCGCGGGCATCAGCAGCGGCTCGATGCGGTCCTCCCGGTTGCCGCCCAACGGATCAAGCAGCGCGTCGCCATGGTCGCCGCTGAAGCTCTCCTGCGCGCGGCGGCGGAACCGCGTTTCCTGGATGCGGTTGTAGGCGATCACGCAGGCGATCACCAGCGCACCGACAGCCGTCAGTGCAATCTGCAGATCGCTCATGCTCCCTGGCTCACGCGGCCGCCTCTTCGGAGTCGCGACCTAACCCATCACCGGGGTGTCGGCGTCTGGCCGCGCTCCCCTGGGTCGCATCCCCGCAAAGCGGGCGCGTCGGAGGGCGGAACAGGGTTCCCTCTGGGATGTGACCCCGTAGACGCGCGAGGGCCGGCGGGCGACGCGCCTCGGCCGGCTCCACGGTCGCATCCCCATAGATGGGGCCCCTGCTCCGCGTTGCGCCGGCCCCTGCTCCCTGGCTCACGCGGCTGCCTCCTCCTCCCTCAACCGCAGGGCCTCTTCGATGTCTACCGCCACGACTTTGGACACGCCCATCTCCGGCATGGTGACGCCAATCAGCTGTTCGGCCATTTCCATCGTGATTTTGTTATGGCTGATGAACATGAACTGGGTCTGCTGCGCCATCTTGCGGACCAGGCTGCAGAAGTGCTCCGTATTGGCGTCGTCGAGCGGCGCGTCGACTTCGTCGAGCAGGCAGAACGGAGCGGGGTTGAGCTGGAACAGCGAGAACACCAGCGCCAGGGCGGTGAGGGCCTTCTCGCCACCGGATAACAAGTGGATCGAGCTGTTCTTCTTCCCCGGCGGGCGGGCGATGATTTGAAGCCCGGCATCGAGGATCTCCTCGCCAGTCAGAGCGAGGCGGGCTTCGCCGCCTCCGAATAGGGCGGGAAACATCTGCGCCAGATTGTCGTTGACCTGGTCGAATGTGGTCTGCAAGCGCGCCCGGGTCTCGCGATCGATACGGCGGATGGCATTTTCCAACGTATCAACCGCCTCACGCAGATCCCGCAACTGGGAGTCAAGATAGTCCTTGCGGCTGCCAGCCGCCTCGAGTTCCTCGAGGGCAGCGAGGTTGACGGCGCCCAGCCCCGCAATCTCTTCACCCAGTCTGTTGATCTCAGCCTGCAGCGCGTTGGGGCGCATGCCCTTTTCCAGTCTGTTGACCAGCACCGTCTCGTCCGCACCGCCGGCACTCAGTTGGGAAGCGAAGTTCTCTTCCGCCAAACGCGCCTCCTGCTCCTTGAGTCGCAACTCTCCCAGGCGCTCGCGCAACGGAGCAAGGCGCTGCTCACAGCTCAACCGTTGTTGCTCAGCATCCTTCAGCGACCGATCGGCATCCTCTAGGGCCTCCCGCGCATGCGCGAGCGCGCGTTCGCGCTCGATCCGCAGCGCCAGCGCCCGATCGAGCTCCGCCCGTATCGGTGCTTCATCCATACTCGCGAGTTCGCCTCTCAACTGATCTAGCGCCGTAAAGGCACGCTCCTGTTGTTCGAACAGTCTCTTCGAATTCTCTTCCAGATCGCTGATCTTTTGGATGACCACACGCTCATTGAAGCTGGCTTCTTGAAACTGGCGCTGGGCCGCTTGCACCGCATCGCGTCTGCCGTCGAGGGCGCGCGAAGCCTCCTGATGACGCACGCGTGCAGTTTCCAGCCGTTGGCGCAGGTCCTCGGATTGGGATCGCAGCTCGAGCAGCCGCTCCGTGGCCGACCGCTGCTGCAACGCCTCCCGCTCAGACTCCGCCGCGATCTCATCGAGCTCCTGCACGATCTGGCGGTGGCGCAGGCGGCCACGCTCAGCCTCCTCGGATAGCCGGACATGATCCAGTTGCCGGTCGTGCCTCTGTTGCTGCAGCTGTTCGGCCTCCTCGCGCAGCCCCAGCGCCCGGGCGCGGCGCTGCTCGAGTTCAGACTGGGCCGCCGCAGCTCTGGCGCGTTCCGCGGCCACGTCCGCCTGCAGTTTCAGCTCGCGTTCGCGTAGTTGCTCGATATCGCGTTGACGGGAAAGGATCCCGTGCACCTCCGAGTCGGACGCGTGAAAGTTAACGCTGTTGCGCGTGAAGACATGCCCCTGCGGGCAGACCAGTACCGCGCCGGGGGGAAGGCTTGCGCGCTCGGCCAGACCCTGGGCCGCGTCCGGCACGACATAGACACGATCGAGCCAGTCGGACAACACCAGCGCGTCGCCGGGATCCGTGAAAGTGATATAGCTGAGCAGGGGCCGGCGGCCGGCCAACTCGCTTGCCGACGGCGGGCCCTCGCGTTTCTGGAAGAAGGAGACCTTCCCCGGAGGTGGCTGGTCAAGCCACTCGGCAGCGCGCTGGAGGTTGTCGAGCGCAATTCCGTTCAGGCGCTCTCGCAGCACTGCTTCAACTGCATCCTCCCAACCCGCCTCGACGCGGATGCCCTGCCACAGGCGGCTCAATCTGTCCAACTGTTGGTTGTCCAGCCACGCATGCATCTCGCCCGAGCGGCTGACCTGTTTTTGGAGTAGCTCCAGGGCCGTACACCGCGCCTCAAGCGCACCTAAGTCGCGCGCAACGGCATCCGCGCTATCCGCCGCGGCCCGGTGCGCCTGCTCGAATGCGGGCAGATCCGCTTCGGCGCCGTCGAGCGCGGCCCGCCGCGCCTGATACCGATGATCCAGATCCGCTAGTTCGCGCCCGAGCTGCTCCAATCCTTCGGGCTCGGCGTCCTTCAGTCCCACCCGCTCCTGCTCCAGGCGCTGACATCGGCCGGCAAGCTGGGCGAGGAGCTTCTCTGCGTGCTCCTGGCGCGTGGCTTCGACTTCGATGGCCTGCGCGCAGCGCGCGGCGTCGTGCTGCAACTGCTCGACGTCGTCGCGGGTGCGTGCAAACGCGCTTTCGGCGTCGGGCAACGCGACTTCCGCGGCCTCATGTTGGGCATCGCAAGCTTCTCGCTGCAGGCGCGCTTCCTCCAGCGCGGCACGCTGCGCAGAAAGCGCCTCGCGCAGGGTCTGGTCCTGTCCATGCGCTTCCTCACGCTCCAGCTCGAGCCCGGCCATCTGGCTCTCTACCCGTCGCCTGCTGTCCCGCAGATGTCCCAGGGATTGCTCCAGCCTGGCCGCCTCGGCGTTCACCTCATACACCGAACCTTGCGTCTGATGCACGGCATCGGAGGCCGAATAGTGACCCTCGCGCAAACGCTCGAGGCTCGCCTCGAGCCCGCGCAACCGAGCCGTTTCGGCTTCGAGTTCGAGACCGATTTGCTCCACATCCCGCGTGGCCCGCCCGCGCTGGTTGACAGCTTCTTGCTTGCGCAGCAGCCATAGCAACTGCTGTGCGAGCTTGAGCGCGCTCTCCAGCTCGCGATACCGGGTGGCGACTTGCGCCTGCCCGTCCAAGTGTTCGATCTGCTTGGCGAGCTCACGAACGATGTCGTCCACGCGCGCCAGGTTTTCGCGCGCATCGGTGAGGCGCAACTCCGTCTCGCGTCGGCGCTCACGGTATTTCGAGATGCCCGCCGCTTCCTCCAGGAATGTGCGCAGCTCCTCGGGCCGCGCTTCAACGATGCGCGAGATCATTCCCTGCTCGATGATGGCGTAGGCGCGACCGCCTAGTCCCGTCCCAAGGAAGATGTCTGCTACGTCCTTGCGGCGGACATGGAGGTTGTTGATGAAATACGCCGATTCGCCGTCCCGCTCGAGCACGCGCTTGACTGAGATCTCAGCGTACTTGGACCACGCTCCTGCTGCCTTGCCCAGGCTGTTGTCGAACACCAGTTCCACACTCGCCCGGTTTGTAGGCTTGCGCTCTCCGGATCCGTTGAAGATCACATCCTGCATGGTCTCGCCACGCAAATGCTTGGCGGAGGATTCGCCCAATACCCACCGGACGGCGTCTATGACGTTAGACTTGCCGCATCCGTTCGGGCCGACCACGCCGACGAGCTGCCCTGGAACGGGAATGTGGGTAGGGTCGACGAAGGACTTGAACCCAGCCAGCTTGATGTGAGAAAGGCGCAATTTGAGAAGCGAAGTAAAGGTTTATAATTGCCGGAAACTTCGATAAAACAAGCGCCTGGGTCTATCGACCCAAGCGCGTCCGTATTTTAACCGAATCGTCACGGCGTGGATAATGGCAACCCGGCCTGCAGCAAACCTTGAAACCTTCTCCAACCCGAGTCCGGAGCGGGACTATCACATTCACATGGAGATTCCCGAGTTCTCGTGCTTGTGTCCCAAGACCGGCCAGCCGGACTTTGCCACCCTCTTGCTGGACTATATCCCGGACCAGGCCTGCATCGAACTGAAGAGCCTCAAGCTTTACATCTGGTCCTTCCGAAACGAAGGTGCATTTCATGAGGCCGTCACCAATCGTATTTTGAACGACCTGGTGACAGCGGCAAAGCCGCGCTTTATGCGGATCACCGCAAAGTTCTACGTGCGCGGCGGAATCTTCACCACCGTTGTAGCCGAGCACCGACACGCCGCATGGCAGCCACATCCGGTGGTAGACGTGCTGCAGTTTACGCCTCAATCCAGCACACGCGGATGATATGAATCCGAATCTCGATCGACTGCAGCCGTATCCGTTCCAGAAGCTCAGCGCGCTGCTCCAGGACCTCAGCGCGCGCTCGGACTTGCGACCGATCAACCTTTCTATCGGAGAACCCAAACATCCGACTCCGGATTTCATCAAGCGCGCGTTGACCGAGAATCTGGACGGGCTCTCCTCCTACCCACCGACCAGCGGCAGCCCAGCGTTGCGCGAGGCGATCGCACAATGGCTGACGCGCCGTTATGGTTTGACGAGCTTGGATCCGGCCAAACAAGTACTACCTGTGAACGGCAGCCGCGAAGCGCTGTTTGCCTTCGCCCAGGCTGTTGTCGATGCGAGCCGGCCGGGTGCGACGGTGGTGATGCCCAACCCGTTTTATCAGATCTATGAAGGCGCGGCGCTGCTGGCTGGAGCCGCGGCGGAATTCCTGAATCTCGGTGCGCACGGCCCGCGGTTGGACCTCGAGCAGCTGCCCGAGTCGAGCTGGGCGCGCGTCCAGCTCATCTATGTATGCTCGCCGGCCAATCCAACCGGGGACGTCATGACCCTCGACGATTGGCGCCGCCTGTTCGAGCTGTCCGACCGCTTCGGGTTCGTGATCGCGTCCGACGAGTGCTATTCGGAAATCTATTTCGACGAGGCGCGACCGCCGCTCGGCAGTCTGCAAGCGGCACAGCAGCTGGGGCGTGCGGATTATCCTCGGTTGGTGGCCTTCGGTAGCCTCTCTAAGCGCTCCAACGTACCCGGCATGCGCTCCGGATATGTAGCGGGAGATGCTGCCATCCTCGCCAAGTTCCTCCTCTATCGGACCTATCACGGCGGTGCGATGAATCCCGCCGTTCAGGCGGCCAGCGCCGTCGCATGGAGAGACGAAGCGCACGTGATCGAGAATCGCCGCCTTTACGCGGAAAAGTTTGTTCAAGTCACCGGGTTTCTGGGAGAAGTCACACCGGTGTCCATGCCGGAAGCCGCGTTTTACCTGTGGTTGCATACCCCGGTGTCGGACATCGCGTTCGCGCGCGCGCTCCATGCCCAACATGGCGTTACCGTGCTGCCCGGCAGCTACCTTGCACGTGAAGCCCGGGGCATCAATCCCGGCCGCAACTTCGTGCGGG
The DNA here is from genome assembly GCA_041488355.1 of Gammaproteobacteria bacterium. GTDB lineage: Bacteria > Pseudomonadota > Gammaproteobacteria > Burkholderiales > SHXO01 > SHXO01. Next base: position 6,867 of record JBGPPC010000140.1, read on the forward strand.
TTGCTCTGGTTCCGCCCTTGGCCGAGTGCTTGGAAGCGGCTCGACGCGTGCGCGACTACCTCGGCACCCTGCAAGAAACACCTCAATCAGCGATCAAGGCGCACCCATGACCGAACTCAAGCAGCTGATCGAAACCGCCTTTGAAAACCGCGCCGGAATCTCGCCCGCCTCGGCCGACCCCAAACTGCGCGAGGCCGTGCGCCAGGTGATCCAACAGCTCGACGCAGGAACGCTGCGCGTGGCGGAAAAAACCGGTGGGGCCTGGACCACCCATCAATGGCTGAAGAAAGCGGTGCTGCTCTCGTTTCGTCTGGACGATAACACCGTGGTACGCGACGGCTACACTAATTACTACGACAAGGTGCCAGCCAAGTTCGCCGACTATGGCGTTGCAGACTTCAAGGCTGGCGGTTTCCGTGTCGTGCCCCCAGCGGCCGTGCGCCGCGGTTCATTCATTGCTCGCAACGTTGTGCTCATGCCCTCCTTCGTCAACATCGGAGCCTATGTAGACGAAGGCACGATGGTGGACACCTGGGCCACCGTGGGCTCTTGTGCGCAGATCGGCAAGAACGTGCACTTGTCGGGCGGAGTCGGGATCGGCGGCGTGCTGGAGCCGGTTCAAGCCAACCCCACCATCATCGAAGACAACTGCTTCATCGGTGCCCGCTCGGAAGTGGTCGAAGGGGTTATCGTTGGAGAGGGTTCGGTGATCTCCATGGGCGTCTACATCGGGCAGAGCACCAAGATCTACCACCGCGAGACGGGCGCGGTATCGTACGGGCACATCCCGCCGGGTTCGGTGGTCGTGTCCGGCAATCTGCCGTCGTCGGATGGCAGTCACAGCCTCTATTGCGCTGTAATCGTCAAACAAGTTGACGCCAAGACGCGCGCGAAAACCAGCATCAACGAGCTGCTGCGCGGGGACTAGACCCCCTCAAGGGACGTCGAAAAGCGCTCACTGCAACTCCCGTTTGCCGGAACTGTTTCGGAGCCTCTCGCGCAGGCGCGCGCAACCACTCCTTCGTACGCGGCATCGCGCAACGGACGCGCGAGCCGGTCTACTGCGCCTGAAACTTGCTTGCACCTGATCCGGTTCGATTTCGGTTCCCGATCGCTTGCCGCGACCGGGCCAGCTCACCAGACACTTAAGCCCAAGCGAGGCCGCGATGTTCCTGACGCCCGTGCTCAAACTCATGGCCGAAAAGCAGGCCTCAGATCTGTTCATCTCGGCTGGAGCGCCGATGTCGATCAAGATTCTGGGCACCATCATGCCGGTGAACTCCGACGTGCTGGACGGCCCCACCGTCAAGAAGATTGCGTATGAGCTCATGTCGACGGCGGAACAGGAAGAGTACGAGCGCACCTGGGAGATGAACCTCTCGTTCCCAGTTCCGGAAATCGGGCGCTTCCGCGTCAACGTGTTCAGGCAGCGCGGCAACGTCGCCATCGTCATCCGCTATTTGCGCTCTCAGACCCCAGGCCTCGAGGCGCTACGCCTGCCGATGATCTTGAAGGAGTTGATCATCGAGAAGCGCGGGCTGGTGCTCATCGTGGGCGCGACCGGCTCGGGCAAGTCAACCACGCTGGCCGCGATGATCGAACACCGCAACGCCACCCGCGGCGGCCACGTACTCACCATCGAAGACCCGATCGAGTTCGTGTTCAAGCACCAACGCTGCGTGATCAATCAGCGCGAGGTAGGCTTGGACACAAAGTCCTATCACAACGCTCTGGTCAACGCCATGCGCGAGGCGCCCGATATTCTCATGATCGGCGAGGTTCGCGACAGAGACACCTTGCAGCAGGCACTGCTCTACGCTCAGACCGGCCACCTGTGTCTATCCACGCTGCACGCCAACAACAGTTATCACGCGCTCAATCGCATCATCAACTTCTTCCCATACGACGCACGTCCCGCCTTGCTGAGCGACCTTGCGGTTTGCCTCAAGGCGGTCATCTCGCAGCGCCTGGTGAAGGCGGTCGACGGCAGCCAGGTGGCAGCAGTCGAGGTCCTGCTCAACAGCAAGCACATTGCCGAGCTGATCATCAAGAGCGAGATGGACCAGATCAAGGAAGCCATCGAGAAAAGTTTGTCGCCGGGTTCGATCAGCTTCGAACAAGCCCTGTTCAAGTTGTATGCAGAAGGCAAGGTTACCAAGGACGAGGCCTTGCGCAACTCCGATTCGGCCACCAACCTGGCGTGGCTGATGAACAACGCCGAGCAGAAGGCGCAAGCCGCCAAAGGCGACCTCAGTAAGGTCACGCGCGGCGCCGACATCAACGCCACTTCGTTCGATCACTTCAAGATCGACGTCAACGCGGGGAACTAGCGTCCTGTCCCGTTGATGCGTGGGACGACTCGCACACCTCGAAATGCGATCTCTGCGACCGTTGGCCACAAACCATTTTCGACCCCGAATTGACGGGACGGGACGCTCCCTGCACGTATAATCGCGGCTTGTGCCCGGCAGTGTGCCGGGTTTATCGAAGTTCCCGCGAAAGTGCACCCCAAGTCGGCGCTGCAGCACAGCGAGTCCGCAACCGTCGAGCTGGCGCGCCAGCTCATCGCGCGGCGTTCCATCACGCCGAATGACGACGGCTGCCAGGAGATCCTCTCTACCCGCCTGGCTGCGCTCGGATTCCAAGTGGAACGCCTGCGCTTCGGGCAAGTAGACAACCTGTGGGCGCGGCGCGGAACCCACTCCCCCGTGGTCTGCCTGGCTGGGCATACCGACGTGGTTCCCACGGGCCCCCTCGATCAGTGGCGCAGCGATCCCTTCACCCCCACACAGCGGGACGGCTTCGTCTATGGCCGCGGCGCTGCCGACATGAAGACCTCCCTTGCCGCATTCGTTACCGCTGCGGAGCGATTCGTTGCCATGCATCCCGCTCACGGAGGTTCGATTGCGCTGCTGATCACGTCGGACGAGGAAGGTGCCGCGGTCGACGGAACGGTACGAGTCGTGGAGACGCTTCAGGCGCGCGGGGAGCGTATTGATTATTGCATCGTGGGCGAGCCCACCAGCGTGCAGCGGTTGGGCGATACCATCAAAAATGGGCGCCGCGGATCGCTTTCCGGCACCCTCGTGGTGAAGGGGCTGCAAGGCCATATCGCATACCCGCAGCTGGCGAGAAACCCCATCCACCTCGCGACGCCTGCCCTGGCGCGGCTCGCCGCCACACGTTGGGACGACGGCAACGAGTACTTCCCCCCCACCACCTGGCAAATCTCCAACATCCATGCCGGTACCGGGGCTGGCAACGTGATTCCCGGTGAGCTCACGGTGCTGTTCAACTTCCGCTTCGGAACTGCCAGCACCGTGGAGAGCCTACAGCGGAGGCTTGAGGCCGTGCTGCACGATCACGAACTCGACTATCGCCTCACCTGGTCGCTGTCGGCCATGCCGTTCCTCACGGCGGGTGGGCGATTGGTGGAGACGTTGAACGTGGCCATCCGGGAGGTCGTCGGCGTCGACCCAGAACTCTCCACGACGGGAGGCACGTCGGACGGGCGTTTTATCGTGAGCATTTGCCCGCAAGTGGTCGAGGTGGGTCC
>JBGPPC010000141.1:0-10419 GCA_041488355.1 Gammaproteobacteria bacterium
CGTTGAGGCTGCAGAAAAAGTCCGAAGTCAGTTGCCTGAAAATTCAAATGCGATATGAGCCGAGATTCGATAACATTGGTCATCGATAGTCGACTGCACTGCGATCTCCTCGCAGAACGCATCGTAGAGCGCGGCAGCGGCAACATTCCGGGGTACCAACAAAAGCGCATTCGTTTCGTCGAACCATTCCGCGCGCCTGTTCTCGGCCTTTTTCTACAGCCTCCTTAGTTAGCCGTCGATGAACTCGTCCGACGCCCGGTCTGACCCATGAGTCTTCCGAACGCAGGGGGGCGATCGTCGATGCCGCCAAGATCCGGGACTACCTTCTGTCCACAGCTCATCCAGTCGGCCGCTTTAAGGCCGCCTTCTTTGTCTCGTTGGGGTACTCTGCTGACCGCTGGGAAGTATTGCGAGACGACATTCTCGCGCTCGCTCGTACTGGAGTGGCAGCGCCCGGAGAGCCTAGTCCGTACGGGCGAAAGTTCGAACTCGATGGTATCCTGACCGGACCATCTGGGCGTTCGGCGGCAGTCGGGACCGTGTGGGTCTTGCGCACCGGAGAGCAATTTCCACGTTTTGTCACCGCCTTTCCGAGGTGAACCATGTTCAAGCTTCTCGATACTGTTGTCCTGACACGAGATGTCCCGGAGGCTGGGCTTCGTCGGGGTGACCTTGGCGCGATCGTTGAAGTTTACGGACCGAACACGTTCGAGGTCGAGTTCGTCGTGGCCTCTGGGCGGACGCAGGCGCTGGTCAGTCTAACTGCAGACGACCTACGACACGTAGACGACCGGGATCTCATCTCAGTCCGCAGTCTAGAGCACACGGCCGGCTAACCAGCCGTTGCACTCGGACGCGCGGAACAGCGTCGTCTTGCCTTGCTAGCATGTTCTCCGCGCGCCGGTGAACGGCATTCCGTTAGCCATCCTCAAACAGGATTTCTACTAGGCGCCTCATACTCGCTACAGCAATGATGGCGGTCTTTGCGACTTGCTTTGGGTACGAAGCAGCAAACGAGGTACTCGCAAATTGCGGCATCAAGCAGCCCCAAGGTCTAGAAGATACCTTGAAGCGCGTTCATTGCTCCGGGTACTTGACGGACGTGATTGATGGGGTGCTTATGATCCAAAGTGCACGGCCGCAAGAAGCGCAATTCATCTGCTTCCCGAGAGGCAACATTTCTTCTGAAGAGAGTACGAGGATTGTGACGACGTAGCTTGAGAGAAACCCTTCTAGCCTTCGAGGTTCTGCGAGGGTCGCGGTGTTACGCTACGAGTTCGTTGTTCCCATTGCAGGAGACACCGCGAAGATTCACCGCGGGGAGGACATGATCACTCTCGTGCTCATATACAGGAACCCTCAGCCTGACAAAGTTGAGGTTTACACCCTGTACCCGCAGGCTGGCGTTGGCTTCAGCAGCATAGTCAGTGCGTACATTGGCAACCGAAACATGAAGGCCTTGTCAGCAACCAACCCGAACATCCCTGTTGCCAGTGCTTACATGATCCCCTTGAGACAGATCGGCAGGTGACGTGAGTGGTCGGCGACATAGGTAACAGAAAAGTCCGGCGACATGGGTTACAGTTGTGCGTTTCAGTGTACCGAGCTCGTCGTCGATCTTCATGTGTCGCTCGAGCAATCGCCCAAGCTTGAGCGCACCGAAGTAGACGTTCCAGCTGCTACATCAACCCGTATCGGGGCTTGCGCTTCTCCGTAAATGCCTTTAGCCCCTCCTGTCCTTCGGGATGCGCGGCGCACGCCGAAAGTGCCTTGCGCTCGCGCTCGATCTGCGTTTCGAACGACGTGTCGAACGAGTCGGTCAGGAGTTGCTTTGCCGCGCCGAAAGCATTCAGGGACTTCTGCGCGAGCTCCTCGGCCATCTTGATACCGGCTGCCAGCGCCGTTCCATCTTCGACGATCCGCGTTGCCAGTCCCCAGGACAAGGCTTGCTCCGCCGGTATCGGCTGATCGAACGCCGCGATTTCCAAGGCGCGGGCGAGCCCGACCAGTCTCGGCAGGCTGAACGTTCCGCCCCCGTCGAGGCAAAGCCCGCTGGACGTATAGGCCTGTCTGAGGACGGCCGATTTCGCCATCACCCTGAAGTCGCATGCGAGCGCCAGAGAAAAACCGCCACCCGCCGCTATGCCGTTGACCGCGGCGATTACCGGTTTCGGCGTGCGCCGGATCTCGGTGATAGCGAGGTGAAAGTGGCCGGCCAGCTCGTGGAAAGCCGCGGCGACTCCAGTGTCCGAGGACAAGGCCCACTTGAGATCGCCGCCGGCGCAGAACGCCTTACCGCTGCCTGAAATCACAATCCCCCGGATGTGTGGATCCGACCCCAGTGCAACGAGGTTGCGGGCCATCGCTTCTCCCATCTCGAGGTCGAGCGCGTTGAACGCATCCGGTCTGTTCAGGGTGACGGTGGCTATACGGTTGTTTATGCCGACCACCACTGAGTTTGTCATAGCGTAGGCCTTTCGATGGACGTTGCCGGTCCTGAGGCGCTTTCGTGGGCTCCCGCAATGGGATCGGTGAGCCGGCGCGTGCCCTCGGACGTCGGCGCCATGATAAGCCTCCGGAGCCCCTCCGCGCTGGCGACTTGCGCGTAGACGGGGATAGGCGATATCGTTTACCGTTACGCGCCCGATGGTTCCGTGGCGAGGCGAATTCGAGGAGAATCCGCCGCGCGGCCAGTTCGACACCCAGAGCGTCACCAAGGAGAATTCAGATCATGGCAAAGCAAAGCAATCCCAGGGATCCGACGAAGCTCAGATCGCGCCAATGGTTCGACAACCCGGACAATCCCGACATGACCGCGCTTTATCTCGAGCGCTACATGAACTTCGGGCTGACGCGGGAAGAATTGCAGGCGGGCAAGCCGATCATCGGCATCGCGCAATCCGGCTCGGATCTGTCTCCTTGCAACCGCCACCACCTCGAGCTCGCCGCGCGCGTGCGCGAGGGCATACGGGAGGCGGGCGGCATCGCCTTCGAGTTTCCGGTGCACCCGATTCAGGAGACGGGCAAGCGCCCAACGGCATCGCTCGACCGCAACCTCGCGTATATGGGCCTGGTCGAGATCCTCTACGGCTATTTTATCGACGGCGTGGTGCTGACCACCGGTTGCGACAAGACCACGCCCTCGCAGCTGATGGCCGCAGCGACCGTCGACATCCCGGCTATCGTGCTGTCGGGTGGCCCCATGCTCAACGGCTGGTTCCGCGGCGAGCGCACCGGCTCGGGCACCATCGTTTGGAAAGCGCGTCAGCTGCTGGCCGCGGGTGAAATCAATCGCGAGCAGTTCATCGAGCTGGTCGCTTCGTCCGCGCCTTCGTCGGGTCATTGCAACACCATGGGTACGGCCTCGACCATGAACTCGCTCGCGGAGGCGCTCGGGATGTCGCTGCCGGGCGGTGCCGCGATCCCCGCCCCGCACAGGGAGCGCGCCCAGAACGCTTATGAATCCGGGAAGCGCATTGTCGAGATGGTGTGGGAGGACCTGCGCCCCTCGAAGATCATGACGCGCGAGGCGTTCGAGAACGTCATCGTGGTGAATTCTGCGATCGGAGGTTCCACCAACGCGCCGATCCATTTCAACGCCATCGCGCGCCACATCGGCGTGAAGCTCGACAATGACGACTGGGAGAAGATCGGCTACGAGATCCCGCTGCTCGTCAACTTGCAGCCGGCCGGCAAGTATCTGGGCGAGGAATACCATCGGGCCGGCGGCGTGCCGGCCGTGGTCAACGAATTGATGAAGGCCCGCAAGATCAACCGCGATGCGATGACCGTCAACGGCAAGACCATCGGCGAGAACTGCAAGAATTGGCCGGTGCAGGACTTCGACGTGATCTACCCCTACAAGAACCCGCTCAAGAAGAGGGCCGGGTTCCTCAACTTGAAGGGCAACCTGTTTGACAGTGCGATCATGAAAACGAGCGTGATCTCGGATGCGTTCCGCAAGCGCTACCTGTCTAACCCCAAAGACCGGAACGCCTTCGAGGGCCGCGCCATTGTGTTCGACGGGCCCGAGGACTATCACCACCGCATCGACGATCCGAAGCTGAAGATCGACGACACGTGCCTGCTGTTCGTGCGTGGTGCTGGACCGGTCGGCTATCCGGGCGCCGCGGAGGTGGTGAACATGCAGCCGCCCGCGGCGCTCATCAAGCAGGGCATCACCGAGCTGCCGTGCATCGGCGACGGCCGGCAGTCGGGGACGTCGGGGTCGCCGTCCATCTTGAACGCGTCACCCGAAGCGGCGACCGGCGGCGGTCTGGCGATCCTCAAAACCGGTGACCGCGTGCGCATCGATCTGAACAAGCGCACTGCGGACATCCTGATCAGCAAGGCCGAGTACGAACGGCGGCGCAACGCGCTCAAGCGGCGGGGTGGCTTCAAAATCCCCGAGCATCAGACACCTTGGCAGGAGATCCAGCGCGGCATGGTCGACGAGCTGTCGCGCGGCATGGTGCTGAAGCCGGCGGTGAAGTATCAGAGGATTTCCACAACCAAGGGCGTGCCGAGGGATAACCATTAGCGGATGGGGAGCAACCTCGCGCTTCAGCGCGGAAACCGTGTGACGACAATGGCAACGACAATCACGGCCAGGACAAGTCCGAGGGCGATCCAGGCCAGAAGCGAGGTTCGATACTTGACATGCGGGGTTGCTTCTACGATCGCGGCATATTCGGGAGACAGGATCAACTGCCCTTTTTTTGAGTGGATCAGCCACAAGATGTACCCGTTGATCAGGGTACCGAGCGGAAATCCGAGCAGGCCGACCGCGGCCAGGACAGTCGTCGGAACGCGCACCCAAGGTCGTAGTCTGCGCAATCCGCGTCCCATCGCGAAGAAACCGCCGGCCAGTAGCCCGAACAACGCGAGGACAACCACCATTGCGACGAAGCTCGGTTTGTTCATCAACGCCGAGAACACAGCAGCTCCAGTACCCAGGGCCACGATGAGGGCGGCCAGGTAATACAGCGTCCCGATACCCTTGATCGAAGCCTCGTGGCTGATGTGTGCCCGACGAATGGCCTCCGCCTCGAAGTCGGCGCTGACATCTTCCACTGCTGCTTTCGGAGGTGCATAGGGGTTGATCTGTGTTGACACGGATCCTCCTTCGAAGCCTCTCTTATCGGTGCCAGGCGAGCAGTTGCGGCTAGGTCAGGTTTGTCGGGCAGGGCGAAACATACCTCAATATCCGTCATCACGAAACCGAACTGAAAGGAGCCGCGCCATGTCGCGTTGGTCCGAACGCCGCGAGCGCTTTCGCGCCGTCTTGTCGGGAAAGAAGTGCGTCCATCCGGGGTCGGTGTTCGATCCGATTTCGGCGCGCATTGCCGAAGACCTGGGATTTGAAGTCGGGATGTTCGCCGGCTCGATCGCCTCGCTGACCGTCCTCGGTGCGCCCGACATCATCGCACTCACGCTGACCGAATTCGCCGACCAGGCGTACCGCATCTGCCGGGCGGGCAACCTGCCGCTGCTGTGCGATGCGGATCACGGGTACGGAAACGCGATCAACGTGATGCGCACGGTGGAGGAGCTGGAGACCGCGGGTATCGCGGCGCTATCGATCGAGGACACGGCGCTGCCGCAGCCCTTCGGCAGCAAGGGCAAAGCTCAACTCACATCGATCGAGGAGGGCACGGGCAAAATGCGCGCGGCGATCGAGGCGCGGCGAGACCCCGGTCTCGTCATCGCCGGACGGACCAGCGCTGCGTCGATTACGACCGTTGCAGACGCCATCCAGCGCGCCAAGGCGTACGAGGCGGCGGGGGTCGACGCGATCTTCCTGGTTGGCGTCAAGACGCGAGCCGATCTCGATGCGATCGCGGGCGAGATCAAATTGCCGCTGATTCTGGGCGGACCCGGCAAGGAGCTGCTCGATCTGTCCTATCTTAGCGGACGCGGCGTGCGTGTCTACCTGCAGGGGCATCAACCGTTTATGGCCGCGGTCCGAGCGGTCCACGATACGTTGAAGGCGTTGCGCGAAGGTACGCCCGTCGAGCGTCTGGAAGGCATCGCCAGCGACGAGCTGATGAAGCGCCTGATGCGCAGCGACGACTACGCGCGCTGGGGGAAGGACTACCTGTAACCCGCGCCCGGACTGGGCAGCATCCCGGCCTCTTTAGTATTACCATCCGTCTTGCGTGGGTTACTCGGCGCCGGAATTCTGCTCCGCCGGGCAAAACCACAGACCCAAACGAGCATGAGAGGTGGTGACATGAAGCTATTTCGAGACTCCGGCAAGCACGTTCACCGAGTGGAGACACCCGTCGTAACCTATCTCTCGCGAGAAGAGGCGATCGGCCTTGCGCAGCTTGCGACCGAGACTGCCGGTTTGCGCTGGGACGAGCCGATCTCGGCGGGGGCCAGGCGCGACGAGACGGAATCCGTCGTCGTCTGGACCGTCGTCACCAACGCCCTTCGCCGCGGCGCCCACGTCCGCGTCCGAATCGACGACATCACAGGAAATACGATCGAAGTAGAGAAGGTGGTGCTCTGAACAACTCTCACAACCAGCAATCGTTCGTGAGCACCGAGCCGAATGAACCGCAGTGGCGGCCGAGCCAGCGCTACCCGGATGCGGCCGTCGAGGTCCTGGACCAGAGCTTCGCCAAGTACCGGCTCAATCTCGCCTCTGTGGAGCGGATTGCCCACGGTTTCCGCTGGAGCGAGGGTCCGGTCTGGTTTGGCGACGGGCGTTATCTCCTGTGGAGCGATATCCCGAACAACCGCATGATCAGGTGGGAGGAGGAAACGGGCGCCGTGAGCGTCTTCCGCAAACCTTCCAACTTCGCCAACGGCAACACGCGCGACCGGCAAGGACGCCTCGTGACCTGCGAGCACGGAGCGCGTCGCGTTACGCGTACCGAATACGATGGTACGATCTCGGTGATCGCCGATCGTTACGAGGGAAAGCGGCTCAACTCGCCGAATGACGTGGTGGTGAAGTCTGACGGCTCCATCTGGTTTACCGACCCGCCGTTCGGACTGCTCGGCTACTACGAGGGTTACCTCGCAGAGCAAGAGCTGCCGATGAACGTATACCGGGTCGACGGTGCGAGCGGCGAGATAAGTGTCGTCGAAGACAGTGTCAATCGCCCCAACGGGCTGTGCTTCTCACCGGACGAGTCGAGGCTCTATCTGGTCGAGTCCGGTGGTACGCCGCGCAACCTGTACGCCTACGATGTGGTGGACGGCAAGCGATTGGCCAACAAGCGCAAGCTCATCGACGTGGGCGCCGGCACGCCCGACGGGATGCGCTGCGACGTGGACGGCAATCTGTGGATGGGCTGGGGGATGGGCGAGGCGGCGCTGGACGGCGTGAACATCTACAACCCGGACGGCAGACTCATCGGACGTATCAATCTTCCTGAGCGCGCCGCCAATCTGTGCTTTGGCGGTACGCATCGCAACCGCCTGTTCATGACGGCGAGCAAGAGCGTCTACTCTCTGTACGTCAACACGCAGGGCGCGCGCGGGGGATGAGCGGCATGCGAGCTGCGTCGCTTCCGCAGGTGATCGTCGCTGTGGCCTTCGCGCTCATCGGCGCTTCAGCCTCCGCCGAGAAGAAGTACGACTCGGGCGCGAGCGATACCGAAATCAAGATCGGTCAGACCAAGCCCTACAGCGGACCGGCATCGGCCTACAGTGCGGGGGGCAAGGTGCACATGGGCTTCTTCGAGAAGCTCAACTCGGAGGGCGGGGTCAACGGACGCAAGATCAAACTGATTTCGCTGGACGATGCGTTCACGCCGCCCAGGACCGTGGAGCAGACGCGCAAGCTGGTCGAGCAGGATGAAGTCCTGGCGGTGTTCAACTCCAACGGCACTGCGGCGAACTCCGCCGTGCAGAAATACCTCAATGCGAAGAAGGTCCCGCAGCTCTTCGTGTCAACGGGCGCGAGCAAGTTCACCGACCCGAAGAATTTCCACTGGACGATGGGCTGGTTGCCGACCTATTACAACGAGGCGAGAACTTACGCGCGGTACGTCCTGCAGAATCGGCCCAACGCGAAGATCGCGGTGCTGTACCAGAACGACGACTTCGGCAAGGATTACCTCAACGGACTGCATGACGAGCTGGGGGACAAGGCCAAGCAACTGATCGTGGCCGAATCCAGCTTCGAGCTGACCGATCCCACCGTCGATTCCCAGTTGGTGACGCTCAAGGCATCCGGCGCCGACACCTTCTTCAACATCAGCACGGCAAAGTTCGCGGCGCAGGCGATTCGGAAGGCATACGATATCGGCTGGAAGCCTCTCCAGTTCGTCGCGATGCCCGGATCGTCCGTCGGCCAGGTCATGGTGCCGGCGGGGTTGGAGAAGGGGGTCGGCGTGATCACCGTGGGGTTCATGAAGGACCCAACCGACCCGCAGTGGAACAACGATCCAGCGATGAAGGAATGGCGAGCCTTCATGAAGAAGTACTATCCGGACGGCGACCTGTTGGACTGGTACAACGTCTATGCATACGCTGCTGCGCAGACCCTGGTGCAGGTGCTAAAGCAGTGCGGAGACGATCTCACTCGCGAGAACGTGATGAACCAGGCGGCGAACCTCAAGAATCTGGATTTGCCACTGCTGCTGCCAGGCATCCGAATCAACACTAGCGCGACCGACTACCGCGTCATCCGCCAGGTCCAACTGCAGCGCTTCGACGGCAAGGAGTGGGTGCGGTTCGGGGAAGTGATCGGGAACTAATTACAGCGCCCTTTCGGACTCGCCGACTCCGATCAAGCGCGACACGCGGATCGCTACGCCTGACCGATTCAACTTCGTTACGCGATCCTGCAGCTCCCGGTCTCTCACGGTCATGCGCGAGCGCTGGCGCATGTATTCCCCCCACGAGGTGAGCACGAAACGCTCGACGAAGCGCTCTTCGTCTTCGAGATCGCGGTAGACACGCCAGCTGGCAGCGCCGTTGCGGCGACGGATGCCCTCGATCGCACGGATCGCGCGCAGGAACGCTTTGCGATTCTCAGGATCTACCCGGTACTCGATCTGGATCAGGACCGGTCCGTCGCCGGGCATCGGTTCGATCGGAATCGACAGTTCCGGGGGCGCGACCCCCATCGTGACATCGGCTTCATGGCCCAGCTCGACGCGCACGCCGCGGCTCAGCATGTAGAGCAACATCATGACGCCCGCAGAGAGGCTCAATGCGATTGGTGTTCCTGCCGCCGACGCCACCACGCCCCAGACCACGCTACCCACCGCGAGGCTCGCCTGGGTCGTGACCAGATTCGTCGCCACCGCCCGCGCCCTGACCCAGGCCGGCGCAGAGGTCTGTGTTCCTGCCGACAGGCTCGCGAACACACTGACCCAGGCGGCGCCGGCCGCGCAGCTTCCGACGATCGCGAGGATGACCCAGGGCGCAAACGCAATCACGAGCACCGCGAGAGCCCACAAGAGATAGCCACCGCTGACTACGGTGTTCAAAGACACCCTCTTCAGGTGGCGCGGGATCCACAGCGCGCCGACCACCGCCCCCGCACCGAAGAAGCCGAGCAAGAGCCCGAAGCCGCCGGCGCCGAGCCCGAAGTGATCGCGGGCGATCACGGGAAGAAGCGCCCAGAGGGCACTCGCGCACACGGCGAAGCTCAGATTCCGGATCACGAAGGCGCGCAGCGGCGGCGAATGCTGCAGATAGCGCAGGCCGCTGCGCACGCCGGTGAGCAAGGTTTCTGGCACCCCCGGAAGTGCCCGCGCCTGGTTCGGCCAGCCGCGTAACGCGACGACCATCCAGACGAAGAACAGCGCGCTCGCCAGCAATGCGCTGCCCGAGCCCAGCCATGCGGCGATCGCTCCCGCTAGCGCCGGTCCGACGGTTCGGGCGACGTTGAATGCTACAGCCGAAAGCGCAACTGCTCGCGGCAGTTCCGAGCGTGGCACGAGATCGTTGACGAGCGCCTGCTGCGCCGGCATGTAGAACGTGAATCCGATGCCGACCAGAAACGTCAGCAGGAGAAGCGAAACCGGGCCGATCATGCCGGCCAGAGTGGCGACACCCAGAATGACCGTCGATGCCAGAAGGAGGATCTGGGTGGACAGAACCACTTTGCGCCGGTCGACGATATCGGCAAGCGCACCCGAGATCAACCCGAACAGCAAAGAAGGCGCTGTGCTCGCGGTCTGCACCAGAGCGACCATGAGCGCCGACGGCGTCAACGTCGCCATCAGCCACGCCGCCACAGTGGCCTGCATGGTGTAGCCGAGCGCCGTGCCCACCGCCCCGACGTAGTAGAGCCGGAACCGCTTGTGCCGGAGCGGCGAGGAACGGAGCAGAGTGGAGACGATCGAGGTGATGCGCTCACGCATGTGGGAAGCTTAACCGGGATCGACCGGCTAGGCGCAAAGGACAGCGGGCCTGCTGTGAGTCATAGACTCCTCAACATACCCACTTAAA
>JBGPPC010000142.1:0-10416 GCA_041488355.1 Gammaproteobacteria bacterium
AGCCGCAGATCGTCGCGGTGCCGCGACCAGAGCCAACGGGCCAATATCAAGTAGACAAAGCTGAGCGCCAATGCGCTCCAGGCTGAACCGTACTGGATATCGCGCACGAGTTGCGTCTGCAGTCCAAAGGCGACGAGCGGTGTGCCGAAAACCAACGTTCCGTCGACGTAGCTCTGGACTTGGAGCGCTCCGAGCGAAGCGGCGGGACGCGCGCGCTGGCGCGCGAATAGCACCGGTATCGCCAGGTACATCAGGAAGAAGATGACCAGGAACGGTTCTGTGCTCGCAAACAGTTCTGGTCGATAGAAGCGGCTACCCCAGAGCGTCCCGATCGCGAAGGTGAACAGGAAGCCCAGCAGGTTGAGCGGCCGCCAGGCCCGGTACCAGGCAATGCCGACGATGCCGACATCGAGCATCACGTAGTAGCTGAACAGCATGACGTGGTTGCCCGTGCCGGTCGAGGCGAGAATGGGTGCTAGGAACCCGCCGCCCGCGCCGAGTACGGCCAGCGATTGCGCATCCTGCATCACCGCTAACGCCGCGGACAGAGACGCGATCAGGAAAAGCAGAACCAGTGCCGCCTCAGGCGGCAGGACCTGGTACAGACGGAAAGCGGCGAACACGGTCAGATAAAGCACCCCCACACCACCACCCTGCAGCGCGAGGGCGTAGTCGGGCCGTTTGAGCCGCAAGCGCCAGCCGATAACGAGCAAAACGACCGCCGCGATGGCGACTCCGGTCAGCCGCAGCTCGATGGGAATGCGCGTGTGTTCGTAGGCGTACTTGAGCAGGAAGGCGATGCCGAAGAACAGCACGACCACGCCCACCCGTACCAGGGTGTTGCCACCCGTGAACCACCGCCAGATGAACGATGGTTCGCGCGGCGCTCTGGGCGGACGAGGCCCTGGCTCCGGTGCGCCGGGAGGAAGTTCCTCCGGTGTTTGCTCGGCCGATGCCTCGGGCGCCGGCGATCGCAGCGCATCGACGTGCCGTGGCGCCGATGCCGGTTCGGTTGTCGCTCGCGATGGAGCGAGCTCGTCAGCGACCGTGTCCGCGGACTGCCGCGGAGTCTCGGAGACTGGTCTGCCTTCGATGGTCGAGAGCCGGCTGTCCAGGGCCCGCAGCGCGGCCTCGACGCTCGCCAGCCGCGACTCGAGCCCGGCTCCCTGTACCTTCGCATCGTGGCCCCGGATCAGCTGGCCGAAACCATAGCCGACCGCCCAGCCGACCAGTGCGCCCAGCAGGGCGCCTTCGAAACCGTTGATTGCCCCGCCAACGACTAGCCCAAGCAGAAGACCGACGATCCACATGCCCGCCCCCTCGGTGGAGTTACCTCATGGGATGTCTGGCGTCCGAACGCAACGGGCATGCCCGATAGGGATGCCTGCCAGGGACCCTCGTATCATAGCCGGGCTTAGGGCGAGGTATGCGGGCCGCATTGGCATGCCCCCTGCCGTGGCCGCGAGGAGTAAGCTAGGCGCGCGCCCAGTCAGGCGGCAGCCCAAGAACAATCAATATAGGAGGAGAAGATGTTCGCGATCCTGCGCTTGTTTGTCGTCCTGGCAATCTCTCTTTCGGTGGGATCCAGTCTGGCGCTCGCCGACAAGAAGTACGGTCCGGGCGCCAGCGATACCGAGGTCAAAATCGGCCAGACCATGCCCTACAGCGGCCCGGCTTCGGCCTACGGCACCATCGGCAAGTCAGAGGTGGCCTACATCAAGATGATCAACGAGCAGGGCGGTATCAATGGCCGCAAGATCAACCTTATTTCTCTTGACGACGGTTACAGCCCGCCCCGTACGGTCGAGCAGATCCGCAAGCTGGTGGAAGAGGAGGAGGTGCTGTTCACGTTCCAGACCCTCGGCACGCCTCCGAATACCGCGATCCAGAAGTACATGAATACGAAGAAGGTGCCCCAGCTCTTCGTGGCGACGGGGGCGACCAAGTGGGGTGATCCGGGACACTTCCCCTGGACCATGGGCTGGCAGCCAACCTACCAGCACGAGAGCCGCATGTACGCCAGGTATCTGCTGCAGAACAAGCCCGACGCCAAGATCGGGATCCTTTATCAGAACGACGACTACGGCAAGGACTATGTAAAGGGGTTCAAGGAGGGCCTTGGCGATAAAGCAGCGAAGATGATCGTCGCGGAGGTCAGCTACGAGGTTACGGATCCCTCGGTGGACACGCAGATCGTTACGCTCCAGGGTTCGGGCGCCGACGTTTTCTTCAACGTCACGACGCCCAAGTTTGCCGCGCAGGCGATCCGCAAATCCTACGACACCGGTTGGAGGCCTCTCCAGTTCCTCAACCTGGTATCGAATTCAATCGCCGCGGTGCTCCAACCGGCCGGTGTGGAAAAGGCAGTCGGGATCGTGTCGGCCATCTACTACAAGGATCCGACTGACCCCGCCTGGAAGGACGACAAGGCGGCCAGGAACTATTTCGCGTTTATGAAGAAGTACTACCCGGACGGCAACCCCGAGGACCCCCTCAACGTTTATGGCTACAACGCTGCGCAGACCCTCGTGCAGGTGCTCAAGCAATGTGGCGACAATCTCACGCGCGACAATGTCATGCGAGAGGCCGCGAACCTGAAGGACTTCGAGGTGCCGATGCTGCTCCCGGGCATTCGGATCAGCACCAGCCCGACGGACTTCTATCCCATCGAGCAGGTCCAGTTCATCCGCTTCGACGGGAAAACATGGGTGCGGTTCGGCGAGTTGATGAACCGTTAAGAGCCGGGCGGAGCCGAGGCGGGCTCCGCCCTCTTGGCCGATACGCCCCAACCTCTCATCATTGTCTTGGAGCACAGCGCGGTGCCGCCAAAGGCGCCGCGTCTCATACTATCTTCCTCCCCTTCGACTCGAGAAGCACGAGGCCCCGCAAGTAGTCCCGCAGGTGCTGCGATTCTCGCTTCATCTCATTGGCAGCATCGCGCAGATCATCGGCTGCTCTGCGATAGAACCACCATGAGAAGAACCACGTAATGGGCACACTCAGCAGCGCGCCGATGAGCGAGCCGAGCGCCACCATGCGAACAAAGTCTGCAGTGAGAAAGTCGTGGATGAAAACGAGCCACGTGTCCACTGGAATGCCTCCAAGTCGCGACGCCACAGTCTAGCGCGGCAGACCAGAAACCGGGCTATTTACCCGGTCGTCGTTTCACGACAGTTTGCTTGGCTTCCCAAGGCCGCAAACGCAGACCGCCTCGATGAGATCGGGAACCCGCATGACAATGGACTGACGGCTCGCTGCGTCGGAATCGGTGCAGGGCGGGCCCCTAAGCAGGGGGGGATCTGGCTGAGACGCTAGCCGGCTAAGTGAGAGGGTCGTTTGGGGTGCGGCACGTCCCGGTACACCGAACTTAGCCGGTTTGTTGCGGAGATTTGAGTTTCAGCGATGCGGGAGGCGCGTCGCGCCGATCTAGTCGGACTGCATCAGTGCAGGCGCCTGCCTGCCGCGCCCTCGACGGTCTCTGTCCGGCGCGACTGGGGGTGCGCTTTCACGACGCCGTTCGCGGGCGTCCTCGGAGTGAAATCCGGTCGCGCGCCGCCTGTCGCTCAAGGTGAGCATGAGCAGCGCTGCGCTCAGCTGCTCGACCTGGGCTTGAAGTTCCCGAATCTGGCCATGCGCGTCAGTGAGGAGCTGCCGCAGCAAACGCGCTTCTTCAGAACTGTACTGATTGAACATCGCTCTATCCCTCCCCGAGAAGCGATCGTGCTTGGGGAGGATCGGGCTCCGGCCGCAAAGTGGGTGCCTTGCCTGCCCCTAGCTCTATCATCCCCGGTTGCTATTTTAGGCTAAACGGTTGGACATCAAAACTTCACAAAAGTTATATCGCACCACCGACGATCAGTGCAAGTAGTTGGTTCGGTGCGGGTCTGCCGATCGCTGTTGCCCCGTTTCAGTCGCGCAGTTCAAAGATGCGTGCCTCACGCGCTGCCGGTCGCTCCCGGGGCACCAGGCTGGCAGGTGGCGCGAACCGGTCTAGCGCGCCAGGCGAGGAGCTCGGGAAGAGGCCGTACTGCGTGGGCGGTTGCTCTTGCGGCGGGGAGCGGTTCCCGCGGTCACGCTTTTGCGCCCTTCAGCTCAACGAGATTATCCTCGGGGTCATAGACGTAGATCGACACGCCCTCGCCTTCGGCGCCGAAGCGGGGTCGGATCTCGCCCAGGCGCGCGTGGTTTGCCTCCAGGTGCTCCACGATCTGGTCGACTTCGAAGGGGTGGACCCGCACGCAAACGTGGTCCATGTTGCGCCCTTCCTTACCAGGCGCAGCGCCGCCGTGCTTCCCCAGCTGGCCGTCCACCGGGACGAGATCGATCATCGCGCTCCCGGCTCTGAGGTGCACCAGCCCGAGCTCGGGACGGCGCCACTGCACGCTGCAGCCCAACACCGTGCAATAGAAGTCGATCATCCGCTCGACGTCGCGGACGCGCAGAACGATGTGGTCGATGTCTCGGATCTGCACGGGATTTGTCATGGGACAGATCCCGGATCGATGTCTCGGATTTGGAACATGGCACCGCGACCCAGATTGCCCTGGGAACGGGATTTCCGACCTCAGCGCCGCGCCGACAACCTGGTGGGGCGCTCGACACGAACGCGTACCGGAGCGTCGACCGAAGGTTCGTATGAAGCGGTCGCACGATAGCGGAGCTCCAGCAGACAACGATGCTCGCAGGTTCGGCCGCGGTCTTGCAAGCCATGACAGCTCAGCTTCCCCGACACCTTGCCGCGGCCGCGGGAAAGCATCTCCGAGATCACCGCGCTCAGATCGAACCCTCCGGCCAGGCACGCCGAACACGGACAAGCGACCTCGAAATAGGCTCTGGCCGCCGGACCCAGCATATGGGTCTGCGGCGAATGTTTACCGATCCCGGTGGGGTCGCTAAACGTCAGCTCCAGGGCGACTTGCTCGACGCGTGGGAACTTCTCCCTTAGGCTGGGCGCGCTTAGGTAGGCGCGCCGGCGGGTATCGCGCTCTTGTTTATACGCGTCAAGTTGCCTCTGAACCATAACCATTCTCCGCTGCCGCTTCGTGTCTAGTGACGACAGACCGCCCGGCCAAAATCACCATTGAGCCGCGCCCGCAACCGCGCCAAATCGGCACTCTGCGCTACGCGCACCATTATCAGCAGGATACGCCGACTCGCGGACAAGGCAACTGGTTTGCTAGCCTTGTCCACGGCATTCGCATTACGTCATCGCTCTCCACCAAGCGCGCGCTCGCGTGTTTCCACCGTCAGCCCTCCAGTACGCGCGCGCAGCTTAAAAGCGATACAGCGTCGCGGCAATCCATACCGGCAACGCCTTCGGCCAATGCCCACCCGACAACCCAGGCCTCGCGCGTAAACGAAGCCATCCGCGAGCCTGCCTCCCGTGATATTCAGGCGCCTTCTGAGGCGGAGCACTCGAGTCGGTGATGTTAGCCGTACCGGCGCAGTGGGACCAGAACAGGTCTATGCAGTGCGTGCGCCTTCGCGCCAGGTCATCATCGGCACCGGGACACCTTCCAGCTCGCGTACCCGGACGAAGTCGGCACGCTTTCCGGGCGCGATTTCTCCGCGGTCGTCGAGCTGCACGAGTTGCGCGGGCGTGAGTGTAACGGCGCGCACCCCTTTCGCCAGCGACCACCCGGCGAGGTCGCGCAGCAGGAACGCGCCGTGCAACAAGCTGTGCGGCACGTAGTCGGACGACAGGCAGTCGAGCAGGCCATCGCGCGCCAATCCCAGCGCGGAAACGTTACCGGAGTGCGAGCCGCCGCGTACCAGATTCGGAGCGCCCATGACGATGCCCAGCCCGTGCTCCCGAGCAGCGCGCGCGGCCTGCTGCGTGGTCGGAAACTCGGAAATGACGAACCCGTTTGCGACGGCTTCAGTCACATGCTCGGGGACGGTATCGTCGTGGCTGGCCAGCGGGATGTCCCGGCTGCGGCACAGCTCGAGCAGGCCGAGCCGGTTGCGATCCGCATTTCGGGCCTGCATCTGCTGCCTTTCGTTCACCACCTGTTCGAGGTACTCGTCGCTCCAGCGCTGGTTGCGCTGCGTGTAGACGCGGAAGCGCTGCACGTCCATCCACTGGCGTTGTCCGGGCGTGTGATCCATGATCGAAACCAGCCGTACGGTCGGATCGTCCAGGAACGGGGTCACGACCTCGAGCATGTTGTCGCACGCGATCTCGCAGCGCATGTGCAGCAGATGCTCGGCGCGCAGCAAGTTCTGTTGACGCGCGCGATGCAGCGCCTGAGTGGCGGCCTGCAGGCCCTGCGCCCGAACCGAGTTCTCGTCGAAGTCTCCCACGCCCATCGCGTCAAGCACCGTGGTGATGCCGGCACTGGAGATCAGCGCGTCGTGGATCAGCAAGGCCGGCAGCGCCGGCCAGCGCACACCGGGCCGCGGCTCCAGCTGTTTCTCGAGGTTGTCGGTGTGCAGTTCGACCAGCCCTGGGATGAGGTAGTCGCCGCCCCAGTCCTCCGCGGCGGCGAGACTGGTGATTCCGGGCTGGACGTCGGTAAAGCGGCCTTCGTGCAATTCGACGGTGCCGAGGACGATTTCGTCCGCCTTCGCCACCAGGGCGTTCGTGATCAGTTGCGTGGACAAAGCTTGTGCCAAAGTAAATTGTTAATCTTTTATGATAGCGCACCTGCGTCTGAGCCATGACCGTCCGCTACGCCGTCTACTTCGCACCCGCCGATACCACTGCCCTGTGGCAAGCAGGCTGTCAATGGCTGGGCCGGGATCCCCGCAGTGACGCAGAGCTTCCCCAGCCCGAGGTCGACGGCTGGTCCGCTGAGCGCATCGTGCAGATTACCGCGTCGCCGCGGATGTACGGCTTCCATGCGACGCTGAAACCACCGTTCCGGCTCGCTGAAGGTCGCACAGTCACGCAGCTCGCGAGCGCAACCCGGGAACTGGCCGCGCGCCTGCAGGCTTTCATCGTTCCGCAACTATCGGTGACGTTGCTGGATGACTTTCTCGCATTGCAGCCCGCCGGCCACGACACCAAGCTGAGCGCGCTGGCCGATGCGTGTGTTACCGAGCTGGACAGTTTTCGCAGATTCCCATCCGCACAAGAGTTGGCGCAACGGCGCGTTGCACGCCTGACCCCGCGCCAGGATGAATTGCTCGCGCAGTTCGGCTACCCGTACGTGCTGGACCAATTCCGATTTCACATGACGCTGACAGAGCGGCTGCCGCGCGCGGACGCGAATCTGCTGGGCCCGTGGCTGCGCGATTATTTAGCTCACGCGCTTGCGGTGCCGTCGCGCTGCGATAACGTTTGCCTGTTCGTCCAGAATGGTCCGGGCGAGGCCTTTCTGCTGCTGCAGCGCTTTCCTCTTGACATCCGCTAAGCCCGCCTGCCGAAACGCGTTCTCCCCGCTGCCAAACCATGGGCATGCTCCTTGCGTTTTCGAGTGTCAATGAAATCTGATTTGAAAATGCGTTGGAAGCCGAGTCCGGGAGAGTGTTCATGCCGTTGCTGATCGCACTGACCGCCTTCATTCAGGCGTTCTTCTTGTTTCATGTGTTCCGCACCGGCCGACCATACTGGTGGTCGTTGCTCATTCTGTCGGCGCCCGTCGTGGGATGCCTCATATATTACTTCGTGGAAGTATTCCCCGGTTCGCGCGAGCATCGCAATGCAAAGCGCGTCGCGAATCAAGTGGCTTTCGCCTTCATGCCCAACGCCGAGTTGCAGCGCCGACTCAGGGAAGTCGAGCTGTGCCCGAGCGTGAACAACCGGATCGCTGCCGCCGAAGGACTCATGCGCTGCGGGATGTACTATCGCGCGGTCGGCATGTTCGAAGCCGCACTCAGCGGCATCTATGCGACCGATCCACAGCTGATGATGGGCCTGGCTCGCGCGCACGTGAACAACCATACCTTTGAGCAAGCCAGAGAGGTGCTCGAGAGGGTGAGTCGCATCGATTCTCGCTTCCGGCCCGACGAAGCGCGCTTGCTCAACGCCCGCGCACTGGAAGGACTTGGGCGCGATCAGGACGCGCTGCGCGAATACGAGGCGCTGACACACATCTTCGTGGGCTTGGAGGCGAAGTGCCGCTACGGTTTACTGCTCAAGCGCCTGGGCTTCCAGAAGCAGGCCAACCACATCTTCAGCGAAGTGCTGACATACGCGCGGCGCTTCAATATCCGCCTCGACGCCGAGCAGGTGTGGATCGAGACCGCACGGCGCAGCCTCGCCGTCGAACCCGCGTAACGGTATAACCCCTCAGAGGCAATAGGCGAGAGGTTCGAGAATGGGCGCAGCCGGCTTCCACCCCCGGCCGCGTTCCCTCCCACCTCTCACCTATTTCCTCTGAGCGGCCGCCTGGCTGACGTAAGCGGTCTCTCCCATGACGTAAGTGGCCGCGACTTCGCGGTCGTCACCCAGCATCATCAAAGCGAATAGTTTTTCTCCCGGCGTGGAGCAGGTTCGAATGCGACGCGCCATCAATGGCGTCGAGTCGAGCCGCAGCACCACGAAGTCGGCTTCCTTTCCCGGCGCGAAGTTGCCGATGCGGTCGTCGAGCCCGAGCGCCTGTGCCCCACCGAGCGTAGCGAGATAGAAAGCCTGCCACGGGGACAGTCGTTGCCCCGTGAGCTGTGCCACCTTGTAGGCTTCGCTCAGCGTGCGCAGCATGTTGAAGCTGGTGCCGCCGCCTATGTCGGTACCCATCCCCACTCGTATTCCCGCTTCGCGCGCTAGCGCGAAGTCGAACAGCCCGCTGCCGAGAAACAGATT
The DNA here is from genome assembly GCA_041488355.1 of Gammaproteobacteria bacterium. Taxonomy (GTDB): domain Bacteria; phylum Pseudomonadota; class Gammaproteobacteria; order Burkholderiales; family SHXO01; genus SHXO01. The sequence continues at coordinate 8,747 of JBGPPC010000142.1, forward strand.
TGAAGTAGGGCAAGTGGCGACCGCTGCCCGCATCTTGGCCATCCGACCGCGCTCGTCTGCGTCGAGATGGATGCAGTGGGCGTAGACAGCGCGTTCGCGCATGAGTCCGAAGCGGTCGTACACGTCCACATAGTTGCGACTGGATGGGAACAGCTCTCGTACGCGAACCAGTTCCCGGCGACTCTCGGCCATGTGGCTCTGGATATGCGCTTCAGGATGTTCCCGCGCGAGCTTGCCGGCCAGCTCGAGTTGCGCTTCCGAAGACGTCACCGCGAAACGCGGCGTGATCGCGTAGCCCAGCCGCCCCTGGCCCAGCCATTTCTCGATCAGTTCCGCTGACTCGCGATAGCCTTGCGCGGGCGTGTCGCGCAGGCCCTCCGGACAGTTTCTATCCATCAGCACTTTGCCCGCGACCATGCGCAGATTGCGAGCCAATGCGCTCTGAAAGAATACGTCCACAGACTGCGCGTGAACAGTGGCGAACACCAATGCGGTCGTGGTGCCATTGCGCAGCAGCTCGTCGAGAAAAAACTCCGCCGTTTCCCGCGCGCGCTCGGCATCACCGAACCCCGCCTCCGCCGGATAGGTGTAGCGCTCGAGCCAGTCGAGCAGCTGCATCCCATAAGAGGCGATCACATCGGTCTGGGGGTAGTGGATGTGCGCGTCCACGAAACCGGGAAGAATAAGCCGGCCGGAGTAGTCGACCCGTTGCGCATTCGCGGGCAGGGTGGATAGCAAGGATGCGGCATCGCCGACTGCTTTGACCCGCCCATCCTCGACTAAGAGCAAGCCATCCTCGAAGAATTGTATCGCGCGCGGGTTGTCGCCCTCGCCGGGATCACTCAGGAAGTGCAGGAGCATGCCGCGGTACGCGGCGACGCGCGCTCGGCTAGGCATCCGGATGGAAGCGCCGGCCGAGCGACACTGGTTGATTGAGCAGGATAGTTCGCGGATCGCGGCAGATCAGCACCAGCACGACGATGGTCGCGATGTAAGGCAGCATCGAAAGAAACTCGGAAGGCACGCGGACTCCGAAGCCCTGTGCGTAGAGCTGCAGGATAGTCACGCCGCCGAACAGATAAGCACCGAGCACGACGCGCCAAGGCTTCCAGGTCGCAAATACCACGAGCGCGAGCGCAATCCAGCCGCGCCCCGCGGTCATGCCTTCCACCCACATGGGCGTGATGCTGAGCGAGAGGTAAGCGCCCGCCAGACCGCTCATGGCGCCGCCGAACAGCACCGCGAGATAGCGGATCGCAATCACCGGATAACCGATCGCGTGCGCCGACGTGGGCGACTCGCCGACGGCACGAATCAGCAGACCCCCCCACGCGCGATTCAAGAACCACTGCATGGCCACGAACAACGCGAGCGAGCCGTATACCAGGGGATCGAAGCGGAACAGCAGGGGCCCGACCACTGGGATATCGCTGAGCATTGGTATCGAGAGACCTCTGAGGCCATCGACGACCTGGCCGACGAAGGGGCGCCCGACGAAAGCGCTCAAGCCGACACCGAACAGCGTGAGTGCGAGTCCGGTCGCTACTTGATTTGCCTGCAGGGTGAGCGTCAAGAATCCGAACAGCAGCGAGAGCACCATGCCGGCACCCATGCCGGCAGCGAAGCCGAGCGTCAAGCTCCCGGTCTGATTCGCCACGGCAAAGCCGGCA
>JBGPPC010000143.1:0-10315 GCA_041488355.1 Gammaproteobacteria bacterium
GACCACGCGATCGCTGAACGATACCGGCGACAAGCCAGGCGTGCACGACAGGCACTTTTGGCTGGCCGAGTAGATGGCGTCTATGTTCCACTCGTCGACCAGCACGGGCGTCCCGGCGAGCGAGGTAACCGCATCCACGATGGTGAGCGCGTTGTGCTCGTGCGCGATCTGAACCAGCGTCTTCGCGTCGGATTGCACACCGGTGGACGTCTCGGCGTGCACGAACGCAACCAGGCGCACGTCCGGATTTTTCTTGAGGGTGTATTTCAATTTGTTCGGATCCACCGCTTCGCCCCAGGCGTCTTCCACCACCACGGGCACGGCGCCGCAGCGCTCTACATTCTCGATCATGCGCCCGCCGAACACGCCGTTGCGGCAGACGATCACTTTGTCGCCCGGAGCAACCAGGTTGACAAAGCAATATTCCATACCTACCGAACCAGGGCCGGAGATCGGGAACGTCAGAGCATTCTTGGTCTGGAACGTATAGCGCAGCAGCCCTTTCAGTTCTTCCATCATCTCGACGAACACCGGGTCGAGATAACCGATGGCCGGCAGGCTCATCGCCGCCATCACCCGCGGATTGATCTCAGACGGGCCCGGCCCCATCAGGGTCCGCTGGGGAGGATGAAAGGAATGGATTCTTTTGGCCGGGGAGTAGGGGTTCATATTGTCGTGTCCTGCGAGCGAGGGTCCGAAAAGACTGTCTTCTTCGCCGCGCGACTTGAGCCGGATGGGCTTGCGCGCGTTGGCTTCGTTCAATACCTCCACCGCAAGGATCGCCCCGTCGGTGAGCCGTTCCACCTCCACGGCCCAGCGGGAGGGAACATAACCCGACTTGACCCAGTTGCTGACGAGCGCCCGATCGACGCGAAAGCGCCGCGCGACTTCGGCTTGACTGCCGAATACCGCTACAAGGCGATCAGCGCAATTCATTGAATCGGCGGGGCAGGAGGTCGTTGAAGAACCGCAAGTCTGCCGTATCAAATTAAATTTGACAAGCTGGGCTTGACTAAACGGAATAGACACCGCCTCACGAAGGCCACATCCGGACCGCCCGAGGTCGGAAAGACTCTCAGCCGTAACCGACCATTACCCCGCTACCCTTCTAGAGGTTACCCTGTGGAAGCGCTTACTTTGTCAGGCTTCCCGAGGGATCGGTTGACGGCCAGGCCAGGAACGGTAGAGCAGCATCCCGGCGAGCATCGCCCCCACGAACACCCAGACACGCCAATCGCCAAATGTGCAGCTGACCACCGCGGGGCCAGGGCAAAAACCCGACAGCCCCCACCCCACTCCGAAGATGAGCGAGCCCGCTACGAGCTGCCGATCAATCCCGTCTCGGGTCGGAAGTGCGAACCGCGGCGCGAGCAACGGAGTGGTGCGGGCTCTCGAACTCCAGTAGACGGCCCCGAATACCGCGAGCGCCCCCGCCATCACGAACGCTAAACTTGGGTCCCAGTTTCCGGAGATATCGAGGAAGCCGATAACTTTGGCTGGGTTGGACATCTGCGAGACGATCAGCCCTGCTCCGAACACCAGGCCCGACAGAAACGCGACGATTGCGCGGCTCACGACAGGTGCGCCAACGCGAACACGGTTAGCATGCCGCTGCCCATGAAGCAGAGCGTGGCGACGATCGAGCGGGTTGACAGACGACCGATGCCGCAGACGCCGTGTCCGCTGGTGCAACCGCTACCCATCTGCGTTCCGAATCCCACTAACAGCCCCGCGACCAGGAGTTGTCCGGCGCCGGCTTTCAGTTCGAAGTGCACTGCATTCGGGATTAGCAGTATTGCACCGAGCCCGGAGACCACCAGCCCGGCGAGGAAAGCGATGCGCCAGATGCGGTCATTGCCAGGCTCCATCAGAACGCTGCCTAGAATGGTGCTGACGCCGGCGATGCGACCGAGCATCCTCCATAGAAGCGCGGCGGCGAGCCCGATGAGTGCTCCGCCGACTATCGCTGAGAACGGGGTGAAGTTCACGATGCTCACCGTTGGCTCCTCTCAGGCAGCGTCTATCCGGCGCAGCGGTATCACTGCCGCCGCAATCGGCTCCTCATCGAATACGATGTCGCCCTCAGGAAAGGGCAGGTCCTGCGCGCGCAGGCCGGCGAAGTCGAACAGACTACGATCCAACAAGTGCGAAGGCTGAACGTGAGCGAGGCTATTGAAGATGGTCTCGATGCGCCCTGGCCAGCGCTGCTCCCAGTCGCGCAACATAGTCTTGAGCTGCTGGCGCTGGAGGTTGTCCTGCGACCCACACAAGTCGCACGGGATGATAGGGAACCCCTTCAGCTCCGCATACTCCGCCAAGTCCGCCTCGGCGACATGGGCGAGCGGACGGATCACGACGTGATGGCCATTGTCGCTCACCAGCTTGGGCGGCATGGCCTTGAGCTTGCCTCCGAAGAACAGATTCAGGAAGAAAGTCTCGAGGATATCGTCGCGATGGTGCCCCAGCGCAATCCGGGTCGCCCCCAACTCCTTGGCCACGCGATAGATCACGCCGCGCCGCAGGCGCGAACACAGGCTGCACATCGTCTTGCCTTCCGGGATCAGCCGCTTGACCACGCCATAAGTGTCCTGCTGCTCAATGCGGTGCGGGACGCCAAGCGCGTCGAGATATGCGGGCAGCACGTGATCGGGATAGCCGGGGTGCTTCTGGTCAAGATGGAAAGCGATGATCTCGAACTCCACCGGCGCATGCCTGCGCAGACTGAGCAGGAGTTCCAGCAACCCATAGCTGTCCTTGCCGCCGGACAGACAGACCATCACGCGGTCGCCTGGTCCGATCATGTCGAAGTCGGCAATGGCCTGGACGACCAGGCGGCGCAGCCGCTTCTGCAGCTTGTTTGATTCGTAGATTCGCTTCTGGGGCCCCATGGTTCGCTCACAAATGAATGCTGCGGCCGCCGTCCACTGCGATCACCTGGCCGGTGACGTACGGCGCGTCTTCGATCAGGAAGCGTACGGTACGGGCGATATCTTCGGGCTCGCCCACGCGCTTCAGCAGAGTGGTATGGATGATGCGCTGGCGCGCCAGGTCGTCGGACCAGCGCTCGTCCTCAGGCCACAGTATGGGGCCCGGGGAAACGCCGTTGACGCGTACCTCGGGCCCCAACTCGGATGCGAGCGCACGGGTCAGGGCGAGCAGCCCCCCTTTGGCTGCGCTGTAGACGGCGTAGTTGCGCATTGGGCGATCGGCATGGATGTCGACGATATTGACGATGCAACCGTGGCTGCGCTTGAGATGCGGCGCCGCCGCCTGCGACAGGAACAGTGGACTCTTGAGGTTGGTCCCCATCAGATCGTCCCAGGACTGCTCGGTAATCTCTCCGATCGGGGTAGGATGGAAGCTGGAAGCGTTGTTGATCAGCACATCCAGGCGGCCGAAGCGATTAACCGTCTCGTTCACCATGCTCGGTAGCAGCGACATGTTGAGCAGATCCGCCTGCACCAGCGCCACAGAGTCTGGCCGTGCGGTATTGAGCTCCGCTTGCAGCGCCCGTGCCTCCGCTGCGGACGAGCGGTAATGCAGCATCAGGCTCGCGCCGCTGGCGTGCAACATGCGGCACGTGGCCGCACCCACGCGGCGTGCGCCTCCTGTGATCAGTACGACTTTGTCATCCATGTCAAGTGAACCATCCAGAGCGCGGGTCCTGGCGAGTCCAGTAGAATTCTAGCTGAATTAGCCGCTTCCCCGGCTTCCCACCATCTTGAGCCGCCCCGTTCCCGCTGACCTCACACCTGACGCCGCCGCGCTCGCGCACAGCCGGATGCTGGTCGAGCTGATCGCGGACGAGATCGCACGTTCGGGGGGCTGGATCGGCTTCGACCGTTACATGCAGCTGGCGCTCTACGCACCAGCGCTTGGCTACTACACCGGCGGTGCGACCAAGCTCGGCGACTCGGGCGATTTCGTCACTGCCCCCGAACTGTCGCCCCTGTTCGGTCAAACTCTCGCTCGCCAGGTCGGCGAAATCCTGTCTGTCACTGGGGGCGACGTGCTCGAGCTGGGAGCGGGGTCGGGACGCATGGCGGCAGACGTGCTGCAAGCGCTCGCGCAAAGCGGACCGCTCCCCGCCCGATATTTGATCCTCGAGGTAAGCGGGGAACTGGCGGCACGGCAACGGCAACGGTTGCACGCGCTTGCACCGCATCTAGCGTCGCGGGTCGCATGGATCGATCGCGCGCCGAGTGCGTTCCGCGGCGTGATCGTGTGCAACGAGGTGCTCGATGCGCTGCCGACACACTTGATTCGGTGGGAGGAAGATGGCATCCGCGAGCGTGGGGTCGCCTGGTCAGGCAACGCGTTTGCCTGGGACGATCGTCGACTGACCGAACAGCCACTGCTTACGCAAGCGCACCGACTGAACCCGCCGCCACCCTATTTAAGTGAGATAGGCCGCATCGGGCCGGCTCTGGTTGGAACGCTCGCCCGTGCCTTGGAATGCGGTGCCCTGCTCTTCGTCGACTACGGGTTCGGCGAGCGCGAGTACTACCATCCGCAGCGCAGCCAGGGCACGTTGATGTGTCACTTCCGTCACCGCGCCCACGACGATCCGTTCTTCCTGCCGGGGCTGCAGGATATTACCAGCCACATCGATTTCACTGCAGTAGCGCGGGCGGCCGCCGATGCTGGGGTTGAGCTGCTCGGCTATACCACTCAGGCAAGCTTCCTGATCAACCTCGGCATCACCGATCTCATCGCGCTGACTTCCGCCGCGGACACTGCGGCCTATCTACCGCAAGCCGCGCAAGGGCAGAGGCTCTTGAGTCCGGCCGAGATGGGCGAGCTATTCAAGGTCATCGCGCTGGGGCGCGGGATCGACCGCTTGCTCGCAGGGTTCAACAGCGGGGACATGAGTCGGCTGCTGTAGAATGCCGCCTCGCACCAATCCAGCTATGACCTTGTCCACGCATCCGAGCACCCGTTCTGCATCCTGATTCTTAGGTCTTATGCATATACACGTCCTCGGTATTTGCGGCACTTTCATGGGGGGCATTGCGGTAATCGCGAAGCAGTCAGGGCACGAAGTGACTGGCTGCGACGCCAATGTTTACCCGCCCATGAGCACACAGCTCGAGTCGCAGGGCATCCGTTTGATCGAAGGCTGGGATCCAAAGCAGATCGAGCTCAAGCCGGATCTGTTCGTGATCGGCAACGTCGTGTCCCGCGGCAATCCACTGGTCGAGGAGATCCTCGACCGCAATCTGGCCTACAGCTCCGGTCCGCACTGGCTATATGAGCATGTGTTGCGCGACAAATGGGTCGTGGCGGTGGCTGGAACCCACGGTAAGACTACGACCAGCTCTATGGCAGCCTGGATCCTCGAAGACGCCGGCCTGAACCCCGGCTTTCTGATCGGTGGCGTGCCGGAAAACTTCGGTCTCTCGGCGCGCGTGACCGACTCCCCCTTCTTCGTCATCGAGGCGGACGAGTACGACACGGCGTTCTTCGACAAGCGTTCGAAGTTCGTTCACTACCATCCGCGCACGGCTGTGCTCAGCAACCTGGAATACGACCACGCAGACATCTTTCCGGATCTCGCTGCCATCGAAATTCAATTCCATCACCTGGTGCGCACCATCCCTCGCAACGGGCTGATCATCGCCAACGGCCGGGAGGGCAGCATCAAGCGGGTGCTCGAGCGGGGTTGCTGGACGCCGGTGGAGTTGCTTGGCGTCGATGCTGGCTGGTCCTCCGGCGCGCCGGCCTCGGACGAGGGCTTCGAGGTGCGGTTCCGAGATGGCGCCCAAGGCATTCTGCATTGGCAGTTGTTGGGTGAGCACAACCGCCACAACGCGCTCGCTGCTTTGGCGGCGGCACGTCATGTCGGCGTGCCTGTCGCGCACGGGTTGACTGCGCTGGCTCGCTTCAAGAACGTGAAGCGCAGAATGGAGGTGCGTGGGAGCGTGAACGGCGTGACCGTCTACGACGACTTTGCCCACCATCCAACCGCTATTCAGCTCACGATTGCTGGCCTGCGCTCGAAGGTGGGGAAAGCTCGGATACTCGCGGTGCTGGAGCCGCGTTCCGCCACCATGAGGCTGGGAGTGATGAAGGACTTGCTCGCCCCTAGCTTGTCGGACGCCCAGCTGGTGTTCTGCTACACCGGCGGGATTGGCTGGGACGCGCAGGGTGCGCTGGCAGGTTTGGGGACGAAGGCGGCTTGTTACGACGATCTCGCGGCGCTGGCTGCGGCGGTCGCCGCCGTGGTCCGCCCGGGAGATCACGTACTGGTCATGAGCAACGGCGGGTTCGGCGGCGTCCACGCCAAGCTGCTGCAAGCGCTCGCATGAACCGTTCAGGCTAGTTTTCTGGGTCGGCGCAGACCTTCAGCGCAGCCTCAAGCTTCTCCTCGTAGGCCCGGCGCTGCTCGATCTCCACCAGCGCCGCAGTGGTCTTGTCGAAGCTGGTTTTGTCCTTCAGTGCCGGGTCCTCCAAGGCGTAGGCTGGCCGCGCGGGGAAAACAACCCTGCAGCGGACCGGTACCGAAACCTCAACCCGCTGCGGAACGTACTCGACCTTGGTTTCAGGCGGAGGGCACTTCTGCGTCGCACAGGCAGACGCCATCAGGGCGGCGATGAGAGGGCAGAGCGGTCTCATTTGGCGCCCTCACTCGATTCTTTCTGCCGTTCCTCGATGTAGGCGTTGAGCTTGACGTCAATCGATTCGCACAGCTTTTCCGGTGTGGTGGGGGCTGCCGTGGCCAGCATGCTGGCGCGCCGCTCGAATTGCCGCGCCCGGCGCTCGGCCGCGGCTAGCGCGGCCGAAGCCTGCTTGCGCGCATTTTCCTGCTCTCGCTTCAGGGAATCGAGCGCGGCATTCTGCTCGTCGGTCTTCGCCTTGAAGTCTGCGTTGATCTTGGTCAAGGTGGCGTTGTCAGCCTCGAGGAACGCGATGCGCTTCACGTACTGCGCAATCTCCTGTTCCTTGTTCCTAATCTCGTGCTTGAGGCCGGTGAAAAGAAGCCAGTGGTAAACGCCGAACGCCACGAGCGCGGCGGCCAGGCCGATGCTGAGATAGCGCGTGATCATCAAGTCCCCCTCGACAAGGTAGCGCTGCGCTGCAGGTGGGCGCGCATGCCTGCGGGGTCCATGGTATACCGGTCGCGGCTGGCGTCCATACGAGCGCGGACCGATGATCTATCAGAGCTGAGACATGTTGATCTATATCCACGGCTTCAACAGTTCGCCTGCGTCCCACAAGGCGAGGATCCTGAAGCAACGGCTTGACACGCTGGATACAGGTGACGCTTTCTGGTGTCCGGCGCTGCCCGATCGCCCTGCGCTGGCCATCGAGCTGCTGGAGGCTGGGCTTCGCGTCGCGAAGCCGCAGCTCGCCACGGCGGTGGGCAGTTCGTTGGGAGGCTACTACGCCACGTTTCTCGCGGAAAAGTTCGCGCTCAAGGCGGTGCTCGTCAACCCTGCGGCTAGGCCCTACGAGGGACTGCGCGCCTATCTGGGTCCGCAGAAGAACCTGTATTCGGGAGAGGGCTACGAACTCACGCAACAGCACCTCGACGAACTGAGGGCGTTGGATGTGGACCAGCCCACCCGCATGGACCGCTACTATTTGATGGTTACGACTGGCGACGAGGTGCTCGACTACCGCGTCGCGGTTCGCAAGTACGCCGGGGCCCGCCAACTCGTCGTGCAGGGCAGCGACCACGGCTTCGCCGATTTCGCCGATCATCTGGACAGCGTGCTGGATTTCGCCGCGCCTTATTGAGCAGCGCGACTCAATCGAGCTTTTCCGCTCGCGCCACTTCGCTATAATGCCGCGCTCACTTCGGCCGGCCTTGAGATGCTGCCCTCCACTGTTGTCCAGATTTCGGAACCTTCGGTCGTGGTTTCCTTCGCGCCTCGCGGCCGCTGGGCATGAACGTCCTGTACGAAGAGGAAGGCAATTTCAGGATCGGCGCGATCCTCGCTGACAACGACACTTCGCTGCAGGTGCAGGCGCCACACGGCAAACGCAGCAAGGTGAAGGCATCCAACGTCCTCTTTCGGTTCAACGAGCCGCTCGCCGGCTTCATGGAGGGTGCGCAGAAAACGGCCGGGGACATGGATCTGGACTTCCTGTGGGAATGTTGCGAACAGGAGGAGTTCTCTTACGACAGGCTCGCGCGTGACTATTTCGGTCACGCGCCCGGGCCCATGGAACTGGCGGCCGTGCTGCTGCGTCTGCACGGTGCGCCCATGTATTTTTACCGCAAGGGCAGGGGGCGCTATCGCCCCGCCCCGCCCGAGGCGCTGAAGGCAGCTCTCGCGAGCGTCGAGCGCAAGCGGCAGCAGGCGGCCCTACAGGCCGAGTACGTGGAGCAGCTGAAGGGCTACGACCTGCCCACTTCGTTCCGCCCGCGCCTCGCCGAGCTCCTGTATAAACCGGACCGCAGCAGTGTCGAGGTCAAGGCGCTGGAGGAGGTCGCGAGCCAGCTCAAGCTGTCGTCTCTGCGGTTGCTCGAGAAGTGTGGTGCGATCCCCTCGACCCGGGACTATCACTTCGATCGCTTTCTGTACGAGCACTTCCCGCGCGGCATCGGTTTTGCCGCTGGAGGCGACGTCGCGCCGCGCATTCAACTGCCTGGCCCTGAGGTGGGAGCTTTCAGCATCGACGACAGCACGACCACCGAAATCGACGATGCGTTCTCCGTTACCGCGGCGCCCGGAGGCTGGCGCATCGGAATCCACATCGCGGCGCCAGCGTTGGGAATAGAGGCAGGCTCACCGCTGGACCAGGAGGCGGCCGCGCGCCTATCCACCGTCTATACACCAGGCGACAAGATCACCATGCTGCCGGAGTCCGCGATCGTGGCCTACTCTCTGGCCGAAGGCCGCGTTTGCCCGGCGTTGTCGCTGTACCTGGAGGTCGGATCGGATCTCGCCGTACACGGTATGCGCACCGCGCTCGAGCAGGTGCGCATCGTCGCCAATCTCCGCCACGCGGAGCTGGAGGCGCAGTTCAACGAAGATAGCCTGACCGCGGCGCTCCCCGAATTTCCATTCGCGGATGAACTCAAACTTCTTTGGGAGCTGGCCACGGTTCTGGAAGCGGGCCGCGGACGCCCTGAGCAAGTCAGGGCAATCCAGACTGACTACAACTTTTACGTCGAGAATGAACGCGTGCGCATTGTTGAACGTCGGCGCGGCTCGCCGGTGGACAAGCTGGTATCGGAGCTGATGATCCTGGTCAACTCCGAATGGGGCCGCGCGCTGTCGGAGGCGGGGATCGCCGGGATCTACCGTGTCCAGAGCGACGGCAAGGTGCGCATGTCCACTGTGCCCTCCGGCCACCAGGGGCTAGGTGTTTCCCAGTACATCTGGGCCAGTTCCCCTCTGCGACGCTACGTGGACTTGGTGAACCAGCGTCAGCTGATCGCTTGGCAGCGCGGCGAATCGGCGCCCTACGGCACCAGCTCCGAACAGTTGTTGTCGGTCATGCGCGACTTCGAGCTGGCGTCGGACACCTACGCCGAATTCCAGCGCACCATGGAGCGCTACTGGTGTCTGCGTTGGCTGATCCAAGAGGGAGTCGCAGTGGCTATTGCCGAAGTGGTCCGCGACAATCTGGTCAAGATCGACCGCATTCCGCTTATCGCCCGCGTACCCTCTTTGCCGATCCTGGCGCCCGGGGCTAAGGTCGAGCTCAAGATCTCCGATATCGATCTGTTGGAGTTGACCTTCCAAGCGGAATACAACAGGCCTGGGCTGGTTTGAGCCGCGCCGGGAGCCGCGGAGAACGTCCTCCTCGTACCCTACAATCTACTACAATACCGCAACTTGACTGCAGCCTCGCCAGCATTGCCGGTTCCTCGTGCGACCGCCAGCTGGGCTGATTTGCCCGAGCCGGTCGCCGATCCGCTCCTTGCATCCTCGGTCAGTGGCCCGCTCACTGTCGCGCTGGCTCTGTCCCTGGTCTTCCACTCCGTGTTGCTGCTGATCACTTTCGAGTTCCCGGATACCTCGAACGCCAAGGCGCCGCGGGCGCCGATCGAAGTTGTCCTGGTGAACAGTAAGTCAGCGTCGCGCCCGCTGCATGCCGATGCCCTGGCTCAGGCAAATCTTGATGGAGGCGGCAACACCGAGGCGAATCGTCGCGCCAAGACCAATCTGCCCGCCTTGCCCGACATGCCCGCCGACGCGGAGTTGACACTGGCCTCCAAACGCGTACAGCAGCTGGAAGCCGAAGCGCATAACCTGCTCACGCGTCTCGAACCCGATACCACGATTGCGGACCCCTACACACGGCCCGTCGTGCCGGTGTTGCCCAACCAGGCCTCCAACCTCGCAGATTTGCCTCGTGA
>JBGPPC010000144.1:0-10280 GCA_041488355.1 Gammaproteobacteria bacterium
AAAGAAGACATGTGTCGTTTCATTCTCGACGTGAACGACGAGTACGGCACGACGATTGTGCTGATCGAGCACGACATGGGTGTGGTGATGGATCTGTCCGACCGCGTAGTCGTACTCGACTACGGTCGCAAAATCGGTGATGGCAACCCGGACGAGGTTCGCGCCAATCAAGCCGTGATCGACGCCTATCTCGGCGTACGGCACTAGCGCCCAAGCATCATGGGATTCTTCATCGAAGTTGTGCTCGGCGGACTGATGGCCGGCGTGCTGTACTCGCTGGTAGCCCTGGGCTTCGTCCTGATCTTCAAGGCTTCCGGCGTGTTCAACTTCGCCCAGGGCGCGATGGTGTTGTTCGCCGCACTCACCCTGGTGCGGCTCATGGAGTTGCTCAAGAGCACGTTCAGCCCATTCTTGATCGCGCTGGTGCTCACCATCGGGGTCATGATCGCGCTAGCCTGGATCATCGAGCGGCTCGTCCTCCGACCACTCGTCAATCAACCGGGCATCAGCCTGTTCATGGCGACTCTGGGGATTTCGTATGTGTTGGACGGATTCGGCCAAGCGGTGTGGGGCAGCGACGTCTACATGCTCGACGTCGGCATCCCCAAGCGGCCCATCATGCTGTTCGAGTCCATGGTCCCGGGCGGCGTGTTGGTGCCTAGCGAGGATCTGGTCGCAGCAGTAATCGCCAGCTTACTGGTGGCGGGCCTCGGGTTGTTCTTTCAGAAGACGCGGATCGGTCGCGCACTGCGTGCAGTGGCGGACGATCATCAGGCGGCCCAGTCGGTTGGCATTCCGTTGAACTACATCTGGGTCATCGTGTGGAGCGTTGCCGGGCTGGTCGCACTGGTAGCCGGTATCGTGTGGGGCTCCAAACTGGGGGTGCAGTTTTCGCTCGGCCTCGTGGCGCTGAAGGCGCTGCCGGTGCTAATCCTCGGCGGCTTCGAATCGATCCTCGGCGCAGTAGTGGGCGGGCTGATCATCGGCGTGGGCGAGAAGCTGTCGGAGGTCTATCTCGGCCCCCTGGTGGGTGGAGGAATCGAGAACTGGTTCGCCTACGTGCTGGCGCTAGCGTTCCTGTTGATCAGGCCCGAGGGGTTATTCGGCGAGAGACACATCGATCGAGTCTAGCCGCAGAGCCTGGACCAATCACGAGTCACGGATGTTCTACCGAGAAGCCGGACAGTTCAAGACCACCTATGGCGCGGACCAGGCGGTGTTCCCGATCCGCCAGGACCAGGTCTTTGTCGCCATCTGGCTAGCTATCGGTTTCTTCCTGGTGCCGCTCATTTCCAGCGAATACCTATTGCGCGCGATCCTCATTCCCTTCCTGATTCTGGCGCTTGCGGCCCTCGGGCTCAATCTGCTGGTGGGGTACTGCGGGCAGCTGTCGCTGGGTACCGGGGGGTTCATGGCGGTAGGCGCCTATGCCGCCTACAACCTGTGCGTGCGTATTCCCGCGCTCAACCCGTTGGTGGCATTTCTGCTGGCGGGCGGCGTGGCAACGCTCGTGGGGATCGCTTTCGGTATTCCCAGTCTTCGCATCAAAGGCTATTACCTTGCGGTCGCGACGCTGGCCGCACAGTTTTTTCTCGACTGGGTATTCAGCAGGGTTGCGTGGTTCACGAACAATACGCCATCCGGTTCCATCAGCGCTCCTCCAGTGACGCTGTTCCAGTTCGCCTTCGACACGCCGGTAAGGAAATATCTTTTGTGCCTGGCGTTTCTGGTGTTGTTTGCGGTGGTGGCGAAGAATCTGGTGCGCGGCCGCATTGGCCGTGCCTGGATGGCGACCCGCGATATGGACGTGGCGGCAGAGATCATCGGCATCCGGCCCATGTATGCCAAGCTTTCGGCTTTCGCTGTGAGCTCATTTTTCATTGGCGTGGCCGGCGGCCTCTGGGCCTTCATTCATCTGGGCTCGTGGGAGCCGCTCGCTTTCGACGTCAACCGATCGTTCAGCATTCTGTTTATGGTCATCATCGGCGGACTCGGCTCGATCCTGGGCAGTTTCCTCGGCGCGGCCTTCATCACCGTGCTGCCCCTGTTGCTGAATCAGCTGCCCCAGTGGTTGAGCGTGCCGATTTCCACTGCGATGATCTCCCACCTGGAGGCCATGATCTTCGGTTCCTTGATCGTGTTCTTCCTGATCGTGGAACCTCTGGGCTTGGCGCGGCTATGGCGCATCGCCAAAGAGAAGCTGCGCCTGTGGCCGTTCCCTTATTGACGTAACGCGAGCGGTCCGCAGTCGGCCGCGCTAACATGCGAAAGAGGAGGTGATCAAGATGCCAAAATTGTGCGACGCGAAGACCCTGCTGCTGGCAGCGGCGGTGACGGGGGCGTTAGGTGCGACGAGCGAGCTGCTGGCGCAGGCTAACGAGCAGTTCATTCCCGCGTTGGTCTACCGCAGCGGCCCGTATGCTCCGAATGGGGTGCCTTTCGCGAACGGTTATGCGGATTACCTTAACCTGATCAACGAGCGTGACGGCGGCATCAACGGCGTCAAGATCGTGTTCGAAGAATGCGAAACCGGGTACGCCACAGACCGCGGTGTGGAGTGTTACGAGCGCCTAAAGGGCAAGGGGCCTACCGGCGCCGCTGCCTTCAGCCCGCTCTCGACGGGCATCACCTACGCGCTGACCGAGAAAGTTTCCGCCGACAAGATCCCCCTGATCACGATGGGCTACGGTCGCTCCGAATCGGTGGACGGCAGCGTTTTCATGTGGAACTTTCCGCTGCTGGGAACGTACTGGGACGCGGCCGACGTCCTGATCCAGCACATCGGCAATCTCAACGGCGGCCTGGACAAGCTCAAAGGCAAGAAGATCGCGCTCGTGTACCACGACTCGCCCTACGGTAAGGAGCCAATCCCGTTGCTTCAGGAGCGCTCCCGACGCCACGGATTCGAGCTGGTCACCATCCCGGTCACTCATCCGGGCGTGGAGCAAAAGGCCGCTTGGCTGCAGATCCGTCAGGGCCGTCCCGACTACGTGCTGCTCTGGGGGTGGGGTGTAATGAACTCGACAGCGATCAAGGAGGCCGTGGCCGTCAACTATCCGCGCGACCACATGTTCGGCGTCTGGTGGGCGGGCGCGGAGCCCGACGTGTTGCCAGCAGGCGCGGACGCGAAGGGCTACAACGCGCTGGCTCTACAGCATTCGGCAGGCCAAGGGCCAGTGCACGCTGATATCCTCAAGTACGTGTACGGCAAAGGCAAGGGGGCAGGTCAGAAGGAAGACGTCGGCCACGTCCTGTACAACCGCGGGTTGATCAATTCAATGCTCCTCGTCGAGTCGATCCGTACGGCGCAAGCCAAGTTCGGGAAGAAGCCAATGACCGGCGAGCAGGTGCGCTGGGGTATCGAGAACCTCAACCTGGATCAGAAGCGCATCAGCCAGCTCGGCCTGTTCGGCATGCTGCAGCCGCTCAAAGTGTCCTGCAACGACCACGAGGGCGCACGCCAGGCGCGCATCCATCAGTGGGACGGAACAAAGTGGGTGTTTGTGTCAGGCTGGATCCAAGCCGACGAGAGCGTAATCCGTCCGATGGTAGATGAGGCATCCGCAAAATACGCGAAAGAGAAAAATTTGGTTAGACGCGATTGCAAAGTGAGCTGACACGACGGCAGGAAGGAGGACACTGCCCAGTGCGATCGTCGTCTGCACCACGATCATGATTTCGCCCGCCTCGACGCAGGTCGCGCGGCCGCTGTTGGCGGTCAACAACATCGAGGTCATCTACGATCACGTGATCCTGGTGTTGAAAGGGGTATCTCTGGAGGTCCCCGACGGGCGAGTCGTCGCGCTGCTCGGTGCCAATGGAGCAGGCAAGTCCACCACGCTTAAGGCGATCTCGAATTTGCTGCGGGCCGAACGCGGAGAGGTCACGAAGGGCTCGGTCGAGTTCGACGGCGAGCGCATCGACCAGTTGAACCCCTCCGAAGTAGTCCAGCGCGGCGGGGTGCAAGTGATGGAAGGCCGACACTGCTTTGCGCACCTCACGGTGGAGGAAAACCTCCTTACCGGTGCGTTCACCCGCCGCGGGAGCCGAGGTGAAATCGCCGCCGACCTGGAAAAAGTCTATGGCTATTTCCCGCGGCTCAAGCACCGGCGTGCGAGTCAGGCCGGCTATACCTCGGGCGGGGAGCAGCAGATGACGGCGGTCGGTCGCGCGCTGATGGCACGCCCGCGCATGATCTTGCTCGATGAGCCTTCGATGGGGCTGGCGCCGCAGATCGTCGAGGAGATCTTCGAAATCGTGCGCGGCCTGAACCAGAAGGAGAAGGTAAGCTTCCTGCTGGCCGAACAAAATACCAATGTCGCGCTGCGCCACGCCGACTACGGGTACATTCTCGAGAACGGCCGAGTGGTCCTGGACGGCCTGGCCGGGGATCTCGCGAGCAACGAAGACGTGAAGGAGTTCTATCTGGGAATCTCGGGCTCCGGCCGCAAGAGTTACCGCGATGCCAAGCACTACCGCCGGCGCAAGCGCTGGCTGGCATGAAGTCAGTGAGTGAATGAAGATGTGAAGGGTGAATGCGTGAACACCCCCTCCATGGCCCTCCCCTTGTGGAAGGGGGAGGAGAGCGAACCGAATACCCTTCACCCTTCACGGATTCACCCGCAAAACCGATGATGTCCAAATTCTTCGATGACCTAGAGACGCGCGGCCCCGAAGTACGCGAGCGCCAGCTGTTCAACCGGCTGGCTGATCAACTTGCCAGCGCCAAGAAGCACGCTCCTTACTTTGCGAAGCTGTTGAGAGGGATCCATCCGCACGAGGTAAGTAGTCGGGCCGCGTTGGCTAAGCTACCGGTCACGCGTAAGTCGGACCTCATGGAACTGCAGAAGGCGGGCCCGCCATTCGGCGCGATGACAGCGGTGCCGTTGTCGCAGCTGGCTCGCGTGTTTGCGTCACCGGGCCCGATCTACGAGCCGCAAGGCGACAAGAAGGATTTCTGGGGGTTCGCGCGCGCCCTCTACGCCGCCGGTTTCCGCGAGGGCGAGCTGGTGTACAACACCTTCTCTTACCACTTCACCCCGGCAGGCTTCATGATGGACCTGGCCGCGCAGGCGCTGGGTTGCCCGGTGTTCCCGGCCGGGGTGGGGCAAACCGAGTTGCAGGTCAGCACCATCGCGGACCTCAAACCGGTGTGCTACGCGGGCACACCCTCATTTCTCAAGATCATTCTCGAAAAAGCCGACGAGACGGGGAAGAACGTAAGCAGTCTGAGAAAAGCGTCGGTCGGCGGGGAAGCGTTCTTGCCGAGCGTCCGACAGATGCTGAGCGAGCGCGGAATCGCGGGCTATCAAAGCTACGGAACAGCGGATCTGGGATTGATCGCTTACGAGACCGAGGCGCGGGAGGGACTGGTGGTCGACGAGGCAGTGATCGTGGAAATCGTCCGTCCCGGAACCGGCGATCCGGTCAAGGAGGGCGAACTCGGAGAGGTGGTGGTAACCACGCTCACCCCGGAATATCCGCTGATCCGCTTTGCGACCGGAGATCTGTCGGCCGCGCTGCCAGGCATCAGCCCGTGCGGCCGTACCAACGTGCGCATCAAGGGATGGATGGGTAGAGCGGACCAAACGACCAAGGTCAAAGGCCTGTTCGTGCACCCGTCGCAAGTAGACGAAGTAGTTAAGCGCCATCGCGAGATCCTGCGCGCTCGGCTCACCGTGACGCACGACGCCGGCAAGAACGACACGATGACGCTGCTTGTCGAGCTCGACGGACGACCGCCCGAAGGGCTGGCCGCACGTATCGCAGACAGCGTGCGCGAACTATGTAAGCTGCGCGGCGACATCGCCTTCAAGCTCCCAGGCACGCTGCCAAACGATGGCAAAGTGATCGAGGACCTGCGCAAATACGAGTGAAGACGTGAGCAAACCCATCGGCCGCTATCCGGTCCCGAAGCTCGAAGACTTGCCGTTAGACGTCCGCGACCGGATGCTGCAGGTGCAGGAGAAGGCAGGATTCATTCCAAACGTATTCCTCACCCTGGCTCATCGGCCCGACGAGTTCCGCGCTTTCTTCGCCTACCACGACGCGCTCATGCTGCGTGACTCGAATCTAACCAAGGCCGAGAAGGAGATGATCGTGGTGGCCACCAGCGGTGTAAATCACTGCCCGTACTGCGTCATTGCGCACGGCGCCATTCTGCGCATCTACGCCAAGAATCCACATATCGCTGACCAGATTGCGATCGACCACCGCAAAGCAGACGTCACGCCGCGGCAGAAGGCCATGCTCGACTTCGCCGTGAAGCTGGCCCGCGCACCCGAGGCGGTGACGGAGGACGACGTGCAACCCCTTCGCGCCTACGGCTTCGGCGATGAGGATATCTGGGACATCGGCGGAATCACCGCGCTGTTTGCCCTGTCCAATCGCATGGCGCACCTGACCGGGATGCGCGCCAACGACGAGTTCTATCTGCTCGGCCGCGTGCCCCTGGCCTCGAAATAGGTGTGACTTCCAACGTCATCGGCTCCTCCCGGGCAGGGCGATCCAGAGAAGGTTCGCTGGTATAATTTTTCGTTCGCACAGGTTTAGCCCGCGCCTGCATCACGAAGGCATAGCGCGGCCGCCAGGATGGCCCTCACCGGGGCCGAACCTTACCAGGGGCTAGATCATGGACATGTCTCCGCTTCCAGATACTGATCCAGAAGAAACGCAGGAATGGCTGGATGCTTTGGACGGGGTGCTCGAGTACGAGGGCGCCCAGCGTGCGCACTATCTCCTCGAAAGACTGATCGACAAGTCGCGGCGTTCGGGTGCCAACCTCCCCTACAGCGCCAGCACCGCCTACATCAACACTATCCCGCCAGGGCAGGAGGAGCGCTCGCCCGGTAACCACGAGCTCGAGCACCGTATCCGCTCCTATGTGCGCTGGAACGCCATGGCCATAGTGGTGCGCGCAAATAAGATCTCCTCCGAGCTGGGCGGCCACATCGCCAGCTTCGCCTCCGCTGCTACGTTGTATGACGTGGGCTTCGACCATTTCTGGCACGCGCCCGGCGAAAAGCATGGCGGAGACCTCGTGTACGTACAAGGCCACTCGGCTCCCGGTATCTACGCGCGCGCTTTCCTCGAAGGCCGGATCAGCGAGCAGCAGATGGACAACTTCCGCCAGGAGGTGGAAGGCCGAGGCCTGTCCTCCTATCCGCATCCCTGGCTGATGCCGGATTTCTGGCAGTTCCCGACGGTGTCCATGGGCCTGGGGCCGATCACAGCTATCTATCAGGCGCGCTTCATGAAGTACTTGCGCGACCGCGGCATCCTCGATACGGATGGGCGCAAGGTGTGGGCCTTCATGGGCGACGGCGAGATGGACGAGCCCGAGTCGCTGGGAGCGATTTCACTGGCGGCACGGGAGCGGTTGGACAATTTGATCTTCGTGGTCAACTGCAATCTGCAACGGCTCGACGGACCAGTGCGCGGGAACGGCAAGATCATCCAGGAACTGGAGGCGGATTTCCGCGGCGCCGGATGGAACGTGATCAAGGTGATCTGGGGCAGCTACTGGGATCCGCTGTTGGCAAAGGACAAAAACGGGCTGCTGCTGAAGCGTATGGAAGAGGCGGTGGACGGCGAATACCAGACCTTCAAATCGAAGGACGGCGCCTACGTCCGCAAGCACTTTTTCGGCAAGTATCCCGAGTTGCTCGAGATGGTCGCCAACATGTCCGACGACGACATCTGGCGCCTGAACCGCGGCGGCCACGACCCCCACAAGGTCTACGCCGCCTACGCAGCCGCGGCCAAGCATCAGGGGCAACCTACCGTGATCCTGGCCAAAACCATCAAGGGCTACGGCATGGGTGAAGCCGGCGAAGGTCAGAACATCACCCATCAACAGAAAAAGATGGGCACCTTCTCCATCAAGGCGTTCCGCGACCGGTTCAATATCCCGATTCCGGACGACCAGGTAGAGCACGTGCCGCTGTACAAGCCTGCCGAGGACAGTGCCGAGATGCTCTACCTGCGCGAGCGCGTCCAGGCGATGGGCGGTTCGCTGCCCCAGCGCCGACGCAAGGCCGAGCCGCTCGACGTGCCGGAGCTATCTGCGTTCGATGCGCTGCTCAAGAGCAGCGAGGAGCGCGAGATGTCCACGACTATGGCCTTCGTGCGTATCCTCAACACGATCATCCGCGACAAGAAGATCGGCAAGTATGTCGTTCCCATCGTGCCCGACGAGTCGCGCACCTTCGGCATGGAAGGCATGTTCCGTCAACTCGGCATCTACTCCTCCGTGGGCCAGCTCTACAAACCCGAGGACGCCGATCAACTGATGTACTACAAGGAAGACAAACACGGCCAGATCCTGCAGGAAGGGATCAATGAGGCGGGCGGGCTGTGTTCCTGGATTGCGGCGGGAACCGCCTATAGCACGCACGGGATCTCGATGATCCCGTTCTACATCTTCTACTCGATGTTCGGCTTCCAGCGTGTCGGCGATTTGATCTGGGCTGCAGGTGACAGTCGCACGCGCGGTTTCCTGCTGGGCGGCACCGCCGGCCGCACGACGCTCAACGGCGAAGGGTTGCAGCACGAGGACGGTCACAGTCACTTGCTGTCTTCCACCGTTCCGAATTGCATCTCCTATGACCCGACCTTCGCCTATGAGCTGGCGGTGATCATCCAGGACGGAATGCGCCGGATGTACAAGGAGCAGCAAGACATCTTCTATTACATTACGGTGATGAACGAGAACTACGCCCACCCGGCGATGCCAGCGGGCGCAGAGGCCGGCATCCTTAAAGGGATGTACCTGTTCTCGGAAGGCGTTGCAGACAAGAAAGCACCGCGCGTGCAGCTGATGGGCAGCGGCACCATCCTGCGCGAAGTGATCGCCGCCGCCGATCTCTTGAAGAACGATTTCGCAGTGCTGGCGGACATCTGGAGCTGCCCAAGCTTCACCGAACTGCGGCGGGAAGGCATGCAGGTCGAGCGTTGGAACCTTTTGCATCCCGAGCTTGCGCAGGGCAAGTCGTACGTGGAGTCGTGCCTGGAAGGGCGCCAGGGACCGGCGGTCGCGGCCACAGACTATATGGAAGCGTTCGCCGACCAGATCCGACCCTTCATCAAGCGCACCTATCGCGTGCTTGGTACGGATGGGTTCGGGCGGTCGGATTTCCGCAAGCAGCTGCGTAAATTCTTCGAGGTGGATCGCTACAACGTAGCGGTCACCGCGCTCAAGGCGCTGGCCGACGAGGGTACGGTCCCTGCGGCGACCGTAACGCGAGCCATCGCGAAGTACGGCATCGATCCGAACAAACCGTACCCACCGTCGGTCTGAAAGGCCGGGCTGGCAGCTCACAACAACGAGGAGACAAAACCTTGGGAGCCATCAAGGAAGTCGTCGTCCCGGACATCGGTGACTTCAAGGACGTGCCCGTCATCGAAGTGCTGGTCAAGCCTGGTGACAGCGTGAAGGCCGACGACTCGCTGGTCACGCTCGAGAGCGATAAGGCGACCATGGAGGTGCCTGCGCCGTTCAGCGGAGTGGTGAAGGACATGAAAGTCAAGGTCGGCGACAAAGTGTCGGAAGGGGTATTGATCCTCACTCTGGAAGCGCAAGACGGAGCAGCGCAGCCATCCGCCAGGCCTGCTGCCGCGTCAGCCGCGTCCACCTCTGCCGCACCGGCCTCCTCCGTGCCTGCCCCACTGCAGGCTCAGCCCGCGCTGCCGGCCACGCCTGCAGCGCCCGCCGGCGTAACCGTGGCTTTGGCGGTGGTGGACGAAGTGGGTTTCGCGCACACGCATGCCAGCCCCGGGGTGCGCCGCTTCGCGCGCGAGCTTGGGGTGGATCTGACCAAGGTCAAAGGTTCGGGTCCCAAAGGGCGCATCCTCAAGGACGACGTGCAGGGTTACGTCAAGAGCGCATTGGCCAGGCCCGCCTCAGCGGCGGCCGGCGGTGGTCTGAGCGTGCTCCCCCTGCCGGCAGTCGACTTCACCAAGTTCGGCGCGATCGAGGTCAAGCCGCTGTCGCGCATTAAGAAGATCTCGGGTGCCAATCTGCACCGCAACTGGGTGACGATTCCGCACGTCACGCAGAACGACGACGCGGACATCACCGAACTCGAGGCGTTCCGCAGGCAGATGTCCGATGAGATGCAAAAGCAGGGCATTCGGGTCACCCTTCTAGCCTTCCTGATCAAGGCAGCGGTCGCGGCGCTCAAGCGCTAT
This sequence comes from Gammaproteobacteria bacterium, assembly GCA_041488355.1. Classification (GTDB taxonomy): domain Bacteria; phylum Pseudomonadota; class Gammaproteobacteria; order Burkholderiales; family SHXO01; genus SHXO01. The sequence goes on from JBGPPC010000144.1 coordinate 10,189, forward strand.
CCGCAGTTCAACGCCTCGTTGTCGCCCGATGGCGAGAATTTGGTACTGAAACAATACTTCAACATCGGTGTCGCGGTAGATACCCCAAACGG
>JBGPPC010000145.1:0-10247 GCA_041488355.1 Gammaproteobacteria bacterium
AGCTGGTGTGCAGTCGCGAAGCGTAGCTACACGTCTAGCTACACACCACCGCTCGGGACGCCCACAGACGCTATCGGATAAACTCGCACGCTGTCTCGTATGGCACCGGGTGCGGCGCCGGCATTGGCCGGACGTTGCCGTACGCAGTTGGACGAGCTTAGGGACTGAGAAATGCTAGATATACAGCTCTTGCGAAAAGATCTGCCTGCGGTCGCTGCGCGCGTCGAGACGCGCGGTGTCGAGATCAACTGGGATGAGTTCAGGGAGCTCGACGCGAGGCGCAAGGACCTCCAGACCGCGACCGAGTATCTGCAATCCGAGCGAAATCTCAAGTCGAAGCAGATTGGCCAGGCGAAGGCCAAAGGCGACGAGAAACTGGTTGCCGAAATAATGGCCGAGGTCAATGACTTCGGCGAGCGGCTTCGAAAGCAGCAAGAGGAACTGCAAACAGTGCAGGACGACCTCGATAACTTTCTTTTAACCGTACCGAACATCCCGCACGAGTCGGTTCCGGTCGGCGCCTCTGCTGAGGGCAACTTGGAGGTGCGGCGCGTGGGCGAGCCGCGCAAGTTCGACTTCGCGACCAAAGACCACGTGGAGCTGGGCGCCGGGCTGGGCATGCTTGATTTCGATACTGCGACCAAGATCGCTGGTGCACGCTTTGCCGTCATGACCGGACTGCTGGCCCGCACGCACCGTGCAATCGCCCAGTTCATGCTGGACGTGCACACGACCGAGCACGGCTACACCGAGGTCTACGTGCCTTACCTGGTCAATGCCGTGAGCATGCGCGGTACCGGCCAGCTGCCCAAGTTCGAGGAAGACAACTTCGCGGTGCCGCGCCGCGACGCCGAGAAGCTCTACCTTATTCCTACGGCCGAGGTGCCGGTCACTAATATCGTGCGCGACGAAATCGTGGCGTTAGACCGGCTGCCGCTCAAGTTCGTATGCCATTCGCCTTGTTTCCGGAGCGAAGCAGGGTCGTACGGAAAGGACACCCGCGGCATGATCCGCCAGCACCAGTTCGACAAGGTAGAGCTGGTTCAAATCGTTCATCCGCAAGACTCCTACGCGGTGCTGGAGCAGCTCACGTCGGACGCGCAAACCATTCTCAAGAAGTTAGAGCTGCCCTACAGGGTGGTAACGTTGTGCACCGCAGACATCGGTTTCGCCGCGGCTAAGACCTATGACATCGAGGTGTGGCTACCCGGGCAGAGCGCCTACCGCGAGATCTCATCCTGCAGCAACTTCGAGGCATTCCAGGCCCGTCGCATGCAGGCCCGCTTCCGTAACGACAAAGGCAAGCCGGAGCTGGTGCACACGCTCAACGGCTCAGGCCTGGCGGTCGGGCGGACGTTGATTGCCATTATGGAGAACTACCAGCAGCCCGATGGGGGCATCGCGGTGCCGGCTGCGCTGCGCCCCTATATGCGGGGAGTCGAGCGGATCGCACGCGACTGACTACGCATTCGCGTGCCTACTTGAGTGCGCGGGCCACAGGCCGTGAGGTAAGCTGAGGCGCTCGCGTGTCGGCAGCGTCAGCGGATCGCGCGTCTTCACGCGCATTGCCGCTGCCCGCGAGCAGATTGCCGAAGCCCGGGCTGTGGGGGTCCTCGAAGCGGACCAGGATATCGAAATAGTTGCGGATGTTCTCGGTCAGCACCAGCGCTTCACCGCCGCGACAGAAGCCGCGTTTGAGCGTGCTGTAGTACTCATAGCGTGCGAGCAACGGGAGCACTTTCTTCACATCCAGCCAAAGGCTCGGATTCCCGCCGCGGCGCTGGGTCAGGACGCGTGCATCTTCCAGGTGCCCGAGCCCGATGTTGTATGCGGCGAGTGCCAGCCAAGTGCGGTCCGGCTCCGCAATGCGGGGCGGCAGCGACTCCTTCAACTCCTGCAGATAGGTCGCGCCCGCGAGGATGCTCTGACGTGGGTCGAGGCGATCGCCGAGCCCCATGCGATCGGCTGTGTCGGAGGTCAACATCATGAGCCCGCGCACGCCGGTCGGTGAAGTCGCGAGTGGATCCCAGTGGGATTCCTGGAAGCCCAGTGCTGCGATCAGGCGCCAGTCGATGCCGGTGATCTCCTGAGCTTCCTTGAACATGCCGCGGAAGTGGGGCAGCAGGGTCTCGCGGTTCTCCAGGAAGTTCGCGATATCCAGCCGGTCAAGGCGGTTCACGTGGCCGTAGTAGCGCTCCAGCAGACGCTTGAGTGTCCCGTCATAGCTGATACGCATGAAGAACTCCTGCGCGTGCTTGTACAGCACAGGATCGCCATCTTTCGGAAACACCCACGCTAAGGGCTCCTGGTCGCCCACTGGGAAGGCGCGTGCCACATTCGGATAGAAGTTGCGACCCACGTCGAGCACGGTGGAGTCGGTAATGACGTAGTCAACCTTCCCGTCGGACAAACGGCTGAGCAGACCCTCACTGTCGTTCTCCGCCACCTCGGTCCAGGTCAGCGCGGGATACCGCTTCTTAAGCTGCCTCAGGCGCTCCACGATGCCGGATCCCTTCACCACCTCCACCCGCGTGCCGGCGAGGTCGCCCAGATTGCGCGGCGCGGGATTGTCGGTGTTGTACGCGAGCATCGGCTGCACCAACTGGTACGCCGGTCCGAACCGGAATTGCTCCAGCCGCCCCGGCGTGACAGCAACACCTGCTGCGGCCAGATGCGCATGGTTTTCGCCGAGTGCGCGCAGGACTTGATAGAACGGTTGCCGGTCGAGGTAACGCACGGAAACGCCAAGCTCCCGCGCGAACATTTCCACCAGGTCGTACTCCAATCCAGCGTATCCGCCCTGCGCATCGATGTAGCGGGTCGTCGCCGAGTTGCGCGTGAGCACCACCAGCTCGCCGGTCTGCTCCAGCGGCGGAATAGCACGCTGCGCAACAACGCCGGGGTCACAGACCACGGGCAGCATTATCAGGATGGAGTAGACGCTGCGCATGCGAAGAGCAGTGCGGAGTCGATCACACAGTGATCCGAAGCAAGAAGAAGACCGCCGCGAGGCAGTCGATGACTGCCAGTTGATCGCGCGTCCTCGGGGTAGGTTTCAGTTCCATGTAGAATAGTATGCGACAGGAGAGGTGCCAGAGCGGTCGATCGGGGCAGACTCGAAATCTGTTGTCCTCCTTGCGGGGGACCGTGGGTTCGAATCCCACCCTCTCCGCCAAGCGCCGCGAGCACACTTGCTCACTTCTGGCTTTGAGGGCGCTGCTTCATACCCTACAGTGATTTTGGGCGGGTTCCTAATAGTTGGGGCTGTTTTTCTCATTCCAACCTTAAGCCCGACTTAAGTCGATTCGTTGACGCTTCAGGTCGTAAGGCGCTCGCAGCTGCTTGATACCGCGGCGTTTACCCGCTCCATGTGCGCAGTGTTGTTGAACTTGTGCCGCGTTTAACAACAATAACAACAGCAGCGTAACGCGTCCGACACCTCACCGCGGCGCAGCCCAAGGGTTAGTTCAGCAGCAAGCATGCCTGCGCACTTCCGAAGACGTCGAGCGAAGCTGCCTTTCAATCTACGTTTCTAGACGACCGGTGGACGCCAATCATGGCTGCTCTTCTCGATCTCGCCCGGCGCAGGCAATCCGTCTGGTTCGACTTCATCGGCCATAACCTGGTGGCCTGCGGCGCCTGGTGGACAGTGGAATTTGCCGGCGTGACAACCAATGCATCGATTTTTAACCAAGCGATCGGCGCTAGTCGCGACTATGACGAAGCCATACGCGAGCTGCTCGAGCAGAGCCAGGAGATCGGTGCCGCGTAGCTGTGCGAGATGTTGATGCTAGGCGATGTACAAATGGCCGCCGGAAGTGCTGCGTCCCGTCTACGAGCGCACTCAGGGTCGCGACGGCTACGTCTCTCTCGAAGTGGCGCCCAATTTGGTGCACGCCCTCGAACGCACGCTGACCAGCGCATTCCAACTGTGGTCCGCAGTGGAGCGTCCCAACGTCATGATCAAGTCCGGCCAATTGGCAGGGTACGTTCGGTATAATTGCGAACTTTTTCAGGGGGAGCAATGCTCGAGGCGCGGGGGCTGGAATGCGTGCGCGGCCAGCGCCGCCTGTTTCACGGCCTCTCCTTCGATCTGGCTGCCGGACAGATGTTGTGGGTGCTGGGCCCCAACGGGAGTGGCAAGACCAGCCTGCTGCGTCTGGTATGTGGCCTGCTCAGGCCGGAGGCAGGCAGTGTGCTCTGGAAGGGCGCGGACGTACGTCGCTCACCGGAGACCTTTCACGCCGATCTGCTTTACCTTGGGCATGCACCAGCCGTGAAGGAAGACCTATCCAGCCGGGAGAACCTTTGTTTTGGGCTCTCGCAAATGGGGATCGGCGTTACGCCGCACGAGGCGGACTCGGTGCTCAACGAATTTGGTTTGTCGAGCCGGGAGATGACGCCGGCTCGCGCGCTGTCCCAAGGCCAACGGCGGCGCGCCGCATTGGCCCGTCTCGCGTTCGGCGCGAATAGGCCTCTGTGGGTGCTCGACGAGCCGTTCACGGCTTTGGACGCGCAGGCGGTACACCTGGTTAGGTCGCATCTCGCACAACAGCGAACCCGCGGTGGATGTGTCGTCTTCACGAGTCACCAAGAGGTCGACCTTGCGGGACACGCTGTGAAACGGGTCCAGCTTGCGCAATGACGCCACTGGGGCTGGCGCCCGTGTTTGCGGCGGTGGTCCGGCGCGACCTTACGCTGGCACTGCGCCGGCGCTCCGATGTGCTGACCACTCTGTTCTTCTTCGTCATCGTCGTGAGCCTGTTTCCGCTGGGCGTGGGCGCGCAGTCCAGCGTGCTGCGCAATATCGCTCCGGGCGTCGTTTGGGTCGCTGCATTGCTCGCGTCGATGTTGGCGCTGGTGCGCCTGTTCGCGTCGGACTTCGACGACGGCACCCTAGAGCAGGCAGCGCTGAGCCCACAGCCGCTTGTGCTGTTGGTGGCGGCCAAGGTGTTTGCGCACTGGCTCGTAAGCGGACTTCCGCTGGTGCTGGTCGCGCCATTGCTCGGGGTGCAATTCGATTTGCCCGTGGGTGCGCTGGGTGTGATGACGCTTGCCCTGCTGCTGGGTACGCCCTGCCTGAGTTTGATTGGAGCTATCGGTGCCGCGTTTACGTTGGGGGTGCGCGGCGCGGGAGGTCTGCTTGCGCTTCTGGTCCTGCCGCTGTATATCCCTGTGCTGATCTTCGGCGCCGGCGCGGTGTCGGCTACGGTCAGCGGGATGTCCGCGAGCGGGCAACTTTCTATCCTGGGCGCATTCCTACTGATAGCGCTGGTGCTGGGCCCCTGGGCTTCGGCGGCTGCGCTTCGCATTGCTCTTGAATAGGATTCGCGTGTGAGACTTAACCTGTGGAGATACGCGTCACCGCAGACCTTCTACCCCGTGGCGGACAAACTCAGTCCATGGTTCCTCGGGCTGGCGGCGGTGCTCGCTGCGATCGGTTTGTACATCGGCTTCTTCGTCGCCCCTACCGACTTCCAACAAGGCGAGTCCTATCGCATCATCTTCCTTCACGTGCCCGCGGCGTGGATGTCCATGTTCATCTACGTGGTCATGGCTTTCTGGTGCGCAGTGGGGATGGCGCTGAATACCCGCCTGTCGTTCATGATGGCGCTGGCGCTGGCGCCTACCGGAGCCATGTTCACCTTCATTGCGCTGTGGACCGGAGCGCTGTGGGGTAAACCCACCTGGGGAACATGGTGGGTATGGGATGCGCGCCTGACTTCGGAGCTGATCCTTCTGTTCCTGTACATCGGGTTCCTGTCTCTGCACGCGGCGATCGACGACGTGCGCCGTGCGGATCGAGCTGCTGCGCTACTGGCACTGATCGGTGCCGTGAACGTGCCCATCATCTACTTCTCAGTGCAGTGGTGGAGCACTCTGCACCAGGGTGCGTCGGTGAGCTTGACGCGCGCGCCGAGCATGGCTGCCACAATGCTGGTCGGCATGCTGATCATGTCGCTCGCCGCGTGGATGTACGCCATCGGTGCCAGCCTTTTGCGTGTGCGCGGCATCGTGCTCGAGCGTGAGTCGGACGCCGACTGGGTGCAGGAGTTGGGGAAGGCGGCAGCATGAGTTGGGGCAGCCCGCAGGACTTTTTTGCCATGGGCGGCTACGGGTGGTACGTGTGGGGATCGTATGTGGTTGCGACGGCCTGTATCGTCGCTGAGCTTTGGATTTTGCGCCGGCGTGGCCGAACTCTGAGGCGCGCTCTGAGTCGTAAGAGTGGGGATCGCGGCTGAGATCGCGCTTCAAGGCAGACATGAAACCGAGACACAAACGCCTGGTGCTGATCGCGGTCGGCTTGCTGGCACTGGGTGCTGCAGCAGGCTTGATCCTCAACGCGTTCCAGAGCAACCTGGTGTTTTTCTTCAGCCCATCTCAGGTGGCTGCCCGCGAGGCACCGCAAGGTCGGAGCTTCCGCATTGGCGGGCTGGTTCAGCCGGGTAGCCTGCAGCGCCAGGCAGGCGGTGTCAGCGTGCGGTTCGTCGTTACCGACACGGCACATGACATTCCTGTCGTCTACGCCGGTATCCTTCCCGACTTGTTCAAAGAAGGGAAAGGTGTGGTTGCGCAGGGTCAGCTAGGGTCGGACGGCGTGTTCCGTGCCAATGAGGTGCTGGCCAAGCACGATGCGAACTACATGCCGCCCGAGGCCGCTGACGCGCTGGAGAAGGCGAAGCGCGCCGCCGCGATGTCGCAGAAGACGCTGATCGACCCGCACAACAAACGGTGAGTTAAGCATGATCCCAGAGCTTGGCCATTTCGCGCTGATTGTCGCCCTGTGCATCGCCGGCGTGCAGGCATTGCTGCCGCTGATCGGCGCGCAGCGTGGCGACGCGACCTGGATGGCGCTGGCGCGGCCAGCGGCTCAGGGCCAATTGGTGTTCGTCGTCATCGCTTTCGCGTGTCTGGCGTGGTCCTTCGTGAGCAACGACTTCTCCGTGCTCAACGTTGCCTCCAACTCCAACTCCCTGCTCCCGCTGCGCTACCGCTTCGCCGCCACGTGGGGCAGCCACGAAGGGTCACTGCTGCTTTGGGTGCTGATGCTGAACCTGTGGATGACGGCGGTCAGCGTGTTCAGCCGCCGTCTGCCCAGCGAGATGGTGGCGCGGATTCTGTCGGTGATGGCGATGATCAGCATCGGCTTTTTGCTGTTCCTGCTGTTCACCTCGAATCCGTTTGAACGCTTGCTGCCCCCGGCTGCAGACGGACGCGATTTGAATCCTTTGCTCCAGGACCCCGGCATGGTAATTCACCCCCCTATGCTGTACATGGGCTATGTCGGTTTTTCAGTAGCGTTCGCCTTTGCCATCGCCGCGCTCATCGGAGGGCAGTTGGATGCGACCTGGGCGCGCTGGTCGCGTCCATGGACCACGATGGCCTGGGCCTTTCTCACCGTGGGCATCGCAATGGGCAGCGGCTGGGCCTACTACGTGCTCGGCTGGGGCGGATGGTGGTTCTGGGACCCGGTGGAAAACGCGTCGTTCATGCCCTGGCTGGTGGGCACTGCGCTGGTTCACTCGCTGGCCGTCAGCGAGAAGCGCGGCGGTTTCAAGATCTGGACGGTGCTGCTGGCCATCATCGCGTTCTCGCTCAGCCTACTTGGTACTTTCCTCGTGCGGTCCGGCGTACTAACCTCGGTGCACGCCTTTGCTACCGATCCCAAGCGTGGAATTTTCATTCTTGCGTTCCTCGCCCTCGTGATCGGCGCCGCTCTCGCGTTGTTCGCGTGGCGTGCACCCAAGGTCGGCCTGGGAGGGGCCTTCGCGCTGATTTCGCGTGAGTCGGCGCTGCTCGTGAACAACGTGCTCCTGGTCGTTGCTGCGGCGGCTGTGTTGCTCGGCACCCTTTACCCGTTGTTTCTCGACGCGCTGGGGTTGGGCAAGATTTCGGTCGGTCCGCCTTATTTCGAGTCGGTCTTTGTCCCCTTGATGGCGCCGGCGGTATTTCTGATGGGGATCGCGCCGTTCGCGCGCTGGAAGCAGGACCAACCATTGGACTTGGCGCTGCGGCTGAAGTGGGCGTTCGCAGTGGCGGTTGCGAGCGCGCTGCTGCTCCCGTTCACTCTAGGCCGGTGGACGCCGTTGCTCGCCCTTGGCATTCTGCTCGCGGTCTGGGTGGCGGTCGCAGGCCTGATGAATCTCAAGGAGCGCGTATTGCAACTACACGCGTCGACGAGTGTCTCGGTGAGCGCGGCGCTGCGCCGCCTTCCGCGCGGCTACTGGGGGATGCTTGTGGCCCACTGCGGGGTGGCCGTGTTTATTGTCGGCGTGACGCTGGTGCGCGGCTACGAAGTCGAGAAGGACGTGCGCATGAGCCCGGGCGATACGGTCGCCGCTGGCGGTTATCAGTTCCGTCTGGACGGACTCAAACGGATCCAGGGCCCGAACTACGATGCGACGCGGGGCGTCATCGGCGTGACGAGGAATGAACGCTCCGTGGCGACTTTGTATCCGGAGAAGCGCTTTTTCACGGTCCAGCAGATGCCGATGACCGAAGCGGCCATCGATACCGGCGTAACCCGCGACCTGTACGTATCCCTGGGTGAACCCCTTGCGGACGGGGCGTGGGTGGTGCGGGTGTACTACAAGCCATTCGTGAGCTGGATCTGGGGCGGCGCCTTTCTGATGGCGTTGGGTGGCATCATCGCCGTGACCGACCGCCGCTATCGGTTGGCGCGTCGCGACGCACTTGCGCCCGCAACGGGCGCGGCGACAGCGGTGGCGCAGGCGGCTTGATGAAAAGCCTGCGCTTCATCCTGCCGCTGCTGGTCTTCGTCGTCCTGTTGATGTTCCTCTGGGTCGGGCTCTCACTGAATCCGCGCGAGGTGCCATCCCCCCTGGTGGGCAAACCTGCACCGGCTTTCCAGCTTGCACGACTCGATGACCCGGCCAAGACGCTCGCCGACAAGGACCTGCGAGGCCAGGTGTGGTTGCTCAACGTCTGGGCCTCCTGGTGTGTCTCGTGCATGGAAGAGCATCCAGTGCTGGTGGAACTGTCCAAGCAAGGCGTCGTGCCTGTGTATGGGCTGAACTACAAGGACCAGCTCGCAGCTGCGCAAGAATGGCTCGCCAGGAACGGCAATCCGTATGCGTTGTCCATGATCGATCCCGATGGAAAGGTCGGCATAGACTACGGCGTCTATGGCGTGCCCGAGACTTACGTCATCGACAAGGCCGGAGTCATCCGCTACAAGCAGATCGGTCCGGTGACACCGAAAATGTTGAGCGAGCGCATCCTCCCGCTGGTCAAGCGGCTGCAGGCTTCCTGATGCGCTGGGTATTCGCGGTGATGCTGTGCTTGCTGCCGGCGCTTGGCGGGGCCAAGGAGGCTGTCCCGGCTGCGGACGACCCAGTGCTCGAGCAGCGCTTGATGCGCCTCGCGAAGGAACTCCGCTGCCTGGTGTGCCAGAACGAATCCCTGGCCGACTCGCACGCCGATCTTGCCAACGACCTGCGCGACCAGATACGCGACCAGATGCGCGCTGGCCAGAGCGACGAGCAGATCAAGTCCTGGCTCACGCAACGCTACGGCGATTTCGTGCTCTACCGCACGCCGGTCAAGTCGACGACGGTGGTGCTGTGGTTCGGCCCTTTCGTGCTGTTGCTTGCCGGCCTGGCGGGTCTGTTCCTCTACCTGCGCCGTCGCCGCACGCGCGTGGGCCAGCCTGGGTTGACACCGGAGGAGCGCACGCGTGCGCGAGCTCTGCTGCAAGAGGCCGACCCGGACGCAGCTTGCCGCTGATGCAGGCGGCTCGATCCACTGGGCTATAATTCCCCGCTTTTTTTGATCAACGCAGAACTGTCGGCGTCCCTAGCCAACTGGTGATAGGGCAACTGATCATGACCTGGTTTGCCATCATCGCGATCGCGCTCACAGGCGCGGCTGTCCTGTTCCTGGTGCTTCCGCTGCTCAGGCCGGGACGCGGGGCTTTGGAGTCGCCGCGAGAGGCGAACGCGTTAGTGTATCGGGATCAGTTCAAGGAACTCGAACGCGACCTCGAAGCCGGTACGTTGACGTCGGAGCAATACACTTATGCGCGCGCCGAGTTGGAGCGGCGGTTGCTGGATGACGTGGAGAGTGGCGCGCAAGGAACGACGCTCGCGTCGGGCTCCGCTCGTCGAACAGCCTTGGCAGTGGCTGTAGTGTTGCCGGTCTCTGCGGCTTTGCTGTACTGGTATCTCGGCAACCCGCAGGCTCTGACCGCACCCAAGCACGCGGCTGTGGACGCTTCGTCCATCTCG
>JBGPPC010000146.1:0-10189 GCA_041488355.1 Gammaproteobacteria bacterium
CATAGCGTGCGGCCGCCTCCACAAGGCAGCGGTTGATAAAACGCTGGTCGGTGGAGATCTGGCTGCAGCGCTTCCCAACCGCAACGATGCGAGCGCGGGAGGCGAGGGCCAGCACTTCCGGATGAACGAGCGCATCGTGGAACACGACATCGGCCCGCTCCAGAATGCGAGCCGCGCGTAGCGTGAGAAGATCCGGAGCCCCGGGCCCAGCGCCGACGAGATAGACCTTGCCCATCAGTCCATCAGCCCCGCGGCCACCGTCTGATCGGTGACCTCGTCGATGAGGATGAACGCGCCGGTGGCGCGGTTCGCAGCGTACGAGTCGCAGGCGATCGGTTGCTGCAGCGCGAAGTGCGCGTGCACGATGTCGTTCATCCCGAGCTGCCCCGAGAACGGGTCGCGCTCCAGTGTATGGATGTTGACGCGCGCATCGATGTTGCGGATCCGCGCCTTGACCGATCGGGTCGTGTGGCGCAGGAGATAGTGGCGCTGCGGCTCGAACGGCTCGGCGCTCAACCAGCACAGGCGCGCAGAAATTGTCTGTTTGAGCGCCGGGGGATCGAAGCCGCCCACGATCATGTCTCCGCGCGAGATGTCCAGATCGTCGGCCAACAGCAGGGTGATGGAATCTCCAGCCACCGCCTCGGTTGTGGGGCCTTCAAGCGAGATGATCGCGCGTATGGTCGTGGTCTGCCGCGACGGCAGCACGCTGACGCGCTGGCCGCGCGTCAAGACACCGGATTCGAGTCGTCCGAGGTAGCCGCGTGATGCGCCCGGGTTGGAGGCGTCGGGACGACTGACCAGTTGGACCGGGAAGCGCGCCGGCAGCTCTAGCAGGCAGCGGCTCGCGTCTACGGCTTCCAGCGCCTCCAACAGGGTGGGACCGTTCCACCAGCGCAGGCTATCTCCTCGCTCCACGACCATATCGCCGCGCAAGGCGGAGATGGGCACGAAATTCACCCGTGCAGTGCCGAGACGGGAGACAAAATCCAATACCTCCTTGCGTATGCTTTGAAACCGGGCTTCGTCGTAGCCGACCAGGTCCATCTTGTTGATGGCGACGATAATCTCGGATAGCCCCAGCAGCGCGGCCAGATAAATGTGGCGGCGCGACTGCGGCAGCAGGCCTTTGCGCGCATCGATGAGTACCACCGCTGCCTCGGCCGTGCTGGCGCCGGTGACCATATTGCGCGTGTACTGCTCGTGGCCAGGGGTGTCCGCGATGATGAACTTGCGGCGCGGCGTGGCGAAGTAGCGGTACGCGACATCGATAGTGATCCCCTGCTCGCGCTCCGCTTCCAGGCCGTCGGTGAGCAGCGAGAGATCCACGAACTCCTGCCCGCGGCTGCGCGATGCGCGCTCCACTGCCGCGAACTGGTCCTCGAGGATAGCGCGGCTATCGTGCAGCAGCCGGCCGATCAGCGTGCTCTTGCCGTCGTCCACGCTGCCGGCCGTGATGAACCGCAGCACGCCCGCGCCGGCAGTTATCTCCGCGTGCCGGACTTGAAGCACGGTCCCATTCATCAGAAGTAGCCTTCCTTCTTGCGCCGCTCCATGGATGCATCGGAGGTCTGGTCGTCCATACGCGTGGCACCGCGCTCGGTAATGCGTGCTCCCGCAGTCTCGGCGACGATGGCCGCCACCGTGTCTGCATTCGACTCCACCGGGCAGGTGCAAGTCATGTCGCCGACGGTGCGGAAGCGCACCTTGATTTCCTCGACCACCTCGCCGGGTTTCGGCGGGGTGATTGCTGTAGCCGCCACCAGCAGACCGTTGCGACGCATGACGGCACGCCGATGGGCGAAATACAGCGTCGGTAGGCTCATGCGCTCGCGCTCGATGTACTGCCAGACATCCAGTTCGGTCCAGTTGCTGATCGGAAAAACGCGCACGTGCTCCCCTGGGTGCACACGGGCGTTATAGAGATTCCACAGCTCGGGGCGTTGGTTCTTCGGGTCCCATTGCCCGAACTCGTCCCGGAACGAGAAGACGCGCTCTTTGGCTCGCGCTTTCTCTTCATCGCGCCGCGCGCCGCCGATACAGGCGTCGAGCTCGTGCGCAGCGATGGCTTCGAGCAAGGTGATCGATTGAGCGACGTTGCGACTCTCGTCTGGCCGACGCAGTTTGACTGTGCCACGCCGGATCGAGTCCTCCACCGATCCTACGAGTAACCGCACGCCCAGGTCCGCGACGCGGGCGTCCCGGAACTCGAGCGCTTCGGGGAAGTTGTGCCCGGTGTCGATGTGCAGCACGGGAAAAGGGATCGGACCTGGACGGAACGCCTTTTCCGCCAGCCGCAACACCACCGCCGAGTCCTTTCCTCCGGAGAACAGCAGAGCCGGGCTACGGCATTCACCGGCCACCTCTCGCAGGATATGCACGGCCTCGGATTCTAACCAGTCGAGGTGGCTGTGATGCTTGTACGTCTCTCTGGTGTCGTCCACCAAGCGCGCTTCGCTGGCCAGGTTGTTCATCTGGGAGGGCCAGGCTGCGCATCCATCGGTTCCACGGGCGGCTTGTGCAAACCGCACTCCTTGCTTTGCGCGTCTTCCCACCACCAGCGGCCGGCGCGCAGGTCTTCCCCGGCCGCGGTCGGACGGGTACAAGGCGCGCATCCGATACTGCGGAAGCCGCGGTCGTGCAGCGGGTTGTAGGGCACGTCGCGACTGCGCAGGTAATCCCACACCTCGCGCTCGCTCCAGTCAGCCAGCGGATTGAACTTCCATAGACCGTGAGCCGGCTCGAACTCCTGGACAGGCAGGTCTACGCGCGTGATCGACTGCGCGCGCCGCAAGCCGGTGACCCACGCGGCTTTTCCAGCCAGTGCGCGCGCCAGCGGTTCCACTTTGCGGATCTCGCAGCAACGGCGGCGCAGTTCCACACTACGATAGAACGCATCGAGGCCGAACTCGCTCACGTACCGATCGACCGCGTCGGCGTCAGGCGTGTAAATGCTGATTTCGTAGCCGTAGCGTGCGCGCACGCGCTCGAGCACACCCAGGGTCTCGGGGTGCAGCCGCCCGGTGTCGAGCGTGAAGATTTCGATTGCGATGCCGCCGTGCAGTATGGCATCGGTCAGCACCATGTCTTCCGCACCCAGGCTGCTGGCGAACACTGCGGGCGTGTGCTCGGCTGCGATCGTATGCAGCGCGCGCTGAAGATCCTCAGCGCGCCGTTGCGCGCCGGCCGGCGTCGGGATGCTCATGTCGCCAGGGCTACTGGCTGGAGACGCGGTCCCGCAGCAGTCCGCGGCAGCGCGTCGCGCAATACCAGGGTCGGGTCGCGTCGCTGGCAAAGTTCCGCCGCCGCTAGAATCCAGGCATCGACGCGCGCGAATAGAGCGGAGATGTCGGGCTCACCGGGCGCGTCCTCGAGCGACACAGCTCCGGACAGCACGGCGAGCTCGGCAGCCAATGGCCGCACCTCTGGTATTGCAGCGGCCAAGGTCCCGGCGAACGCCGTGAGGTCCTCGTTCTCAGGTATCGCGGTGGCGTCGGCCAGCGCGCGCACTACGGCCTGGAGCCCAGCTTCCGCGCAGCTCAGGGCCTCAGCGTACTTGCGCTGGTACTTGAGCGCATCGCGATAGTTGCGTTCGTGGGCTGCTTCGAAGAACAGCGTGCCGATCTTCTGCTGTGACGCGCCCGCGCACTCGCCGCCACCCAATTGCAGTACGCGGAAATCCGCGGCGTTGCCGTGGTCGCGCAGCACGGCGGGCACCTGCTCTGCTGTGACCGCCACCAGGTCGGCCAGCAACTTCTGGAAGTAGTCGGCCTCCTGCCGGCGCGACCACGAGAAGAAGCTCTCGTCATCAACGCGCTGTTCGGAGTAGGCGCGCTTCAGCCGCTCGATGGCGTCTTCAATCCGGGCCGACGGCACGGACGGTCCCTTGCGGCCGATGCCGCCGCCGGTCATCCCATCGCCGCCCACATAAATTTGGTAGTGCGGAATGAGCTTGCCGTGCAGGCGACGCCCCTCGCCATAGACGCCGATGTCGCCGCTCTCCGGCTGCGCGCAACCGTTGTGGCAGCCCGAAACGCGGATACGCAAGTCGTGCTCGCCGCCGTCGACCTTGGGGCCGAGGACGGTCGAGGACGTGATGCCGAGCCGGCACGTCGAAGTGCCGGGGCATGCCACCACGTTGTCGCCCACCTTGGGCAACCCAAGGCCCAGCACCTCGAACTGCTCAAGCAGTTGTGGCATGAGACTATCGGGTACATTGAGGAAGATCAGATTCTGGTCCTGCGTGGTCTGCAGCTCGGTCAGGCCGTGCTGCTCAGCGATGTCGGCGATGCCGCGCATCTGCGGCGTCGTGAGATTGCCGATCGGCAGGGACAGCGGCAGCACCGACAGCCCCGCCTGCTTCTGCGGCCAGACTTGACGTGGTGCGCCCGGCCCAGGTGGTTGCCCGCCGGCGCCGGAGCGCCATTGCGCCGCCGGAAACTCTCGCTTTCCTAACGCCTCCTTGATGCGCACGAACTCCTCACGATAACGCTCGACGAAGCCTTCCGCCCCGAAGCGATCGACCAGGAACTTGATGCGGGACTTGGCACGCTTGACGCGATCGGAGTATTTGTTGTGCAGCGTGACCACCGCCTCCATGGCGATGAGCAGGTCGCGCTCCTCGATGAAGGACTCGACTGTGATCGCTTCGTGCGGCTTGTGCCCGAGGCCACCGCCCGCGAGGATCTTGAACCCGAAGCGCTTCGTGCCATCCCCATCATCTCGCTGGACGGCAACGATGCCCAAGTCGTGGATCATCGCCTGCGCGCAATCCGACTCGCAGCCGGAGAAGCTGATCTTGAATTTACGCGGCAGCTGCTGGTTGAGCGGGTTGCGCAGGAAGTGCTGAACGGCCGTCTGTAAGTGATGATTGACGTCGGTGTGCTCCTTGGAGCAGGCGCCGGCAAGGGGGCAGGCCGTCACGTTGCGGATGGTGTTACCGCAGGCTTCCCGTGTGGTCAGCCCAGCGCGTGCCAGGTCGCGCATCGCGTCCGGCGTCTTCTCCAGCGGAATGTAGTGGATCTGAATGTCTTGACGGGTTGTTACGTGGGCGACCTCGTGCTGGGAGTAGCGCTCCAACACGTCGCCGATGGCGCGCAGCTGCGCCGGCCGCAGGCGTCCGCCGGGAATCTTGATCCGCAGCATATTGACGCCTTCCTGGCGCTGGCCGTAGCACCCCATCTGCAGCCGGATGGCAGTGAAGCGCTCGGCGTCGATCTCGAGGTTGCGGAAGCTTTGCAGGTCGCGCTCGTACTGCTCTATCTCGACCAGGTCCGCGAGGCCCTGCTTGAAGGTGACTGACCCTTCCATGTGTTTGGCTGATGTGATGGCGACGGGTTGAAGGGAAGCGGGTGGCCGAGGTTGCCACGCGATCCCCTTTCCAAGCAGCCCTTGATCGTAATAAGCTTTAGATATAAACAAAACGAACTAATCCGCATATTTAAATAACCTGGAATTACTAGCAGCCCGACCAATGAACTTTCAACAGCTTCGTTATGTGCGGGAAGCCGTGCGCCAGGGCCTCAATCTGACTGAGGCCGCCAATGCCTTGTTCACTTCGCAACCCGGCATCAGCAAGCAGATCCGCGAGCTCGAGGACGAGCTTGGCGTCGAGATCTTCGTACGGCGGGGCAAGCGGCTCGTCGATCTGACCGAGCCGGGGCGGACCGTGGTGCAGGTAATAGAGCGGCTGCTGACCGAAGCGGAGAATCTACGCCAGGTCGGCAAAGAATTCGCCGACCGCGACTCTGGCGCGCTGACTATCGCCACTACGCACACGCAGGCGCGCTACGCGCTGCCCGCAGTCGTGCAGGAGTTTCGGAGCCGGTATCCCAAAGTGCGCCTTTCGCTGCAGCAGGGCAGCCCCACGCAGATCGCGGAGATGGTGATGGCGGGCCAGGCCGACCTGGCGATTGCCACCGAGTCGCTCGACCACTATCCTGAGCTGCTCGCGCTACCTGGCTATACCTGGCGTCATTGCGTCATTGTTCCACACGGGCATCCGCTGACGAAGGTCAAGCAGCTGACGCTGGAAGAGCTGGCTCATCATCCCCTGATTACCTACAGTCCCGAATTCGCTGGGCGGTCGCACATCGACCAGGCTTTTGTCACCAAGGGATTGAAGATGGACGTGGTGCTGACCGCGATCGACGCTGACGTGATCAAGACCTACACTGAGCTCGGGCTCGGTGTGGGCGTGATCGCTGCCATGGCATACGACCCGAAACGCGATACGGGGTTGCACGCGATCGACGCCGGCCATCTGTTCCGCAACAACACCACGCGTCTGGCGGTGAAGCGCGCTGCCTATTTGCGCCGCTATACCTATGCCTTCATCCAGATGTTTGCACCCCATCTCACGCCGGAGATCGTGGACAAGGCCCGCCTGGCCGACGGGGAGAGCTACGAGCTGTAGGAGGCGCACTAGCTCACTTCGACTTCGCAGTCGAGGTAGTAGCCTGCGCCGCGCTCGGTCCGGATCAGCTGCGGCTCGGACGGACTGGATTCGATCTTGCGCCTCAACCGCAGGATCTGCACGTCGATAGAGCGGTCGTAGACGTCGTCATACAGCCGGCTGCCCTCCAGCAGCTGGTCTCTGCTGAGAATCTGCTTCGGTGAACTAAGGAACGCAACCAGCAGCGAGAACTCACCGCCTGTCAGCTCTACCTCGCTGCCGGCGGGAGAGACGAGCTTGCGCGTACCGCTGCGCAGCTCGAAGCCGGCGAAGCGGTACACCCGCAACGCCTGCGCCCGCCGAGTGCCTGGTTTGCCTTGCGTCCGGCGGAGCACGGCACGAATGCGCGCCAGCAGCTCGCGCGGACTGAAAGGTTTGGTTACGTAGTCGTCCGCACCCAGTTCCAAACCCAGCACGCGATCCATTTCTTCGGTCCGGCCGGTCAGTATGACGATCGGGATATCGTGCTCCGCCAATAGCCGCTTCGCCAGCATCAGGCCGTCCTGGTCGGGGAGATTGAGGTCCAAAACGACGAGGTCCACAGGATCGCGTCCCAGTGCGCCTTCGCCCTCGGCGCCTGTCACCGCAGTGCTCACCCGGAAGTGATTGTCCGTCAGATACCGGGCGATGAGATCGCGCGTGGGGCGATCGTCCTCCACCACCAGAATATGCTCAGTCACCCGGGACCCTCGGCTACTTCTGCTGCAACCTTCTAACCATAGCCCAGCGGGCTGCCGCGCACAACGGTTTCAGACGTAATCGAACCGCACGTCCGGGACATGAGGGCGAAACCGCACTGGCGTCAAATGCGCACCGCGGCGGCAACCTCCGCGACGGTCCGTCCTCCCCGGATTCTCGCGGTCGGCTTCACGCCGCCGCTCCATCTACGAGTCCCGACCGCTAGCAGCGAACCAGGGAAGAAAGTTGACTTCGGATTTCGATATGAGTAGCCACCACCCGGCCATCCTGGTAGTCGAGCACAACCGGTTCCTGCGCGACATGATTTGCGACTGGCTGGGCGGTGCGGGCTATACGGCCCACGCAGCGTCTGACGCACACGATGCGCGGGCTTGGCTGAAGCGACGCCGCTTCGATCTCATGCTCCTCGAGCTGGACCTTCCGCGCAACGAAGGGATCTCGCTGCTGCGTTCGGTTGAGAGTAAGCTTCCCGGGACGCCGATGGTGTTGCTGACGGGTGCGGTAGGCTACGACGATGTGCTCGCCTCCGTCCCCGCCGAGGTGCCTTGTGTCAAGATCGGGAAGCCGTACAGCTTTTTCGCTCTGGGTCTGGTGGTCAAGGGGGCGCTCGCGCGCGCGCGCTTCGGCCGCGCGCCCGATCCGGGATCGCCCGCGACGGCTTGCGGCTAGCAGTCTCTTGAAGCGCTGCTTCGCGAATGGCCGGGCGGTTTCCGCGCAGGCCATGCACCCGGCTGCAATTCGCCTGGGAAACAGGCTCTGCGGCGCCGAAGTCGGCTGCACACTTTCCGCGACGACGGCGAGGGCCGGGCGCCGCCGCAACCCGGTTCCATCAGCACACAAGACAGCAAGCTGAAAGCCATCTATCTGCAACGCCTGCGCGACGCGGCCATGTGTCTTCTGGTCGGCGCGACGTACTTCGCGCTGGCGTGGCTGTCCACGCGCCTGACGCCGCGCGCTGGCGACATCGCCTATCTGTGGCCTGCGGGCGGGTTCGCTCTCGGCGTGCTGCTGGTTGCACCCAACCGGCTGTGGCTGCCATTCCTGGGCGCCACGTTCCTGGCCGATGTGGTGCACGCGGAGACGGTCACCAACGCCCTGCACAAGAGCGTCGGGTACGCTTCAGTCTATTTCGCCTGCCTCCTGCTGGCCGCGTTGACGTTGAGGCGCTGGGTGGGAGTGCCGCTGCGCCTCGATCGCATGCGCAGGGTGATCTTGTTCGTCCTTGTCGCCCCCATCGGAACGAACCTACTTGCGGCAGGTGCCGGCGCTTTTATCTCGATTGAGCCGGGGGAACAGGCTTTCCTGCAGACGTTCCGCGTTTGGTGGGTGTCCGACGCGCTCGGCATGTTGCTGAGCGTTCCGCTGGTGCTGGCGTGGTGGGATTTTCGCCTGCGGGAATTGCGACGCATCCGCGCGGTCCGCGCAGCCGAAGCAATTTTCTGCTTCGCCGGATTGGTGCTCACGGCGTACTGGGCGTTCAGTGCGCAGCCGGCTTCTGGCGGCAGTGTCGCGCCGCTCATGCATTTCACCGCGCCGTTCCTGGTGTGGGCCGCGCTGCGCTTCGGGACGCGCGGGCAGAGTGCGGCGCTGCTTCTGTTGTCGGCGATTGCGGTGTGGTGCACGATGCATGACCTGGGCCAGTTCTCCGCCGCCTTCGTGCAGCCTGAACGCTCGGTGCTCTACCTGCAGATATTTCTCGTTGTTGCTGCGCTGATGACGTTGCTTGTGTGCGCGGTAATGCAAGAGCGCGTCACTGCCGAGACCGCTGCCGCGGAATGGAAGCTGCGCTACGAGGCGGCGGTAGTCGCCTCCGGCAACGTGTTGTATGACATGAACCTGCAGAGTCGTCAGGTGGTATGGGGTGGCAACACACGCGGAATCCTCGGCTTCGATCCCCGAGAATTGGGCGATGCCTCGGCTTGGTTGGCACGTGTGCATCCCGACGACCTGGGCAAAATCGAGAGCCAACTCGAAGCAGCAGCGCCGGGTGAGGCCCAGACCCACACCCTCGAGTATCGCGTACGGCGCAAGGATGGCGTCTACATCGACGTCGAAGATGCTGGGCGCGTGGTGCGGCTGCCCAAGGGGCGCGCCGTGCGTGCCATCGGTTTTCTGAAGGACGTGACGGAACGCAAGCGTGCACAGGCCGAGCGAGCCCAGCTGGATGCGCAGCTGCGCGAGGCGCAGAAGATGGAAGCTCTCGGCACGATGGCTGGCGGCATCGCTCACGATTTCAACAACATCCTTGGGGCGATCCTCGGCCATGGCGAGCTGGCCGAGGCCGATACTCCGGCCGAAGGCAAACAGAGCCAGCGCCTGCGGGCTATCCTCGAGGCCGGCCGGCGCGGTAAAGCTCTGGTGCAGCAGATACTCACGTTCGCTCGCCGGGGAGCGACCGAGAAGCGTGCGATCGAGCTGTGGCCCATCGTGCGAGAGGTGCGCGATTTGCTCGCCGCCTCCACACCCACGAACGTGACCGTGCGCCTCGACGTGGAGGACCCGCGCACATCAGTGCTCGCCGACGCCACGCAGATGCATCAGGTGTTGATGAATTTGTGCACGAACGCAGTCCAGGCCATGACCGACGGCGGGCAGCTTATCATCAGCCTGGGCCTCGAAATGGTGACGCAGCCGCGGGTCCTGACCCAAGGCCGCCTTGAGCCGGGGTCGTACGCGGTTCTGAGTGTGCGCGATACCGGACCCGGCATCGCTCCGGACATCGCGGCGCGGATGTTCGAGCCGTTCTACACCACCAAGGGCCCGCGCCAGGGCACGGGGCTGGGCCTGGCGCTGGTCCATTCGATCGTCGCTGACCACGGCGGTGCGATCGATGTCGAGACGAGGCAGGGGGTCGGCACTCTGGTCCACGTCTATCTTCCCTGCGCGCCGGATCACGTGGTGGAAGCGCAGAGGCGCGAGGCCCAGACCCCGCGCGGCAGCGGGCAGACCGTCTTGCTGGTGGACGATGATCGCGCGATGCTGGCTATGGCGGAAGACATGCTCGCGCAGCTCGGGTATGAACCGGTCAGCTATGAC
>JBGPPC010000147.1:0-10114 GCA_041488355.1 Gammaproteobacteria bacterium
CCGTCTCCTCGCCGGGGATGGCCGAGGCCGTCTCGTACATCTCCTTGGAGTCGTACATGATCCCGTGCGTGCTGTACTCGGGGAAAATGACCAGATCCATGCCGGGCAGGCCAATCTTCATGCCCGTGACCATCTCGCCGATCTTGCGTGCATTGTCGAGCACTTCTTTCTTGGTGTGCAGGCGCGGCATCTTGTAGTTGACGACTGCGACGCCTACGGTGTCGTTACTGCTGGAAATGTCTCCGTGTAACATTCAAGCTCTCCTTTTCCTCAGTTGTGGACGTAACGCTCTTTCTATAGCGTCGCTTCTGAAGCCACCCCAGCGACTCCACGCATCGCCAGGGGCAGAACCAACCGATCTGCCCGACTTGCCCTGTTACACCGTCAGGTAACCGTGAATCTTAGCGGCATCGACCCTGCCGCGCGTATCCTCGTACACGAACTGCCCCTTCTCGATGATCAGGAAACGGTCTGCGATCTCCATGGTGAAGCTCAGCACCTGCTCCGACACCAGCAGCGCGAATCCGCGCTCCGCTTTCAGCATGTTCAGAGTCCTGGCGATGTCCTTGATGATGGAAGGCTGAATCCCCTCGGTGGGCTCGTCGAGTACGAGCACCTTGGGATTGCTGACCAGCGCGCGCGCGATGGCGAGCTGCTGTTGCTGGCCGCCGGAAAGGTTACCGCCCTTGCGGTTCTTCATCTCCTTGAGCACCGGAAAAACGTCGTAGACGTACGACGGAATGGTCTTGTCCGCTACTGTTTCCATCCCCGTCAAGATGTTCTCCTCTACCGTCAGGTACGGAAAGATCATACGCCCCTGCGGCACATAGCCGAGTCCCGCCGCGACGCGCTCGAAACTGTGGAAACCCAGGAGCTCTCGCCCAGTCAGCGAGACCGATCCGCTGCGTGCGCGCAGGAGCCCGATCAGCGACTTGAGCAGCGTGCTCTTGCCCATGCCGTTACGCCCCATGACCGCCACGGTCTCGCGGTCGCCGACGTCGAACGAGACATCGCGCACGACGTGGCTCTCGCCGTAGTAGACGTTCAGGCCCTTGACGCTGAGCACTTTGCGCGTTCCCCTGTCAGTGGCCCAGATACACGTCGATGACGCGCTCGTCGCTCTGCACCTGATCCATGCTGCCCTCGGCCAGAAGCTTGCCCTGATGCAGCACGGTCACTTTGTGCGCGATCAGCCGCACGAACGCCATGTCGTGCTCGATGACCACGATGGAACGCCCCTTGGAGATGCGATTCAGCAGTTCCGCGGTCTGCTCCCGCTCGCGCGCGCTCATTCCGGCTACCGGCTCATCGAGCAGCAGCAGTTCCGGGTCTTGCATGAGCAGCATACCGATCTCGAGCCACTGCTTCTGTCCGTGGCTAAGCCGACCCGCCTTGTGCCGCAGCACCTCAGCCAGGAAGATCTGCGCGGCGACCTGGTCGATCTTGCCCAGCAGGTCCTGCTCGCGCTTGAAGAACAACGATCCGAGGATGCCCCGTTTCCTGGGGTCAGAGATCTCGAGGTTCTCGAACACGGTGAGGTCTTCGTACACACTCGGGGTCTGGAACTTGCGCCCGACGCCTACGCGCGTGATCTGATACTCGATCATGTTGAGAAGGTTGTAATTCTTGAAGCGCACCGCGCCGGCGGACGGCTTGGTCTTGCCGCAGATCATATCGAGCAGCGTGGTTTTGCCAGCACCGTTGGGACCGATGACACAGCGCAGCTCGTCCTTCTCCACGTAGAAATTGAGGCCATCGACCGCCTTGAACCCATCGAACGAGACGGTCAGATCCTCGACCGACAAGATCAGCTCGCTCACTTCGCAATCCCCGTCTCACCGATCGGCCTTTCGGGCTGTGTCGGCGCGCTGGTGGGGGCGCGTTTGACCGCCAACCGCGCGCGCACGCGTCCGAGCAACCCGGCCAGCCCATCGGGCAGCAGCATCACCACGAAGATGAATAGGCCGCCGACGAAATACAGCCAATACTGCACGAAGTTCTCCGAGAAGAAGGTTTTCGCCGATCCCACCAGCACCGCACCGTAGACCGCGCCGATCAGCGACAGGCGCCCCCCTACCGCGGCGTAGATGACCATCTCGACAGACGGCTGGATCCCGACCAGGGAGGGCGACGCCAGTCCGACCTGGACGGTGAACATCGCTCCGCCGATGGAGGAGAACAGGGCCGCCACCGCGAAAATGAACGCCTTGAACAGGGCCGGGTCGTAGCCCGAGAAGCGCACCCGGTCTTCGCGATCGCGGATGGCGACCAGCACCTTGCCAAGTCTGCTCCTTAGGATGAAACTGCCGGCGGCAACGCAAAGCAGGAGCAGGCCGCAGGTAATGAAATACATGCCACGCTTCGCCTCGTCCGTATCCAGGTTGATGCCCAGGAAGGTCCTGAAATCGTTGATACCATTCACACCCCCCGTGACCCCTTGCTGACCGATGATCACGATGGACATGATCGCGGACAAGGACAGGGTGATGATCGAGAAGTACACGCCGCCTACCCGTTTGCGGAAGTTGGCATAGGCCAACATGAAGGCGAGCAACGGAGGCAGCAGCAGGATGGCGGGTAAGGTAAACCAGACGGAGTGGAACGGCTCCCACCACCACGGCAGCATCTCGACGCTGTTCCACACCATGAAGTCCGGGAGGTTGGAGCCAAAAAAAGACGAGAGCGCCTGCGCCGAGCTGTCGGCCGAGGTCGACTCGAGCTTGAGGAACATCGCCATCATGTAGCTGCCCAGGCCGAAGAAGACCCCCTGCCCGAGGCTCAAAATTCCGCCGTAGCCCCAGATCAAGACGATGCCTACCGCGCAGAACGCAAGCGACAGGTACTTGGCTGCTAACCCCAGGCGGAAGACACCCAGGGAGAGCGGCAGCACGAGCAGCAGCAGCACGGCGAGTATCAGCAATCCGTATTTCTGCGTCCAGTCGCGGCTTACCATGGAACCGGCCGAAGCCGTCGCAGCGGCGGCGCCCGAACGCACCCCGTCCAACATCAACGCCTCACCTTGGTTGCGAAGAGCCCATTGGGCCGGAAGTACAAGACTACGATCACGAGCAGCAGGATGCTGGCCCTGGCCATCGACCCACTCATTACATATTCGAACCAGGACTCCATCTGCCCGATGATGAAGGCTGAGAAGATCGTCCCGAGCAGACTCTCCACACCACCGAACACGACGGTGATGAAGGTGTCGACGATGTACTGCTGGCCTGTGGTAGGACCGGTCGAGGCCAGCATCGTGAACGAGCTGCCCGCAATGCCGGCCAGACCACAGCCCAGGGCAAACGTGTAGGCATCGACCTTGGTGGTGTTGATGCCAGCCGCTCCGGCCATCTGGCGGTTCTGGGTGACAGCGCGGATACGCATGCCCCAGCGCGTCCTGAACAACAACAGATAGACGAGGGCCGCAGTAAGGATGGCCAGGCCGATGATGAAGATCCGCGAAAGCGAAAAGGAGACACCTTCACTTATCTGCCACGCGCCGTGCAGCCAGGAGACGGTCGGCACTTCCACTTCCTTTGCGTTTATGAACTGGCGATAGAACTGCTGGAGCACGAGGCTCACGCCCCAGGTGGCCAGCAGCGTGTCCAGCGGGCGCCTATATAAAAACCGGATGAGCCCTCGCTCCAGCAGATACCCAAAGATGCTGGTGACGACGAAAGCCAAGGCGATGCCCACGAAGAGGTACACATCCATGAGGCCCGGGAAATATTTCTCGAACAGCAGGGCGGTGCCGTAACTGCAATAGGCGCCCATCGCCATCAGCTCGCCGTGAGCCATGTTGATGACGCCCATCAAACCGAACACGATGGCCAGCCCCAGGGCCATCAGCATCAGCATCGTGAAGATGCTCAACCCCGTGAACGCCTGCATGGCGAGCATGTCGAGGTTCATCTAGTGCCCAATCCTCCCTAAACACCGTTGCAATTCGCAGCGCGCGGGAGCCGCACAGACAGCGACGGAGGTCCAGAGGCCTCCGTCGCTGCCTTGTCCGTCGCACGGCAAGGCTATCCCTCTGGTTGCCAGTTATAGCTTCGGGAAGGGATTCGGTGCGATCAACGGGGACTCATAGATCATGTCCACCTGACCGTCCTTGCGGAAGCTGCCAATGCGGGCATGTTTCCACAGATGGTGGTTACTCTTGTCGAAGTGCACGTTGCCCTCCGGAGCGTCGATGGGAAGGTCGGAGGAAGCAGCGACCACTTTTTCCACGTCGAAGCTCTTGGCCTTCTCCGCGGCCATCTTCCAGAGGTAGACCGAGATGTAGCCGCACTCGAGCGTGTCGCCCACCACCCGGTTCTCGCCATACTTCGCCTTGAAGGCCTTGACGAACTTCTCGTTGGCAGGGTTCTTCAGGCTCTGGAAGTAGCCCATGCAGGTGAGCGTGCCCTCGGTGTTCTCTGCACCGATCCCAGAGACCTCCTCTTCGGACACAGCCAGCGACAGCAAAGTCTGGTTCTTGCCGGTGATGCCTGCAGAGCTCAGCTGCTTGAAGAAGGCGACGTTGCTGCCGCCGACCACGCAGTTCAGGACGACGTCGGGCTTGGCCGCCTTGATCTTGTTGATCTCGGAAGAGAACTCGATGTGTCCCAGCGGATAGTAGCCCTCACCGACGAGCTTGCCGCCGAGACGCGTCAGGGTCGCCTTGGCGATCTTGATGGTGGTACGCGGCCAGATGTAATCCGAGCCGATCATGTAGAAGCTTTTGCCCTTGTTCTTGTACAGCCACTCCATGGCAGCGACTACCGACTGCGTAGCTTCCTGGGCCGTATACATGATGTTGGGCGACATCTCCAGGCCTTCGTAGTAGGTCGGGTAGTAGAGCAAGCCCTTGAGCTTCTCGAACACGGGCAGCACGGCCTTGCGGGAAGCCGAGGTATAGCAGCCCATCACCGCTGCAACCTTGTCCCTCTCGAGCAGCTTGCGCGCCTTTTCCGCGAACGTGGGCCAGTCGCTGGCACCGTCCTCGATGATGGGCTCGATCTTG
Source organism: Gammaproteobacteria bacterium (assembly GCA_041488355.1). GTDB lineage: Bacteria > Pseudomonadota > Gammaproteobacteria > Burkholderiales > SHXO01 > SHXO01. The sequence continues at coordinate 5,003 of JBGPPC010000147.1, forward strand.
TGCCCCATCGCGCCACCGCTCTTGTTGATCTCCTCGATAGCGAGCATCTCGGCGTCGACGACGGACTTCTCGGCGATGGCGATCGTGCCAGTCAGCGAGTGCAGGATGCCGATCTTGACGGAATCGGCGGCTTGCGCACCCTTGGGCCATATAAACGGCGCGGGAACCGCGCCGGCGGCTGCGGTCACCGCGGTAGCCTTCAGAAAATCTCTGCGGTTGAACTTGCTCATTTGGTCTCTTTCCCCTGTTCGATTGTTGTGCCTGCTGGACGACGAAATACAAAAAGCCATACGTCGCTTCTCTGACGCGCGGGCTTCCTTGCCTTGCCCGTTCCGGACGCCTTCAGTCTTCAGTCGATCGCTACTCGACCGTCGCCCCGCCGCGGCGCATCGTTTCGATGCAGGCTCGCGCCGGGAATCAAGCCGTGTAGCAAGCGCTCTGCAAGATCAAGACCTACGGCGTCAGCGCTGCTGCACCAACCTATAAACCGAGTCCAATCTAGTCTTAAGGGCCTGAGCCGTCAAGGTTTCGGGTCCGTGATGCAGCGCGGCGCGACGACCTTTCAAACGCTGCGGTGTCTTGCCTGGTAACTTCACCGCGACTGTACGCTCCGACACGGTGCGTACGATACTACGTCCGCCCTTTTCCAGGTCATGCGACAGCGACCGCAACGCGCGTGACCCGTGCGCAACCGCTGTGACGGACCAGCGTGTGTGAGGGTGAGTTGTTTCGGCGTGCCCGAAGGCGCGCTACGAGTCCGCCACTGCGCCGTCTTCGTGGGTAGCATGGTAATAGCGCATCGCCATCCCCCCGGCCTTCTCGATCGAGTAATCCGGGACACGCCTCGCGCATTCGGCTTCGTCCACCTCTACACCCAGGCCGGGCTTCGTCGGCGGCAAGATATGCCCGTCCACCACCGGCAGCGGATCCTTGAGCAACGCTTGCGCCTCGGGTGCCGTCTCAGGGTCGATCATCTCCTGGATCACGAAATTCGGCGACGCCAGGTCGATATGCACACACACCGCGGTAGCCAGCGGACCGTAGGGATTGTGTGGTGCCAGACCCGCATAGTACGTCTCGGCCATGGTCGCGATTTTGCGCGTCTCGCTGATTCCGCCGGCGTGGCATGGATCGGGCTGCAACAGGCTGGCCGCGCCGTGCTCGAGGATTTCGCGGAAACCCCAGCGCAGGAACAAGCGTTCACCGGTGGCGATGGGCGTGCTGAGCGCGCGCGCGACAGGTGCCATCGCCTTCGGGTTCTCCGACTGCACCGGCTCTTCCAGGAAGAGCGGGTTGTACGGCTCGAAGCGCTTGCCGTACTGGATGGCCATCTGCGGCGTCAGGCGGCCATGCAGGTCGAGCAGGATGTCGACGCCGTCGCCCACCGCTTCGCGGATGGTCTTGAGGAAGGCCTCGGCGTGCTTGAGCTTCTTTGGCCCGTCCAGCACGTTTGTGATCGGGACCGGAACGGTTTTGATCGCGGTCCAGCCGCGCTCGACTTTCGATTGCGCGCTTTGGACGGCCGCATCGAATCCCACGCCACCATGCCGGCCAGTCGCAGTCGGTCCTGAGAAGTGGGTGTAGACGCGTACTTTGTCGCGCACGCGCCCGCCGAGCAGCTCATACACCGGCACGCCCAGGTCCTTGCCCTTGATGTCCCACAAAGCCTGGTCGATGCCGCTGATGGCCGACAGGCCGATCACGCCCATGCGCCAGAAGCCGCTGCGGTACAGGATCTGCCAGCAGTGCTCGATACGGCGCGGGTCCTGGCCGACGATCATCGGCTCCATGTCCTGGATGCAACCCGCGACCGCGCGCGGCTTACCCTCCAAGGTTGCCTCTCCCCAACCGATCAGGCCAGGCTGATCGGTTTCGACCTTGACGAAGACGATGATGCGGTGGCCGCCGTCGGCCATGATCGGAGTGATGCGGGTGATCTTCATAGAATAGGCCACCGAGTTGATGCACTACCGAGAAGCATAGCAGCTCGGCTCCGATCATCAACCGCGTGCAGGTTGCTGTTTGCGGTGTCGCAGTTCATGACCTATGCTCTGTGACGCTCCTCTCCCCTCTCGGGCGAGGCAGCTTCCAGTCTCACTCGAAATCGAAGGAGGGCGAGATGGCCAGGCGTGACGCTCTGAAAGTGCTCGGCGCTGGGGCGCTGGCGGCAACCGGCGCGTGGATGCTCGGACGCAACGCCGGCGCGGCAGCGCCCGAGCTCCGTTACCCACCGGAGAAAGGCGCTCAACTCAAATTCCTGCGCTGGAAACGCTTCGTCCAGGGCGACGAGGATCAATGGCTCGCGAACACGCGCAAGTTCACCGACCAGACCGGAGTGCCAGTCCATGTCGAGAGCGTGAGCTTGGAGGAGATCCCGTCCAAGGCGGCCATGGCAGCCAATGTCGGAGCCGGACCCGACATCGTCATGGGAAGCTATGGTCAGCCGCAACTGTATCCGGACAAGTGCCTGGATCTCACCGAGCTCGCCAACTATCTCGGAGACAAGTACGGCGGCTGGTATGACGCCGTGAAAGCCTATTGCATGACCGACGGGCGCTGGATCGCGCTCGGGATGGGCTTCCCCACCAGTTGCGTGGTCTATCGCGAGAGCATGGTGAAGGCGGCGGGCTTCAACGAGATCCCGCGTGACCTTGGCGGCTTCTTGAAGTTGTGCCGTGCATTGAAAGCCCGCGGCACGCCACCCGGTTTCGCGCTCGGCAATGCCATCGGGGACGGCACTACATGGTGCCACTGGCTCGTCTGGTCGCATGGCGGGAAATTGGTCGACGAGAAGGATCGGGTCGTGATCAACTCCAAAGAGACCCTGGCCGCGCTCGAGTATGCCAAAGAGCTGTATCCGACCCTTGTCCCGGGCACGCTGTCGTGGCTCGACCCGAGCAACAACAAGGCATTTCTCGCGGGCCAGATCGGCCTCACCTACAACGGAATTTCGATCTACTACGTCGCAAAGACTTCCACCGACCCGGCCCTGAAAGCGATCGCGGCCGACATGCGGCATGCGCACTTCCCGATCGGCCCCATCGGGCGGCCTACGGAATTGTCTCCGTTCGCACCTGCCTGGGTCTTCAACCACACACCCTATCCGAATGCGGCGCGCGAGTACTTGCGCTTCATGTTGGAACGCGAACAGTACGAAGCGTGGCAGAAGGCATCGTTAGGCTACTTTGCACAGTCGCTACGCGCTCACGAGTCCGACCCGATGTGGGCCGAAGATCCCCAGTACACGCCGTTTCGCGACGGGCCGAGCATGACGCTGCACCCCGGCTACGCCGGGAAGGAAGGTGTGGCCTCGGCCGGATGCGTGGCCGATTTCATCGTTGTCAACATGGTGGCCGAGGCCGCGACGGGACAGTCGAGCCCGCAGGCGGCCGCAGCGCGGGCAGAGCAGCGCGCACGGCGCTACTACAGATCATAAGCCTCAATAGGCTACAGGCGCGGCCCGGAAAAACATGAACCCCGTCTTCGATGCCAGAACCAACCCGTTCCTCAACGGCATTTTCGCTCCGATCCAGAGAGAATTGGACGAGACACCGCTTCAGGTGATCGCCGGCGCCGTACCCGATGATCTTGCTGGGACGTATTTCCGCAACGGGCCGAACGCTCGATTCACCCCGATCGGGAGCTACACCTATCCGCTCGACGGCGACGGCATGGTCCACGCGATCCGCTTCGGTGAGGGCCGAGCCACTTACAAGAACCGTTACGTGCGCACGCCGTCCATGGCGGCGGAGGAGCGCGCGGGCCGCGCGCTGTGGGGCGGTCTCATGACGCCGATCAGGCCGTCGGCCGCCGAGGTTGGACCTGAGCTTGCCGCTCGCTTCAAGGACCTACCGGACGTCAGCATCGTGCGCCACGCAGGTCGGTTACTCGCGTTGGCGGAGAGTGCACGCCCGTTCCTGCTCACCGATCATCTCGACACCGTCGGACCTTGGTATTTCGGCGGCAAACTCCCGAAGGGGATCACCGCGCACCCCAAGCTCGATCCCGCTACCGGCGAGCTCGTCGTCTTCCGCTACGACTTCGAAGCCCCGTTTCTGACCTGGGCGGTGATCGGAGCGGGCGGTAGCGTTACCCGCTCCGAGGAGACGATCGAAGTCGATGCGCCCTACATGATTCACGACTTCGTGATCACGTCTCGCTTCATCGTGCTGTTCGTCTGCCCGGCGAGGTTCGACTTCTCCGGTGCGCAGGTATTGCGCTGGGAACCGGAGAGGGGTACCCGTATCGCTGTGATCCCTCGTGACGGCTCGGGCCCGGCTCGATGGATCGCGGCAGAGGCGTTCTGGGTTTGGCACTTCGCCAACGCGTTCGAAGAGGTCAGCGATCGCGGTGCCACCACGATTGTCGTGGACTACCCCCACTGGAGCCAGTTGCCACTCGGAGGCACTCAGCCGGTCACCGGTGGAGTCGTCCGCGCCCGACTGGACCCCGTGGCCGGCACAGCCCGGTTCGAAACCGTCGATGACCAACCCACCGAATTCCCGCGCATCGACGATCGCCTCGCAGGACGACCGCACCGCTACTTCCACGCGGCGTCGAAGGAAGGCGCTTATGGCCGAGGCATGTGGAACGTGCTGCGGCGGTATGACACGAAAACGGGGACCGTGACCACGCGTTCCAACGGCGCCACGATGATCGGCGAGGCCGTCTTCGCACCTTCGCGCGATGGCGGCGGTGAGGACGACGGGTACCTGCTCACCTACGCATTCGACGGCGAGCTCACCAATCTTCTCGTGTTGCATGCAGCGGACATCGCCGGCGAGCCCGCCGCGGTGCTGCGACTACCCCAGCGCGTCCCATTCGGGCTGCACGGGTGTTGGGTGCCCAACGAGAGTTGAACCCCCGCAGGGTCTAAAGCATTGTTGAGCCTTACCCAAGGTGCTGACAACGTCGGCGTGCATTGCCCCCACCCTAGCCCTCCCTCGCAAGCAGGGGGGGAAACGTTTTCGCTCTCCTTCCCTCGCTTGCGGGGGAAGATACCGTCTCACTTGTCAAGCACCAAAAGCGATTTGTGGCGCATAAGGACGCTGATGTTTGAGCACGCCGAAACAGATGTGGACGAGTTTGCGCATCACCGCACACAGGGCCAGG
>JBGPPC010000148.1:0-10081 GCA_041488355.1 Gammaproteobacteria bacterium
AAGTATTCGACTCCACCATCATCCTCGAGTACCTGGAAGACAAATGGCCGAATCCGCCGCTGCTCCCGCAGGGCGCGGCCCAGCGCGCTCGCGTGCGCATGATAGAAGACGTGATGGATGGCCTCTACGAACCGAACAACTGGGGCGTGATGGAGGTCACCCGCTTCAAGCGTGCGAGCGGAGCTTTGGCCGACAAGCTCGTAGGTTACGCGAAGAGCAACATCGATCGCCTCCAGCACTGGCTCGACGGACAACTCGGCGGAAAACCCTGGTTCAACGGCGACAGATTCGGCTGGGGCGATATCGCTTGTGCGCCCTACATCAACCGCTCCGCTGCCAACGGCTATACGCCGCCGGCCGGGTCAGAGCTCGCGGCCTGGCTCGCGCGCGTCAACCAGCGACCGAGTGTGGCCCAGGTGATCGGACAGATGCGCGAGGTGCTCGCGAAGCTACCGGACTTTCCCGCACTGCTGGCTCAGGGCAAGATCAAGCGTCAGTACCGCGACCATCGCCTGGAATGGATGATCGCCGGAGGCGGATTGGCGGTGGTGCAGGAAGGTATCGAGAAGGGCACGGTCCGCTTCAGCCGCCTTCCCGGCTAGGCTAAGGCGGCCACCCGCGCACCAAGACGCGGAGGAGGAGCTTCCTCAAATGAAAGCCACCATGATGCAGGTCCCGCTCAATCTGTCGCATTTCCTGGAGCGGGCGGGCAAGCTGTTCGGAGGTCAGGAGATTGTCTCCCGCATGCCGGACAAATCCCTGCATCGCTACACCTACGCGGACTTCTATCGCCGCACGCGGCAACTGGCCGAGGCGCTGCAGCGCGCCGGACTCAAGCGCGGCGATCGCGTTGCGACGCTGATGTGGAATCACTACGCGCACTATGAAACCTACTTCGGTGTGATCGTAGCGGGCGGGGTCATGCATACGCTCAATTTGCGGCTTGCACCCGACGACATCGCATTCATCGCCAACCACGCTCGCGACCGCTTCCTGGTCGTGGACGACATTCTGCTGCCGCTACTCGAAAAGTTCCGCGCCAAAGTCAATCTGGAGCGCGTAATCGTGGTCCCGCTCGCCCGTGGGCCGGTGCCGGCCGGTTTCGACGACTATGAAGCGCTGTTGCGCACCGCGACGGGCGATTTCGAATATCCCGAGATGGATGAGAATGAGCCCTGCGCGATGTGCTACACGTCAGGGACGACCGGCAAGCCCAAGGGCGTCGTCTATTCGCACCGCTCGCAGATTCTGCATTCGTTGGTTCAGGCCCTGCCCGACGCGATCGGTATCGGCGGCAGCGACGTTATGCTGCCTGTGGTTCCGATGTTTCACGCCAACGCCTGGGGTGTGCCCTATACGGCGGCCATGCTGGGTGTGAAGATGGTGTTCCCGGGCCCGCATCTTCATCCTGACGATCTGCTGCCGCTGCTTGAGAGCGAACAAGTCACGATTTCTTGTGGGGTGCCGACCATCTGGTTGCCGATGGTGCAGATCCTCGAGAGCAATCCTGGACGCTGGAAATTCAGCCCGAAGCTGAGACTCACGGTCGGTGGTTCCGCCGTACCGGAGGCGATGATCCGCGCTTACGCGAAGCAGGGTATCCAGGTGATCCAGGGCTGGGGCATGACCGAGACCTCACCGCTGGCTTCGATCTCGAAGGTCACCGCGCAGCAGAAACATCTCAGCGCAGAGGAGCGCTTCCCGGTCTTGGCTACGCAGGGCTATCCGCTCCCGCTGGTGGATATTCGTGCGGTCGGCGATGACGGCGAGGCGCCGTGGGACGGCATGACCGTCGGCGAGATCCAAGTGCAGGGGCCCTGGATCACTGCCAGCTATCACGACCAGCCCGCGCCCGAGAGCTTTACCGAAGACGGCTGGCTGCGCACAGGCGACGTGGCTTCGATCAATCCGCTCGGCTTTATCAAGATCACCGACCGCACCAAAGACCTCATCAAGTCGGGGGGCGAGTGGATCAGCTCGGTGGATCTGGAGAATGCCATCATGGGCCATCCCGCGGTGCAAGAGGCGGCGGTGATCTCCGTGCCGCATCCAAAGTGGGCGGAGCGGCCGCTGGCGGTGATCGTGCTCAAGCCTCGCGCGCAGGCCGCCGAAAACGATATCCGTGCGCACTTGTCGAAGCAGTTCGTCAAGTGGATGGTGCCCGACGCGTATGTGTTCGTGGATGCGATCCCACGCACTTCCACCGGCAAGTTTCTCAAGACCAAGCTGCGCGAGCAGTACCACGACTGGAAGTGGCCCGAAACCGCCTAGGCCTATCGAGAACTCATGAACTTCGAGCTCAACGATGAGCAGAAACTGATCCGGCGTACCGCCCGCGAGTTCGCTCGGAAGGAGATTCAGCCGCTGGCGGCGCAATGCGATCGCGATGCGCGCTTTCCAATGGAACTATTCGAGAAGGCGCGCGAGGTCGGGCTGGTGAACGTAACGGTTCCGGCCGCTTTCGGCGGCGGCGGATGGGGCGCGCTGGAGTCGGCATTAGTCACCGAAGAACTGGCCTGGGCCTGTACGGGAATCGCAGGGGCGTTGGGCCTCAATACCATCTTCGCCGATGTTTTCCATGTGGCCGGCTCGCCGGAGCTCAAGCGTGAAGCATTCGGCCGCCTGCTGGCGGGGCAGTTCGGTGCCTACGCGCTCACCGAGCCCGCCGCAGGTTCCGATGTCGCAGGCATCAAGACTCGTGCCGTGAAGAAAGCCGATCGCTATGTCCTCAACGGCAGCAAGATCTGGATCTCGAATGCGCCGCTGGCGCACATGTTCGTAATCTTCGCGAAAGTCGATCCGGACGCGGGACACCGTGGGATCAGCGCGTTCTTCGTAGACCGGGAGACGCCCGGCTTGTCGGTCGGCAAGTCGCTGGGCAAGCTGGGTCAGCGGGCCGGCCCTGCCGCAGAGGTCTTCTTGAACGATGTCGAATTGCCGACGCGCGCGCTGATCGACGAGGAGGGTGACGGGTTCCTGGTCGCGATGAAGGTGTTCGATCGCTCGCGGCCGATGATCGCGGCGCTCGGCGTGGGCTTGATCCAACGCTGCCTGGACGAGGCGCTGGAATACGCCAGGACACGCCACACCATGGGCCGTCCGATCATCGAGCACCAGGCGATCGGGCACAAGCTGGCGGAGATGGCGCTGCGACTCGAGGCGGCGCGCTTGCTGGTCCAGCAGGCGGCGTGGCTGCTGGACTCGGGTCGCAGAAATACGCTCCAGGCCGCATACGCGAAGACGTTCGCCGCCGATGCAGCGATGTGGGCGGCGACCGAGGCGGTGCAGGTATTCGGCGGGATGGGCTACAGCACCGAATACCCGGTGGAGAAGCTGTTCCGCGATGCCAAGGTGCTGCAGATCTACGAAGGTACGAGCGAAATCCAGCGCAACATCATCGCGCGCGAACTGGCCAGGCAATAGGAGTCGCAAATGTCAGAGGCGGTCATTCTTGAGGCGGTGCGCACGCCGTTCGGACGTCGGGGCGGCGCGCTGCGCGAGCAGCGGCCCGACAGCTTGCTGGCGCATGCGCTGAAGGGCCTGGTGCAGCGGGCGGGTATCGATCCCGCAAAGATCAACGACGTGGTGGACGGCACTGTCACCCTGGCCGGCGAGCAGGGGGCAAACCCGGGACGGCTGGGCGTGCTGCTGGCCGGCTTTCCCGTGACTGTTCCCGGGGTGTCGCTGAACCGCATGTGCGGCTCGAGCCAGCAGGCCGTGCACTTCGCAGCGCAGGCCTGCGCCGCGGGTGACATGGATTACGTCATCGCCTCCGGCGTGGAAAGCATGACGCGGGTACCCATGTTTCTCGACATCAGCCTGGGGCGCGAGGGCGTCAGCGGCTTCGAAAGCCTGAATCCCGAGCTGTTCAAACACCACGACCTGATTCACCAGGGCGAGAGCGCAGAGCGCATCGCGCAGAAATGGGGGCTGACGCGTCAGGTGCTCGATCAGTTCGCCAAGGACAGTCACCGCAAGGCGTACGTCGCCCAGCAGGCTGGACTCAACAAGGAGATTCTCCCGGTGCAGGGGGTGAGCCCTGAAGCGCGAGCAATCACTGTGACTCAGGATGAAGGCGTGCGCGCCGTGATCGACGAGGCGAAGATGGCGAGTCTGAAGCCTGCCTTCCGGCCCGAGGGCCAGGGTGTCATTACCGCTGCGAATTCGAGTCAGATCTCGGATGGTGCCTCGGCTGTGCTGGTGGCCAACGAGGAGGTGGCGCGGGCCGATGGCTTCAAGGCGAGAGCGCGCTTCCGTGCTCGTGTTGTGATCGGTTCGGATCCCACTATGCAGCTCACTGGTGTGATCCCCGCCACGCAGATGGCACTCAAGAGGGCGGGACTGACTATTCAGGACATCGACTGGGTCGAGATCAACGAGGCGTTCGCCACCGTCGTGTTGAGCTGGGCGAAGGAGCTGCGAGCCGACGTGACGAAGGTCAACCCCTGGGGCGGCGCGATTGCACACGGCCATCCGCTCGGGGCCACCGGAGGCGGACTCATGGCGAAAATGCTGGCAGGTCTGGAGGCCACCAACGGTCAGTTCGGCCTGCAGGTCATGTGTATCGGCCACGGCCAAGCGACCGCCACGATCATCGAACGGGTGTGAAAAAAGTCATGCGGTTCTAGCGGACGTGACGAGGACATGAAGCTTCAGGCGTGCCCAGTGCACCCTTCCGAGCCGACCCTGGTCGTTTGACGTGTGTTCAGAGCCCTCCGCATCCTGATTCTGCTTTTCATCCTGGTCGTAGTCGGCGCTGGGACATGGCTGACCCGGGTGCGCACGACCGCGTGGGATCAGCCGCTGCGGGTAGCGATTTTTCCCATCAACGCTGACGCCAGCTCCGCCACCGACCGCTACATCCGCTCGCTGAGCGTCGGGGCGTTCGAACCCATCGCCCGCTTCATGCGGCAGGAGGCTGCGCGCTACGGACTGGTCCTGTCAACGCCGGTGGAAGTGTTCCTTGCACCGGAGATAGGCAGGGCGCCGCCGCCCCCGCCTTTCGGCGGCAACGCGCTGCGAGTGGGGCTATGGAGTTTACAGATGCGCTACTGGGCGTGGGTCAACGCTGCGTTCGACGGACCCAAGCCGCACGTGCGCGTCTTCGTGCTCTATCACGACCCGGATCGAGTTACGCGTTTGAGCCACTCTCTGGGTTTGCAGAAGGGGCTGATCGGCGTGGTCAACGCTTTCGCATCCGAGGGACAGGCGGCCCAGAATGACGTGGTCATTGCGCACGAAATGCTGCATACGCTCGGCGCCACGGATAAGTACGATCCGCGCACAAACCAGCCGGCTTTTCCGGACGGCTATGCCGACCCGCAGCGCCAGCCGCGGCTGCCGCAGGAGTTCGCTGAGATCATGGCGGGCCGCGCGCCCGTAGCCGAGGATCGGGCAGAAATGCCGGACAGTCTCGATCGGGTGCTCATCGGTGCGAAGACCGCGCGCGAGATCAACTGGGTCAGATGACCGTGCACGGGAGATCGATGACGAGAGGGCAGGAGGGCCGAGGGTAAAAAAGAGCTTCCTGTACCTTTTCGGCGTGCTGGAAAGCCGAAGTTTTGAGTTAAAGTTCGCCTCCATATGGCGAACGAGACGACGCGCGGCTTGCGGCGCAACCTCACCAACTACGGCGATGCTGACTTCGCTGTCTACCTGCGCCGCTCCTTTGCGCGCTCCATGGGCTAGTCGCTGGACATGCTCGACCGGCCCGTGGTCGGCATCGCGCAGTCGGGAAGCGGGTTTAACAATTGCCACCGCACCATGCCGGAGCTGGTGGAAGCCGTGAAGCGCGGTGTGTTGGCCGGCGGAGCGTTGCCGCTGGAGTTTCCCACCATTTCGCTGGGAGAGGCGTTCTTGAGCCCCACCAGCTTGATGTTCCGCAATCTCATGTCGATGGATGTGGAGGAGATGATCCGCGCGCAGCCCATGGATGCCGTGGTGTTGATCGGGGGCTGCGATAAGACGGTGCCGGCGCAACTGATGGGGGCGGTCTCGGCGGGGCTGCCGGCAGTCCAGCTGGTAACCGGACCCATGCTCGCCATGTCCTGGCGCGGCGAAAAGCTGGGCGCGTGTACCGATTGCCGGCGCTTCTGGGCTCAGTACCGGGCGGGCCGCCTCTCGCGCGACGAAATCGACGACATCGAAGGCAACCTTGCCACGACCGCTGGCACGTGCGCAGTGATGGGCACGGCTAGCACCATGGCGTGTATCGCGGAAGCGCTCGGTATGGCGCTTCCTGGCAGCGCCGCGATTCCAGCGGTGCACGCCGACCGTCTGCGCATGGCGGAGGCGAGTGGCCTGCGCGCCGCTGCCATGGCCAAGTCCGGCGGTCCGGTCCCGGGCGAGATCCTGACGGCGAGTTCGGTGGAAAACGCGCTGCGCGTGCTGCTCGCCATCGGCGGCTCGACCAACGCGATCATCCATCTCACAGCCATCGCTGGGCGCGGCGGGGTGTCGGTGTCTCTGGAACGGCTAAACCGCTTGTCCGAAGAGACGCCGGTGCTGGTGGACCTGAAGCCCACCGGTACGCACTACCTGCAGGATCTGCACGTGGCCGGAGGCCTTGATGCGGTGCTTTGGGAATTGCGCGACCTGCTCGACCAGGACTGTCTGAATGTGAGCGGCGAGAGACTGGGAGAGCGGCTGCGCTCGCCACCGCCCTATGTCGATCATGCGGTGATTCGCCCGCGCGCCGAGCCGCTCTCCCCGACTGGCGGATTGGTGGCGCTGTTCGGGAACTTGGCCCTGCGCGGTGCAATTCTCAAACGCTCGGCTGCGGACCCCGGCTTGTTCGAACGCGACGGTCGCGCAGTCGTGTTCGAATCGCTCGAAGATCTCGCCGCTCGGATCGATGATCCCGCTCTCGATGTGAGTAAGGAGGACTTTCTAGTGCTTAAGAATGCCGGTCCGCGCAGCGCGTCCGGAATGCCGGAAGCGGGATACCTGCCGATCCCGAAGAAACTGGCTCAGGCCGGTGTCAAGGACATGGTGCGCATCTCCGATGCACGCATGAGCGGCACCGCGTTCGGCACGGTGGTGCTGCACGTGACACCGGACGCGGCCTCGGGCGGAACGCTCGCCGTCGTCAAATCGGGCGATCGAATCCGGCTTTCAGTGAAGGAGCACAGGCTCGAGCTGCTGGTCGGCGACGAGGAGTTGACCCGTCGGCGCGCTGGTCTTCCGCCGCCGTTTGCACCCAGGCGCGGATACGCCCGCCTGTACGCCGAGCACATTACACAGCCCGACCTGGGCTGCGATTTCGACTTCCTTCGCGGGTAAGTGGCGTGACGAAACGAAACGTGGCGCCACGGGGATTCCCCAGGACGATGCGCGGACGTGGCACCACAGCCTCGTCTTTAGCAACAGGGCTATACGTCATAGCGAACGCGTTGTTGCTGGTCGGCCCGTTTGTCAGCCCGGCGTTTGCCAAGATGTACTCCTGCGAGGATGCCGCGGGCCGCATCATCTTACGAGACGTACCGTGTAAGCGTGACGAAAGAAATCGCGACGCTGCTGCAGCCGCGCGCTCGCCCGCGACGACTCCAACGCGGGTTCGGCAGATCGAGAACGCGAATCCGATCACCGAAGCCCAAGTGCAGGAGGTAGTGGATGGCATGGACGCCGCGAGGATGCGCGGAGACGTGCCGGCGATGCTGGCTTACGTCGCGCCCGACGCAGTATTCGAAGTCGAATATCGCTTGCCCCAAGGCATGCAGTTCAAGCGCTTCAACAAGGACGAGTACGCGGCCTATCTGCGCGGCGGGGCCGAGTTTGTGGATGGGCTCGCCTTCCAGCGTGAGAGCACAACGATCTTAGTTGCGCTGGCGGCCCGCCAAGCTGAGATCACCAGCACGCTGCGCGAGACGGTTCGGGTCCAGGGGGAAGTGTTGGCTCGGGTGACGCGCTCCAAGTCGCTGGTCGAGATGCGGGCTGGGCGCCCGACGATCATCTTGGTGCGGGCCATCATGCGCTACGAGGCGGCCGAGAGGGGGAACAGCGGGAAACCAGCAAACTAAGGGCCGCGCGTCAGGCCGGTAGATGCAAAAGCACTTCTCCCGCTAGGAGGCGCGCTGCGGGAGAAGGGGAGAACCGCAATCCGCGGTTGGGGCAGCGATGGCTCTACCGCGTCTTCTTGCGCATGACGATGAGGACCAGCAGAAGGATGACGCCCCCAGCCATTGCGATATCCAAGTAAGACATCCTGTAACTCCTCGTTTTCAGTAGAGATTCGTCCCGGTCGAGACCACTCCGTAAAGCGGGCGCACGGGCCCGGTGACCCCCAGCAGTTTTTAGGCCAGCCACCTTTTCGGTGTCCACGCCTTGTGTCAGTCTGGCTCGCGTCCATGACGATTCGAAGACCTCGTGCTGACCCGCAGCCAGATTGTTATCCGAGTATATCGGCATATCGGCGCTGTTCCGACATGCGATCCAGGTCCGGCGCCGGGGTGGGTCCCGGGTCGACGCCGGGGTTCAGAGAGTTGGAATAGGCCTCTGGTCGCAGGCGGCAGCAGGCGTGGGCTACAATCGCGGCGATCATGTCTAACCGGGAAATCATCCTGCAGGCGCTGGAGCGGGTTCGGCGCCGCGTAGAGCTTTGCCGCGCCCGGCACGACATCGCCACTGTGCTGGGAATGGTCGCCGTGGGGTTGCTGCTTTCGCGGGCCCTGCATATTTTCGCTCGCTGCGCTCCGGCAGTCGCCGCCGCTGTCTTGGCTGCGCTGCTGCTTTGGGTGGGCGGCCTCTTCTTTCTCGCACGCAGACGCCTGGCACCGCGCTGCACTCTAGGCGAGGCGGCCGCTTCGGCGGATGTGCGCGCGGGCCTCAAAGACGAGCTCGCAACAGCCTGGTGGTTTCTGGAGTACCCCATCGCCTCGCCTTGGGTAGACGCGCAGCTTGCGCGAGCGGCGGGGTCTGCCCGCCGCCTGGACCCGGTTGCGTTGCTTCCCCTGCGAGTTGACTGGCCCGAGCTGAGCGGTGGCGCAGCCGCGGCGTTGCTTCTCATTGCGGCCTGCATGGCGCAGCCATTGCCCCGGACCTCGGACGCAGCCGGGGACCGGCAACCCCTGGCCCAAGCTCAAGCCCACCAGGTGCAGTTCATTCGCGCGCTGATCCGCGAGGAACACGACGAAGCGATGGCAAGGAACTTGGAGCGGGCCGTGGCGATGCTCGAGCGCAAGACTGCGAGTCCCGAGCAGAAGCGGCGCGCACTGTCGGAAGCCGAAGGGGTAATCGGACAGCAGGCGCTAGAGGCCGCGGCGTTGCGCGACGGCCTCTACAGGTTAGCATCCCCCCTGCGTGGCGGGCCACGAACAGAGGGACTCGCCCGAGCGCTTGAGCGGGGAAACGCGCAATTGGCGGCCAAGCTGATGCAGCAGCTGGCCGAGCAATCCAGTCCGATCGGGCTTGAGCAGCGGAGCGCGTCGCCAGAGCACGGCGACGAGGAAGAGGAACTAGCACGCCTGCTCGCCGCAGTCGCCAAAGACGAGGATCGGGCGCACGCCCCGAGTTACAGTGCGGCAGCGAAAGAGGCCGCAGACCGGTTGACTCGGATCGCCCAGCGACTGGCGGCGCAAGACCATTGGAGCCAGGCGGCGCATACGCTCGGACAGTTGCGGCAGGCCGTCGCGCAGGACCTGTCGTCTTCACTCGCGGCCTCCCACCGGCAAGCCGCTGGCCGCGGGTCCGACAATGCCAACGCCGGGGCTGCCGGCCCAAATGTTCAGCAGGTCGGCAGCGATGGGCCCGATAGCCGTCCGTTTGGACGCGAAGGCAGCAAGCCGGGAGCCGCAACCGGGGACGTGCAAAGCGATGCAGTACTTGGGGCGAAGGTCGCGCCGCTCGCAGTTCAACTCCGACGAGAGACCATCGACGCCGAGTCGCTCGGCGCGGCCAACGCGGCTCCGAAGGAATGGTTCTACGCCGAGACCCAAAAACGGGCCTCCAGCATCGAGCTCGAACCCGTTCGCACGCGTTCCGAGTTCACCTTAGGTCAATCCGCCGCGCTCGAGGGCGTTGCTGTCCGTCACCGCCAGATCGTAAAGGAGTACTTCATGGCTCTGCATCAGGGTGCTCGACCATG
>JBGPPC010000149.1:0-10053 GCA_041488355.1 Gammaproteobacteria bacterium
CGGCATCGTCTCGGCCCTCGCGAGCGGCCCGAGAACGACCGGGACAGCACGGTGTAGAAAATTGTGGCCGATCCACCTCTACTACAACCTCGGCCGAATCACGAGTTACGCAGTGGCCGGCGCCATCGCGGGCACGGTGGGCAGCCTGGGTCTGATGCTGGATGGACTGCTGCCGGTGCAGATCGCGCTGTATGCCGCGGCGAACCTGCTGCTCATCGGGCTGGGGCTGTACCTGGCGGGCATTCGCGGACCAGTCGCGAGCCTCGAGCGCCTGGGCTCGCGTTTCTGGTCGCTACTGAAACCCTTCACGCGCCGGTTCCTCCCGGCCGACTCTCCAGCCAAGGCCCTCGGGCTGGGCATGCTGTGGGGTTGGCTGCCCTGCGGTCTGGTCTACACCATGTTGTTCACGGCGCTCCTGAGCGGCAGCACCCTGGGCGGGGCGATGGTCATGCTTGCATTTGGCCTCGGCACTCTGCCTAACCTGTTGGTCGCTGCGGCGCTGCTGCACGGACCGCGTGCATGGCTTGCGAGCCGTCCGGCACGAACGCTTTCCGGCGCGATTGTCCTCGGCTTCGGGGTGTACGGCCTCGCGCACGCAGCCACGCTGAGCCAGCAGATCAAGGGTGGAGTGTTCTGCATCGGGTGATGAGAGGCCGTGAACGGGCCGTTCACCGCCTCTCACGGCCCTTCACGGCTTTTCACGGATCTTGATCGCCTGACGCGCCGCCTCCGCACCGCCGAGCATCGCGCCGGTGAACCCGCCTCCGAAGGTGTAGGCGGAGGCAAGCCAGAGACCTTCGATGTGCGTGCGCGGGCTGAACCTGAACACGTCGGCAACGCCGCCCTCCGGCGCGAACCCATAGACCGCTCCGCCGGGCGTATTGAGGTAGTGCGCTAGCGTTTCTGCAGTCGCCATTTCGCGATGTACCACTGCGGCTGCGATGCCGGGAAACTCGCGATCGAGATCGGCGATGAGGCGATCCATCCAACGCTCCTTGCGCTGGGACTTCTCGTACGCATTGAGCGCGTGCCAGTTCTCCAGCCGGTCGATGCCGCAGAAGGACCCAAGGTAAGGCCCGGTCTCGTTCAGGCCACTGTCGATGTGGTGATAGTCTACGAAGACGTAAGGGGGGAGGCGTTTGCCGTCGGGCTCTGCCATGATCGCGCTGGTTTCGCGCAGGCCGGAGAGAGCAGTCATCCACGCTGGGAGAATGAATGTGGAATAGTGCCGCACGCCGAACTCGGCTGCGGGTTGGCGCAGGCCGATCGACACCGTCCACAGCGAGATCGACAGCGGCCTGCGGGCATAGGGCGCGAAGAAGCTCACGCGCGCTGCCGCCGGCAGCATCTCTGCGAGCCGGTGAGGCGCAGCGTTCCCGAATACCACCGGCGCGTAGTCGAACTCCAAGTCGTCGCCGCCTCTTGCTCGGTGGCGCACTCCAGCAACGCCGGTGAGATTGACGAGCAGCGTGTCGACTTCGCGCCCGGATTCGACGATGCCCCCGGCCTCGCGGATCAGCGCGACCAGGCCGTTGGTCAATGCTGCCGACCCGCCGCGTAGATAGTGGCCGCCGCCCGCCAGATAGGAGGCCTGGGGAATCGCATAGTTTAGGAAGGACATGCGGTCGGGATCGTCGTGGTAATAGCTGAGATTGGCGGCCAGCGCTACTTTGACCGCTTCATCCGCACCGAAGAGCCCGCCGAGGATTTCGCCCACGGTTGCATGCCCCTCGCGGATCAGAGGCCAAACGCGCCGGACAGCTTCGGGCGCATGGTGAAGCCACCAGCCGGGATCATGCTGGTGCTGGCCCGCGTACCGCACCGCTTCACGCGCCGCCGCGATGCGCTGGAGATACGCGCCCAATGCGTCGGCGTGCCGTGGAAAGCGCGCCGCGAGCGCCGTGTACGCGGCATCCATTCCATGCGGCAGCGCGAACGGTGCGCCGATCAGCGGGCCTCGCACCTCGTAGAGGTCGCCAACGTCCACAAAGGGCAGGTTGCGGTCGAGGCCCAGAGAATACAGCAACGGAGTTTTGGGGTCTGCCTCGTCGAGCCCGTCCATTTCGTGCAGCGACGCTTCGATGGCGAGGCCGTCGTGCTGGTACACTGTGGCAGCTCCGCCAAAGCTGTCGTTGCGCTCGAGCACCAGGATGCGGCGCCCGCTCCGAGCGTACAAGGCCCCCGCGGTCAATCCGCCCAACCCCGACCCGACAACGATTGCGTCGAATTTCCGCGCCATAGAGTCCTCCAATTTGATGCCAGCATAGAGCCGCGAACTGGATCGGCTTTGATATGAGTCAACATCCGCGGATGCCGATCTTGGATAGTTCAGGGCATGGCGCGCTGTTTCCCGTTCGGCCGCGCTACGAACGGTAGACGTCAGCCTTATCGATGTTTGGATCTAGGAGCAAACGCAAAACGCGTGAGGTTGATCTCGCGCAAACCGTACGTGCCATTTCACCCTCATAGTCTAGCTGAGCGGCAACGGGATGGAGGACCAGATGTTCAACTCCCCTCTGCAGTATTGCGTCAAGTGCAAAGAGTACGTCGAGCTAGACCAGACCAAGGACGAATGCGCCGCCTTGCACGGCTGCGGGGGCGTGGATTGTCCTCTGCTGAAGATATTCAGCCCGCCTGCTCCGATGGACGAGGCGAAGACGGCAGCCGCGCCGGAGCTACCAACCGGGTCGAAGCCCGGGAAATAGACCGTCTGAGCTTGCCCGACGAGAGCGCGGGGACACCGCGCTCGCTCATGGCACCTCCTCCGCCAACGCGAGAGGTAGCGATCTGTGCTAGCTGAGTTCCTTCGCGAGCCTCGGATCGCCTACTTCACGATGGAGGTCGCTCTGCGCGACGAGATCCCGACCTACGCTGGCGGCCTGGGGATTCTCGCGGGGGACACAGTCAGGTCGGCTGCTGACCTGGACGTGCCGCTGGTCGCGGTCAGCCTCGTCAGCCGGGCCGGCTACTTCCGGCAGGAGATCGATGCCCGCGGCCGGCAAGTCGAGCGCGATGACTCCTGGGATCCAAAGCAATTCGCGCGGCCGTCTCAGGCTAAGATCGCTTTGCACATCGAAGGCCGAGAAGTCTGGGTGCGCAGCTGGCTGTACGTCGTAGAAGGTCTGCGGGGGCACCGCATACCTGTGCTGCTGCTCGATACCGATCTGCAGGAGAACCGGGAGGACGATCGCCGCATTACCCACTATCTGTACGGCGGCGACGAAGCCAATCGGCTGAAGCAGGAGATGGTGCTCGGTATCGGCGGCGTGCGCATGCTGCATGCGCTCGGCTTCGATACCCGCCAGTATCACCTCAACGAAGGGCACTCCGCGCTGCTCGCACTGGAACTGCTGCGATGGTTCGTGCGCTCACGGCAGGAAGTGGGTTCCGGCTCCGCTTACGACGTCCCGCGCGTCAGGCAGCTGTGCAACTTCACGACGCACACGCCGATCGAAGCCGGGCACGATCAGTTTTCTTACGATCTGGTAGAGCGCGTCATGGGCGATCTGGTCGGGCTCGGCGAGCTCAAGGCGCTCGCGGGAGAACAGCGACTCAACATGACGCGCCTCGCGCTCAACCTGAGCGAGTACGTCAACGGCGTCAGCACCCGGCACGCTGAGATTTCGCGAAGCTCCTTTCCGGGGTTCCGCATTCACGCCGTTGTCAACGGCGTGCACGCCGGTACTTGGACGAGTCCAGACTTCGTTCGGCTGTACGACCAGAGCCTGCCAGCTTGGCGCCATGAGCCGGAGCTGCTGGGCCGCATCGTCGATCTGATCCCGGACGAAGCCCTGTGGGACGCGCACGCAAACGCAAAGCGCGCGCTGATCGAGCGGGTGAAGAGTCTCTCCGGCATCGAGCTGAAGCTCGAGGTTCCGATTCTCGCCTTTGCGCGCCGCATGACGGCGTACAAGCGCCCGGATCTTCTGTTCTCCGATCTGGAACGGCTCAAGCGCATCGCGCGCGTCTTGCCGTTTCAAGTGGTGATTGCCGGCAAGGCGCATCCGCACGATGAGCCCGGCAAGCAGCTGATCGAGACGATCATCGGTCATGGCCGCGAGCTCGCCGGCGTGATCCCGGTCGCGTACTTGCCGAACTACGGCATGCGCATGGCCCTGGAATTGGTGTCGGGCGCGGACGTCTGGCTCAATACGCCATTGCGCCCGCTGGAAGCCTCGGGCACCAGCGGAATGAAAGCGGCGTTCAACGGGGTGCCCAGCCTGAGCATTCTGGATGGCTGGTGGAGCGAAGGCTGCATCGAAGGCGTTACGGGTTGGGCGATCGGCAACAACGCGTCGTCCGCCGAGGACGGGGATGCCGCATCGTTGTACGACAAGCTCGAGGCCGTGGTTCTGCCGCTGTACCGCTCGGGCGTACATGCCTGGGCGCCGCTGATGAGGGGCGCGATCGGCAAGAACGCTGCATACTTCAACAGCCACCGGATGATGCGGCGCTACGCTATCGAGGCATATATCCGTTGATCCTCGGTCTCGCGCCGCCTCGCCCGGACAGCACCTGCTAGAACTCGCGGCTCATGCCGATCTGGCTAGTTGGCGAACCAATACTCGCCTCGAGTCACGGGACGGTTGTAGCCGGTCTTTGGATCAGTGTCATACTCGACGTCGTCCGTGAGCGTTCCATGAATGGCCGCAAACCTCCCGGTACCTCCGACGAAACGCGATACTCCATGGTACGTACCCTTGCGAGATCCCGTGGCCGTGAGCTCGGCATAAACCGCGCCGCTGTATTCCACGAAGATCTTGCTTCCATCCTCAAGCGTCCATGTGGTATAGCCCTCCGATCGTCCAACACCATTGATTTGGTCCGTGAACCCATAGCTCGAGGTCTCTATGATTTTCACTCCCATGACCATTGGATGGTCGCTTGCGTGAGTTCGTTGAATCTCCACAATGACGATCTCGTGACCAGGCAGGTCTCCAACATCGATCTTATGCCGCTGCACGTATCGACTCGCCGTGGGTGCTGCGGAGGAACTGTACTGATACTTCTGCTGCGCCCAGGCCATTCCGCTAGAAAGCAACGCAAGCAGGACGACGCATCCGACCTTACACGCTACCTTCCTCATATTTGTCTCCTTCTGTTTGTGGCTGCGAGTTCACCGATCGCGGGTACCTTGGCTCATACATGAAGGCAGCGATCTCCTTGCGGAGGTTGCCCTTGTGGGGTTTGGTGCCCAGCCCGCGTTCATACGCAAAGGCGGCCACCACCGTTCCCAGCGAGGCGGCCACCGCGCGCATTCGCCCCACTTGCGGGAAGATACGTCCCTGCTCGAGATCGGCGTGCGTGACCTCGGCGGCGAGCTGACGCGCCGCCGCCACAAACATCTCGTCGGTCGCTTCCTTTGCACCCGAGGCGGCCAGCCCCAGCCCTACGCCGGGGAAAACGTAAGAGTTGTTGGCCTGCGCCGGGAAATGCGTCTGGCTGCCGATCGTGACCAGCCCGAACGCGCTGCCGCTCGCGAAGATCGCGCGTCCTTTCGACCACGCGTACGCATCGTGCGCGGTGCACTCCGAGCGTGAGGTCGGATTGGACAACGCCAGCACCACGGGCCTATCGTTCACTCTCGCCATCGCCTCGATCATCTTTGGGGTGAACGCACCGGACTTGCCGCAGGCCCCGATCAGCACCGTTGGCCGGAATGCCTCGATGGCGGCCAGCGGATCGCTCGGTGCCTCTCGGTGCTGAGCGACCACGTGCTTCTGAGGCGACAGATCGGTGCGTGCGGCGACCACGGCACCTCGCGAGTCGAAGAACAGGCAGCGCCGCTTGGCCTCCTCCGGCAGCAAGCCTTCGTGCAGGAGGCCAGCCGTCACCATGGCTCCGATACCCAGGCAGGCTTCGCCGGCGCCGATGAAAAGAATGCGCTCGTCTGCCAGTCGCCTGGCGGTGATTCGGCCGCTCGCGTACAGCCCGGCCAAACCCATTGCGCCAGTGCCCTGGATGTCGTCGTTGAAGCAGCAGAGCTGCTTGCGATAGCGCTCGAGCAGCCCAAAAGCATGTGCGGTGCTGAAATCCTCGAATTGCAGCACAGCACCTGGCAGTACGCTGCCAACCGCGGAGACGAACTCGTCTACGAACTCATCGTAGGCCGCCCCGGTCAGCCGTCGCTGGCGCTCGCCGAGATACATCGGATCGCCTAGCAAAGCATCGTTGTCACTGCCCGCGTCCAGCAGGACCGGCAGGCAGAACTGCGGAGCGATTCCAGCGCACGCGGTGTACAGTGCCAGCTTTCCGATCGGAATCCCCATGCCGTTGGCGCCGAGGTCCCCGAGCCCTAGGATGCGGCTGCCGTCGGTGACGACGACGACGGCGACGGGTTGCTGCACGGAACGACCGAGCACCTGTGCGATGCGCCCGCGCTGCCGGCAGGAAATGTATAGGCCGCGCGGACGCAGGCAATTGCGGCTCCACTCGCTGCAGGCCTGACCGACAGTCGGGGTATAGATGACGGGAAGGAGCTCTTCGAGATTGTCGACGATGATGCGATAGAACAGCGTTTCGTTCTCGTCTTGCAGCGCCCGCAGATAGAGGTACTTCTCCATCGGCGTCGACTGGCTTCGTACGTTGGCCAGCGCACGTGCGGTCTGCTGCTCGAGCGACTCCACGCCGGCCGGCAGCAGCCCTTCCAAGCCGAAATGGATGCGCTCTTCCAGCGCGTACGCCGTACCCCGGTTGCGGAGAGGATCGCGCAACAGTTCGATACCTTGTAGCTCGCTCGCCTCATTCACCGCGTGGATTGTGGGCGGCCGCCTGGGAGGCGGCTTGACCTAGGTCAAGCCGGCGCCCGGCGGCTAGCGTAAAAGAGAGGGGAGCAGCAATTGGTGTAGGGTAGGCGGCTGTTTATCGAACGCGAGTCAGCTCAAGCGGCCTGCACAGGGAAAGGGTACAGGTGAATGTGCAACAGAACCTGAGCGGGACGCATAGCCTCAAGCGAAGCGCAGCGCGCACGCGATCGAGGGAGAAATCCTGGACTGAGCAGCTGGAATTGTGGGTCACGGTCGGCCTGTGTTCGCTGCTGCTCTCCATCGCGTTGCTTGCGACCAAGAGCGTCGGGGATCTTGGACGTGTCGCCGAGCTGCAGTCGCGCAGCCACCTTCGCATTGCCGCCCTGACGCGGATCGTAACTCTGCTCGAGGCGGCGCATACCCGCCGCTATGCCCGGCTTGTCGACGGCGCCGGGGAGGTTCCTACGCAGCCACTCGACGAAGTGCGCCAGGCGCTTGGTCGACAGTTGTCAGATCTCCAGCGGCTGGTCGGCGAGCAGCCCGAGCAGAGTGCAAGGGCCCGAGGGCTCCAGATCATCGCAGACAAACAACTCGAGGAGCCCGGGAGCTGGATGTCCGAATCACTTCGGCACCCGCCGGACGCTCGGACAGTGCGGTCCGAGTTGCGTGCCGGGCTGGTTCTGATGAACGCGACTCACGCGCTCGCATCCGCGATGGAGCGCGTCGAGGAGGATTTGCTCGTCACGCGAAGTCGGCAGTACGAACGTCAGCGCGATCGGCTGCTGGCGGCGCTATGGGTGCTCATCGGGACGGCGTTTGTGGCAACGCTCGGAGCAGCGTGGCAACTGCACCGCGACATCCGTCGCTTCCGACGCGACGAGCGCACGCTGCGGCACGCGGTGACGCACGACGCCCTGACTGGGCTTGCCAACCGCCGACAATTTGCGCGACAGCTGCGAAGGGCGTTCCAGGAGTGTGCGAAGACGCGCGCTTCGTTCGCGCTGGTGTTGATCGATGTCGATCGCTTCAAGCAGATCAACGACTCGTTCGGTCATCGCATCGGGGATGTGGTCCTGCGCGCGCTCGCCGCGCGCCTGCGCGAGGGCTTTCGCGACGTCGACACGATCGCCCGCGTGGGTGGAGAAGAGTTCGGGGTTATCCTGCGCGACCTGGATGGCGAGGGCGCCTATCAAGTGGCCGATCGGGTGCGAACCGCTATCGCTGCCCAGCCGATCAATCCGGGTGCCGCGCTCGGAAGCAAGCCGGTTGCGATCACTGTCAGCATGGGCGTGGCGGTCTTCTCTCAGGACGGGAGAACCGCGTCGGCGCTGGTGGATGCGGCGGATCGGGCTCTGTACGACGCCAAGAAGGCGGGACGCAACCGCACCGTGGTGGTGAGCTCAGCAGCCGCTCAAGCCGTGACCGTACCTTCCGCGACTTGACTTGGTCGCCGCTGGTTGCGGAGTGTATGCGACAGGCGTGAGGCTTCGAGTCCACGGATACTCTGGCTCGATGCTCACGGCGGCGTTCGCTGATGGAGCTACGACAACGTTCTGATCGGATCCACCGATGCTTCGCTGGAAACACATCCTCCCATTGGCGGCGTCCTTGCCCCTGGCACTTGCATTGCAATGCGCGGCAGCGTTCGAGTCCGGCACCGAGTTGCGCGAGCTGTTCGAGCACGAGGTCGACCGCCGCATCGAGCTGCCCGAATCGGAACAGAACGGGTACGCGCAACGCCTTGCCGCCGCGCTTGCGGCGCACGGCCTTGCGGATCTGCTCTCGCAGTACTTCGTGCTGGTCGATCGGGACCCGCACGTGCAAACGGTGATGATCTACTGGAAATCCGCGGCAGGCGAGTATCGCTTCATTGGGGCCGCGCCCGCCTCGACCGGCAGGCCAGGCGAGTACGAACACTTCCAGACGCCAACCGGAGTATTCGAACACTCCGTTGCCAACTTCGACTTCCGTGCGGAAGGCACGGTCAACGAGTTCGGCATCCGCGGCTACGGCGTCAAGGGAATGCGGGTATACGACTTCGGCTGGGTGACGGCGGAGCGTGGTTGGGGGCGCCCTGGCCAAAGTGCCATTCGGCTCCAGATGCACGCCACGGACCCGGATCTCCTGGAGCCGCAACTGGGCCTTGAGCATTCGAAAGGATGCGTCCGCATTCCAGCGGCGCTCGATGTCTTCATCGATCGCTACGGAATTCTGGACGCCGATTACGAGCGCGCGCGTGCGGAGGGAAAGCATGTGTGGGTTCTTCGTGCCGATCGCGTGCAGACGCCTTGGTCGGGACGCTATCTGGTCATCGTGACGAGCGGACGCTCCCGGCGGCCGGACTGGTCACCGCCGCCGGGGGGCCGCAGTCGCGGCGCCGGCAGCGTGCTCGCCTGTTAGATCCGCCCGCGAGGCTCGGGCGCGGCTAGCCGCTGGCTCAGGCGGACTCAGTGGGTCTGGAGCGTCCCGACGTCAGTTCGATGTGTGCCGCTCAGGCGGTGTTTCAGCTTTGCCCTGCAACGCGGCGCGCAACGATTCGACCTCGTTGCGCAGTCGCTTGATGTCCTCGTGCAGCTCTCGACGCAGCCGCTTCTCGTCTTCGCCGACGAATGCGGCTGCGATCGCCCCGGTGACGAGCGACATCAGCGCATAGCCCAACAACACCATGAAAGCCGCAAACAGCCGAGACGACGGCGTCGTCGGCACCAGGTCGCCGTATCCGACCGTGGCGCCGCTTTCGAAAGCCAGCCAGAGCCCGTCGGCATAAGAGTGCACGGAAGGCTCCAGCCAGTAGAAGCCTCCGCCGGCGAGTGCCAGCATGCCTGCTCCCAAACCGAGGAGATACACGATGTCGTGCGGCGAGAACAGGCGGCGCAGAAACACAAGCAGGCGCAGCACGATCACAATCAGCAGGATCGATCGCAGCGCCCATTCGGTATGCGACCAGACCCCCCAGGACAACGCGCTCGCCGCAGCGCCCACGATCAGGGCCGCATCCAGCCAGATGTTCCATAGTCGGTCGTGGTCGCGGCGGACACGCCGGCGGTAGGCGAGATCGACCAGGAACGCAGCTGCAACGAACGCGTAGAGCGCCGCGCCGGTG
This sequence comes from Gammaproteobacteria bacterium, assembly GCA_041488355.1. GTDB lineage: Bacteria > Pseudomonadota > Gammaproteobacteria > Burkholderiales > SHXO01 > SHXO01. Next base: position 9,850 of record JBGPPC010000149.1, read on the forward strand.
TTTCGCCACGCCGGTTCCACCGCGTCGAGCTGAAGGTAGAAGGCCGGTACCGTCAGCAGCAGGACGCCGAACATGATCCAGTGCCACAGGCCGCTGGGCTGTGCAGGCCAAGCGTGACCCGTTGCGTCAGCGTGCCGCGGCGGTTTGCCGGGCGGATGTCCGGAGGGACTGAGATTCATAGACGGATCCAACCCGAGAGCAACC
>JBGPPC010000150.1:0-10018 GCA_041488355.1 Gammaproteobacteria bacterium
AAGCGAGTGAGATACAGCGCCCAGACACCTGCGCGCTACGCGGCCAGAGGATCAGGGTGCTTCATGGCCGCCATTTTGGGTGGTTGTCAGCGAGACACAGAGGGGGATCCTATGCGTACAAGAATGGCCATGATGTTAGCGGGTGTCGTATTGAGTGCCGCAGCGTCAACTGCAGCATTCGCCCAAGGTACGATGCAGGCTGTGCCCACCGACACGCTCAACTGGGTGCCGTGCGACCCGAAAGCGGCGCAGCCTGATGCCTGTCAGTTTGCGTTCTTTCGAGGCGATCCAAAGAAAGAGGCGCACTACAGGATGATTCAATTCAAAGCCGGGTTTACGGTCCCTCCCCACTGGCACACCAGCAACGAGCATGTGGTGATGACAAAGGGATCGATGACGATCGCGGCGGAAGGCGGACACGAGCAGGGCACCGTTCTCAAAGCTGGCGATTACGCGTTCCTCCCGGCCCGTAACGTTCACTGGGTTCCCTCTACGGACGGATGCGTCTTCTATCTCTACGTCGATGGCCCGGACTCCTATATTGATGCCAAGGTTCAGCGGCCGTAGATCCGGTTTGGCGAACCAGGCAAAACCTAATCTGCTGTTCAGTCGGAGCGCCCACCAGCGGTGCTGGTGGGTTTCCGTCGCGCTTCGCGTGCCGGCGCCCGGTTAACCGCGGCGGTTTGGGCGTCGAGGACTAGCGCGGACTCCGCTTTCTCCTGCCAAAACTTCATGTCCATCCCGCGAAACATCGACACCGCCGTACTGAACTGTTCTTGCGCGCCCCGTCGTTCTCCCGCTTTCTTGGCCAGCTCCCCGAGTGCAAAATGACACTGCGCCTGCAATGGCCGCATGGTCAGCTCGTGCGCGAGCACCAAGGCTTGTTGATACCTGCCTCGAGCCTGGTCCGCATCCGCTCCGTACCCGTGAACGTTACCGAGCAGATAGAGCGCCCAAGCTTCGTCGCCGCGCTGCCCGAGCTGGCGAGCGAGCCGCAAGGCCCCCTGCCCGGTCGCCGCCGCTTCGTCGCTCCGCCCGGCGCGGCCGTACGCATCGCCCAGATGTGCGAGGACTCGCGGCGCGAATGCAGAGACGTTCTTTGACTCGGCGAACTGCCAGGCTCGCTCAAAGAGCCCGACAGCATCGTCGATATGGCCCGACACGTTGAACACTTCGCCGAGGCGCCACGCCATGGCGAGTTGTGGCACGGGCAGGTCAGCGGCAGCGTAGGTCTGCAGCCAGCGTTGCGCCATGCGAAGCGCTTGTTGCAGGTCTCCCTTCCGAAGGTGGACTGATCCCAGATGTGCATCAGCAATCGCGCGTAGATACAGGTTGTCGAGAGTCTGCGCGAACTTGACAGCCTGCTCCGCGTGCAGCAGCGCCTGGTCGAATTCCCCGAGTTCGGCAAGACAAAGCGCCGCATTGTTCAGCGAGAGGCAATAGCTGACTCTGGTAAAGGCTTCCTGAAAAACCCCGACCCCCCAGGGCTTGACCAGCCGTTCGGGGATCCGCTCGGGATCAATTCCAACGTCGCGCTGGAAGCACTCTACGGCGCTGCGAAAGGCGCCTCGGAACATGGGTGGAAGCGCAAAAGCGTGTCTGACCGCGATGCGCAACGTCGGTTCCCGCAAAGATTCGGCGATCGCCACAGCACGCTCGCTATGCTCGGTTGCGTCGGCGTGACGGCCCATATGGCTGGAGGAAATGCTCACACCACCATGGACCAGGGCTTCGCGGCGAGGATCGTCGAGCGCTTTCGCCAGCGGCACCGCTTCGCGCCCAAGCTCGAGCGCCCGCGCAAATTCTCCGAGCGGACTTAGACACGTGCGCACTGCCAGGCGCAGATCTACGGCCTGCTCCAGTATTTGTTTGGTCTGAGGCAAATGCGACAGCATTCCGATGGCCTGCTCTACGTGCGACCAAGCCTCCCGGTTTGCGGAGCGGCCAATGGCTTTTTCACCGGCACGACGAAAGTAACTCAGGGCCTTGTCCCACACTTCGCCGCGCAGTGCATGATGCGCCAGTCGCTCGATTTGCTCCACCAGGCGATCGTGGTAGAGCCGCTCGATCGACTCCATGATGCGCGCATGCAGTACTTTGCGGCGCTCCTGCAGCACGCTGCCGTAGGCCACCTCGTGAGTCAGCGCGTGCTTGAAGGTGTATTCGAGATCGGGAAACAGGCTCTTCTCGTACAAGAACTCCCCGGCCTGCAGCGTACCTAGATGTTGATGCAGCAGCCCCTCGGGAAGCCCGACGATCGCTTGCAGCAGCGAGTAGGGCGCATCCTTGCCGATCACCGCTGCGGCCCGCAGCACATGCTTGTCGTTCGCAGCCAACCGGTCGATGCGTGCGGCGAGGATCGCCTGGACGGTAGCCGGAACCTCGATGCTGGTCAGTGGCGCAGTCAACCGGTAGGCTCCGGGGCTTCCGTGCAGGGCACCGGTCTCCACCAGTGTCCGGGCGCCTTCTTCGAGGAACAGAGGATTCCCCTCTGTGCGTTCGACCAGTATCCGCTGGACTGCAAGCAGCGAGGCGTCATCGCCCAGCAGGGTATGCAGCATTGCCTGTGTGCTCTCGTCGGTCAAGGGATCAATGCGAAGCTGCGTGTAGTAAGTCTTCGCGCCCCAGTGGTGCCGATACTCGGGGCGGTAGCTAACCAGCAAGAGCACCCGCGCTGTGGGCAAGCTGTCTATCAGACTGTCGAGGAAAGCTTGCGTTTCGCTGTCGAGCCAGTGTAGGTCTTCGAACACCAGCAGCAGCGGCTGTACTTGGCTTTCGCGCAGGATCATCCGCTTGCAGGCCTCCATCATGCGAAGGCGCCTTTGAACCGGGTCGAGCCGCTCCCACTGCGTGTCCTCTACGGGAACGTCAAGCATGGATAGCAGCGGCGAGAGCAGCGCCTCAAACTGACGATCCAGCGTCAGGAGTCTGCCGATGGCCTTTTGCCGCATGCTCCTGGTATCGTCGCGGTCCTCGATACTGAAGTAGCTCTTGAGCAGCTCGATGACGGGGAGTGACGGCGTGGTGACTCCGTACGAGACCGCCCTGCAGCTCAAAATTCGCCACTCCCGGACACGATCCGCCCGCGTTAGCTCGTAGACGAAGCGAGACTTGCCAACGCCGGGCCCTCCTAGCACAGCCACGATCTGCCCGTGCGCCCGTTCGGCTTGGGTGAGCTGGTCGTGGACAATCGCGAGCTCGCGCTGACGGCCTACGAACGGCACAAGGGCCCGTCCGCCAAGCCCGAAGCCAGTGCGCTCCGGACCGATCAGGCGATAAAGCCGTCCCGCGCCGCCTCGACAGGGCTGTGGCGCAAGTTCGAAGCGCCGCTCCAGAAACGGGGCGGCCGTCGCGCTGATCAGAATGCCGTTGACTTGGCCGACATCGCTAAGCGCCGCCAGCGGAGCTTCTGTCGCGCCTTTGTCCTCGAGCCTGATCTGTGCGACGCCGTCGACCCGATCCACCATTAACTGCGTGGCGTGAATTACGATCTTGACGGCGGGAACGCGCGAGTCGACCCGCCGAGCTCGCTCGGCAGCCTTTTGGATCGCTAGAGCCGCGAGAGCTGCGCTGTTGGGGGCGTTCTCGGTCGGCTCGAGGCCGAAGGCGCCGACGATTGTCGTCGCGGCGAGTTCCTGGACGCGCCCGCCGAACCCCCGAATCTTATCGGCTATGACCGTGAGGGCCCGCGCTGGGTCCGGCGGTGGGCCGGCTGTCGCCGCGGGCACAAGCTCGGCTCTGAGCAGCGCCAGATACCGTGGCTCCCAATGCGCGTCCACCGCCTTCGCGGTGGTCGCCCGGCCGACGGGGTAAGTCGGGGCTGGCAACTCGTTAGGCCGCGAATGGCGTTGAACATAACCAAGCAGGTCTCGGCCAGGATGCAGACCGTGCCTTTCGATTCGATAGCGCAACCTGCTGCGCGAGATCCCGAGGGCGATTGCAGCGCGGCTGACGTTCCAGTTGGTATCCTGGAGCGCACCCAGGAGTTGCTCGCGCTCCAAGTCTCCGAGTCGGTCGTCGAAGCGTGACCAGTCGACGTCCGCTGCGCATCTCGAAGGGAGCCGGAGCATGGCGCCGGTGATCGTCGATTCCTCCGCCAACAGGACCGCGCGCTCGACAATGTTGCTCAGTTCCCTGACGTTGCCGGGCCAGGGATACTGCTGGAGCGCCGTTCGAGTTTCTGGGGCAAAGCGCCTTGGCGGTACAAGACCGTAGTCCGCGCAGGCACGGGATAAGAAATGCTCGGCGAGTATTACGATGTCCTCGGGACGTGTTCGCAGCGGGGGCAGTGTGAGGGTCACAACCGCGAGCCGATGGTAGAGATCGTCGCGGAAGCGTCGATTGCGAACCGCTGCGGCCAGATCCTCATTGGATGCAGCGATGATCTGAACGTCGACATTCTCGACGCGTGTGCTGCCCAGGCGGCGCACCGCCCGTTCCTCGATCGCCTTTAAGAGCTTGGCCTGGAACGTCTCGGGCAGTAGCGCCAACTCGTCGAGAAAGATCGTTCCGTGGTGCGCGGCGTGGAGTAGGCCGGCCTTCGTGTGCCGCGCGTCGGTGAAGGCCCCGCGCTCGAAACCGAACAGCTCGGCTTCGAGCAGGTTCTCCGGAATTGCAGCGCAACTTACATCGATGAACGGACCGTCGTGCCGGGGACCGCAGCGATGGAGGAGCCGCGCGAGCAGGCCCTTGCCCGTCCCCGTCTCACCTTGCAGCAATATCGGTGGAAGGCGATGCCCACGACGCCCGAGTTCCAAAAGCCGCTGGGCCTGCTCCCGCACGAGCGCAATGGCGTGACTCTGCCCGAGTAGTTCGTCCAGGGTGTTCATGGCGCCAATCCTACATCCACAGGGCATTACCAACCACTGGCGGATTTCAACCACCATTCCGTTGGGTTTTCGGAGGCTAACCAGTTGTTTTCCGGTAACTGGCGCGTGGTGCGGATGTTGCAAAGGTGGTTCGGAGAGATGGCCGCGAACACCGGAAGCCGGCTCGAATGCCGGCGGAAGGCGTGAGGGGCCTTACCTCAACCTTGGACTCCAAGACACCGCTTCGGCGGCCGCCTCAGGAGTCGATGTGTTTTTCTTCAGGGGGTCAGTTTGAATTGGCAGCGCGAAGCGCCTTCGCTAACTGTGTGTCGAGAAAAAATCATTCAATTCGGAGACGATTATGGCCGCTCATGTAGGAGTTGTCGGTATTACCCTTGCATTTCTGTCCGCCAATGCGATCTCAGCCAACTGTGGACACGACGTGCAATATGGCGCAGCCCGGTTTGAGCAAACCAAGCTCGGCGACAGCAATGCCGTCCTGCAGTATTTCAGCCCAAGCTTCCTCGTAATGGAAAATGTCAACGACCCGCGCCATCGCGTGAGCGGAGAGTGCAGAGGACAAGGAATAGTCGCGCCGGAAGGGCAGACCTGGATTGGTGGCTGCACTTGGAAGAATGCTGCCGGAGACGTCGGCAGTGTCTATTGGTACTCGAAGCCAGGGGATATGGGAACGGAGAAGCGTAGTGACGTATCGCACGGAACGTTTAGGTTTGTCTCAGGGACCGGCAGGATGGTAGCGCTGAAAGGCAAGACCGGAAAATGGAGCGGGCTCGAAGGTGGGGGCGCTTACTTCTGTGATGACTGACCGAATTCCCTCCCCTTGGGACACTTTGGGGCACCTCTACCGGTGCCCCGATTTTTCATGAAGTGTAAGTAGCACTGAGGAGCGTATTGGAGAATTCCGCCGAAGGCTTTCTCACCCTGGAGCCGCACCGGAGTGAATGGTGGTACGCTTCTGAGGTCAAGCGCACCACCCCACGGAGTGAAGCCAATCCTCAAGGGGAGTTCAAGCAATGTAGGTCGCGGCTTTTGAAATCCGATCTGCACGCGGTCCGTTTGGACAGCTGCAAAAGGATCTAGTTAATGCCGCTGCGCTTCACGACGTACGCGGGAATGCGCACGCCGTCGATCCCGCCCTGTCCCTCGGCGGCTGCCTGGTCGAATGCCGCGAGCACCCCCGCGGCGGCGGGAAGCTCGAATCCGCGCGAGCGCGCCTCTTCGAGCATGGTGCGCAGATCCTTGCGCATCGAATCGAGATCGAAGGTGGCAGGTCCGGTGTCTTCTCCGGCGAGCGCTTTCGCCACGCCGGCCCCGCGATTTTTGAGCACGTTCGCGCCGCCTGAAGTCTCGGTGAACAGCTCGATCAAACGAGCGGGTTCGAAGCCCAGCGGCCGCGCCAGCGCCATCGCTTCGCCGAAAGCTTCCCAAAACACGATGAGTGGCAGGTTCACCGCAAGTTTCATGGCAGCCCCCGCGCCGATGGGGCCACAGCGCTCGACACGGCGACACAATTGATCGAGCAAAGGTTTCGCGCGCTCGTATGCCGCGTCCTCCGCACCGACCAATCCCAGGAGCTTCCCTTCCTTCGCTGGTCCGACGGTACCTCCCACCGGGCATTCGACCATCTGAGCGCCTTTTGCAGCGACCTTCGTAGCCAGCGCACGCTCGGTCTCTGGGCGCACCGTGCTCATCTCAACGAACAGTTTCCCCTTCACTGCGCCTGAGAGTAGGCCCTGGGGCCCTTCATACACGGCCTTGATCGCTTCGGCGTTCGTGAGAATGGTTATCACAATCTCGGAACTTGCCGCGAGCTCGGTAGGCGTCGCGGCAAGGCGCGCGCCCGCCTCCTGTGCCGACTTGGTTCTCTTTGCCGTGCGGTTCCAGACCGTTACCGTATGCCGGCAGTCGATCAAGTGCTGCGCGATCGCGGTGCCCATACGGCCGGTCCCTGCAATTCCGATATTCATATCGACCTCCCTGACACGAAGGATGCTAGCACGCCGATCCAGCGCTGGTCGGGTGTATCCTTCTGCAAGCGACACAACACCGGTTAGCGGAGGAGGAAAAACGTGCACGACCTGGTAGTGGAAAATGCGTCGGTGATCGACGGGCTCGGTACTCCCGCCCGGCCCGGCAGCGTGGCAGTAAAAGACGGCCGCATCGCGGCGGTAGGCAAAGATGTCGGTCCTACGCGCAATCGCATCGATGCACGCGGCCTTGCGCTTTCGCCCGGCATCATCGACCTGCATACGCACTTCGACGCGCAGCTCCTCTGGGACCGTTTCGCCACTCCGTCGGTCGCACTTGGCGTGACCAGCGTCGTGATCGGCAACTGCGGCTTCACCATTGCGCCCTGTCGACAGGAGGATCGCGACCGAACCCTGCGCAACCTCACACACGTTGAAGGTATGCCGCTGGAGGCGCTACGCGCAGGGGTCGACTGGAGCTTCGAAAGCTACCCGCAATACCTCGAGCTCCTCGAACGCAAAGGCCTGGTGCCAAACGTGGCATCGTTCGTGGGTCATTCGTCGGTGCGGACTTATGTGCTCGGTGAGGATGCTTCCAAGCGAGCCGCGACAAAGGCCGAAGTTGCGGAAATGAAAGGCCTCGTGACTGAGGCGCTGCGCGCCGGTGCGGTCGGTTTCGCTACCTCAACTCTGGAGCAACACAACGGCGAAAACGGTATCCCGATGCCTTCGCGCCTCGCCGACGAGCACGAGCTGATGGAGCTGACCGGCGCGCTCGGGGAAGTCGGCAAGGGCGTGTTCATGCTTACCAAGGGCATGACTACAACCGTTCCATGGCTGGAGCAGGTCTCCGCTCGCAACGGCCGGCCGGTGATGATCGCCGCGATGTTCGTCGATCCTAATGACCCGACGCGCGTGTTCAGCGAGTTCGAGGAGATCGGCGCCGCGCGCAAGCGTGGGCGAGAGCTATGGGGCCAGGTCGGCTGCTTTCCGCTGGGCATGGAGTTCACCCTGCGCCATCCCTATCCGCTGGAAGCGCTGCTTGCGTGGCGGCCAGCCATCGAGGCCGAAGGCTCGGAACAATTTCAGCGCGTGCTCGGGAACCGTGCATTCCGCGAGGCGGTGAAGGCCGAGGCGCGCAGCAAGACTGTGCCGAATCGATTTTCGTATCACAGCCTCGAGCACATGGAGATCCGCGAGATACAGCAGCCCCGGCATAGCGGGTTGGTGGGCCGCAACGTCGCCGAACTGGCGCGGGCGGAAGGCAAGGACCCGTTCGACTGGTTCTTCGATTTCGGGCTCGACGGCGAGCTGGACGCGCTGGTGGACTGCAAACTGTTCAACACCGACGAAGACGCCGTGCGCGGCCTGCTGAGACATCCGCACGCGGCGATCACGTTGTCCGACGCAGGCGCCCACCTTGCTTTTCTGTGCGACGCCGGCTTCGGGCTGCACCTGTTCGGTCATTGGGTGCGAGAGCGCGGCGACCTAACATTGGAGCAAGCGGTGCAGTCGGTGACCAGCCGCGCGGCAGACGTTTATCGGATCAAAGATCGCGGCCGCCTGGTGCCAGGCGCCTGGGCCGATCTCCTTCTGTTCGATCCGGCGACTGTAGGCCGCGGTGCTAAGCGACGCATGTGGGATCTGCCCGGCGGCGCCAGTCGTGTGGATACACCTGCCGTGGGCGTTCACGGAGTTTGGGTCAACGGCATGCACGTGGTGGACGAGCAAGGCCCGATCGCGGATAGTGGCCGGCCCGGCAAGTTGCTGCGCGAGTTTTACGCGTAGCCCGGATGAAGCGCTGCGAAATCCGGGGAAATGCGTCCTGGATTGCGGTTCGCTCCATCCAGGCCACTGTCCTTCAAAAGGGGCTCGAGGAGCTGAAGTTCGGGCTGCGTTTCTCGCGCAGCGACGCAACCCCTTCACGCACATCCGGGCCGGAGAACCCGAGCATCTCCAGCGCTAGCGAAGTGTCGAACGTCGGACCCGCCATTCGCAGCCAGTTGTTCAGGCTGTACTTGGTCCAGCGGAGCGCCGATTGCGATCCGCGCGCCAGTCGCCGAGCGACTTCCAGGGCCTTGTCCCTCAGTTCCGCTTCCTCCACGCACAGCGAAACCAGGCCGATGCGCTCGGCTTCCTCGCCGCTGACCTCATCGCACAACAGCAAGTAGTACTTCGCCTTGGCCATGCCACAGAGCAGGGGCCACACGATGGCTGCATGGTCGCCAGCAGCGACGCCGAGCCGCGTGTGCCCATCGATGATGCGCGCGTTACGGGCCGCAATCGAGACGTCCGCCAGTAGCCCGGCGACCAGCCCTGCGCCCACCGCTGGGCCGTGCATGGCCGAGACGATAATCTTCGAGCAGTTGATGAGGTTGTAGACGAGATCGCGCGCCTCGCGCCAAACCCGTGCGCGCGCTTCGAAGTCCCGCGTCATCGTCTCCACCAGGTCGAGGCTGCCGCCTCCCGAGAAGCCTTTGCCCAGGCCACGGATGATCGCTACCGACGTGTCCGGATCGGCATCGACGTCGCGCCAGATTTCGGTCAATTCGCGATGGGTCTGCGCATCGGCCACGCTGAGTTTGCCCTCCCGACCCATGACGATTTCGAGGATGCCGGGCTCCGGGCGGTGGAGTTGGAGCATCTTGTAGTCTGCGTAGGCCATGGCGTTTCCCCTATCAGTGGTAGTTGACGAATTGCTTGGTAGGTCCTGACATCATCCCGGCGAAGGCCGGGATCCAGGACTCTTCCGCCAGTCTGGTCTGGGTTCCGGCTCGCGCTTCGCTTGGCGGAACGACGCCCGAACGACGTCCGTTCGCGAATGGCGAGATTATGTGCCGAGCGAACTGCCCACGTTCGTGTCTGGCCCTTGACCACCCCCTATCCACCCTCCATCCTTGCGGCCACTCTGCCCGACCTGGTTTTGCCCGCAGCCCATGAAAGCGGCGATCAACGTAGACGATTTTCGCGAGCTCGCGCGGCGACGCCTTCCGCGCCTCGTGTTCGACTATCTCGAGGGCGGCGCGGACGACGAGCTCTGTCTTCGTCGCAACCGCGCAGCCATCGAGGCACTGCATTTGCGGCCCACGCTGCTGCAGGACGTCTCTACGATCGATACCTCTGTCGAGCTCTTCGGCCGGCGCTTGCCGCTCCCGATTGCGGTTGCCCCTACCGGTCTGAATGCGCTGATCTGGCCGGACGGCGACCTGGCGCTGGCTCACG
>JBGPPC010000151.1:0-10014 GCA_041488355.1 Gammaproteobacteria bacterium
CCGCCGATGCCGCAGCCGGGCTCGAAGAGATGAGGCTGCCGACAATTGTTCAGCTCGAGCAAGGCCACAGCGCGCCGGGTCGTCTCGAGGATAGCGTGGTCCAGACTCGCGGCAGTCTCGAGGTCCCAGGCGTAGTGGAGGTGCGATGGATGTCCGGCTCTTGCCCATCCGAGCAGCAGCGCCCGCACCACCGAGCGCGGGCTGCCCCAGAACTTGTACAAGTCCGCGCCGAGGTCGAAGTGCTCGGTGAGCGCCTCTAGCGCGGTGCTGGAATAGACGGAATCGTAGGGGTTGGACATGCCGGCAGAACCGAGACGGGGTCATGCGTCTGCGAAGGCAAGGCCCTCGCGGACAGCTGGAGATGATCTTATCTGGTAATTGTGCCAGTTGTCCCAGCCGTGGATTCTTGTCCATAATCCATGTTGCAGTCGAGAGTGCCGGACACTCCGTGACAACCATTCGATCCAAGGCACCGGGGATGAGACTTCTCAGTTTGTTTTCACGTTTACCGGGCGAGCGTTGGCTCGGGGCCTGGCTCCGGCGGCAGAGGCAACCCCGCGCCCAGCGCGGAAAGAAGCTGCTCAAGGTCGCAATATGGTTGGTCGGCCTGGTGGCCCTGTTCGCAGTGGTCGGATTCTTTGCGGTGCCGCCGATCGCGAAGCACTACCTGGTCAAGAGCTTGTCGGAACTGCTGAACCGGCAAGTCGCGATCCAGGACATCAAGATCAATCCCTTTGCCCTGACCGCGACGATCCGTGGCTTCTCAGTCAATGAACCGGGCAGTCGCGAGACATTCGTGTCCTTCGACGAGCTGTTCGTCGATCTCCAGGCCGCGTCCATCATCCAGCGCGGACCGATCCTCCGGGAGATCCGGCTGGAGCACCCGTTTGCTCACATCGTCCGCCGTGACGATGGGGCATACAACTTTTCCGACCTTCTGATCAAATTCGCCAGCGACAAGCCCGCGCCCGCCGATCAGGCGAAGCAGAAAGAGCAACCGCGGTTCTCGCTCAACAATATTCAGTTGATCGCAGGCAGGGTGGTATTCGACGACCAGGTCAAGAAAGCCAAGCACGCGGTGACCGATCTCAACATCGCGATCCCTTTTCTATCCAATCTCCCTTACACGCTGAACCAGTACGTTGTACCGTCCTTCTCGGCGAAGGTGAACGATACACCGATTGCGCTCAACGGCCGCAGCAAGCCGTTTGCGACTCCTCCAGAGGCGCAGCTCGATGTCAATGTCTATGCGCTCGACATTCCCCGCTATCTCGAGTACCTCCCGGTCAAGCTCCCATTCAAGATCCCATCGGCGCTACTCGAGACGCGACTGACCGCGACCTTCACCCTTTACCCGGACAAACCCCCGTTGCTGGTGCTTTCCGGCAAGTTGGCGCTGGACAAATTCGCGATGACACAGCTGGATGGGCGCGCGCTGCTCAATTTCGCTCGGCTCGACGTGCCCGTGCAATCGGCCACGGTGTTCGCTCGGGACATCAGTCTGGGCAATGTCGTTTTGCAGAGCCCCGAGGTATTCGTCCGCCGCGAGCGCGACGGCAGTCTCAACTGGATGACAGTCGTTCCCAAGGCAGGCCCTGCCGGAAATGACTCGCAGCCGAAGGAAGTCGCGCCAGAGCACAACGCAGACGAGCCGCAGCTGAAGCTCCAGATTGCGGAGGCCCGGGTCGAGCAAGGCACAGTTCACTTCGCCGACGAGGCTGCACCAAAGCCGTTCAAGACCGACATCGAGGGTCTGCTGGTAGCTCTGCGAAAATTTGCGCTGCCACAGGTCGACCCCGCGACGCTGGAAGCGGCGCTCGGCACCAAGTTCGGGGAGAACGTCAAGTACACGAGCACGCTGTTCGTCTCGCCGCTCAATGTCGACGGCGATCTCGAAGTAAGCGGCGTAAAGCCGAAGAACTACGCCCCGTACTACGCGCACCTGGTGCGGTTCGATGTCGAAGACGGGACGTTCAACCTGTCGACTCGGTTTCGCGCTACTCAGGCGGGGCAGGATATCTCCGCGGCGGTGACCGGCTTGGATGCGTCGCTCAGCAAGCTCCGCCTGCGTAAGCGTGGCGCAAAGGACGATTTTCTTTCCGTGCCGGCGCTAGACCTGAAAGGCGCGGACGTGGATTCCGCGAAGCACACCGCCCAGGTGACCGAGTTTTCGAGCAAGCAAATGAAGCTGCATCTGGTGCGCGAGAAGGACGGGACGATCGATCTGACCCAGCTCGTGGAGCCCAGCGACCCCGCGAAGACCGCAGCGCCGCCAGCGGCGCAGAAACCGGCCGCCCAATGGCAGTGGCTGGTGCAGAAGATCACGCTCGAACGCTACGGCGTTACAATCGAGGACCAAGTCCCGGCGCAGCCGGTAACCCACGTGTTGGAACCAATCAAGCTGACCGTGGAGAATCTGTCCAATCGCCAAGCGTCGACTGCAAAGCTTGCGCTGGATCTTGGTGTAAACAAGACTGGCAAGGTCGTCGCAGTCGGTCGGGTTGGAATCAACCCCGTGAGCGCGGCGCTCAATCTCGACGTTCAGGGTATCGATCTGGTGCCGCTGCAACCCTATTTCGGGGAGCGCCTGAACATTCTCGTCAGCAGCGGCGAGGCTCTGGTCCGAGGTGCGCTGGGGATCAAGTCGGAAAACGCGGGCGCGATGGCGATCACCTTCAAGGGCGATGCCGGCGTGAACAAGTTCGCTTCGGTAGATAAGCTCGAGTCGCAGGATTTTCTGAACTGGAAGACGCTCTACATCTCAGGAATCGACACCACGACTCAGCCATTCGCTCTCGCGATCCAGGAAGTGGCTCTAGCGGATTTCTACTCGCGTCTGATCATCTACCCGACGGGCAAACTGAACGTGCAGGGTGTTGCCGCAAGCGGAGCGGATGCGCAGCCTGCGGAAGGACAGGCCGCGGAGCAGGCCAAACCCGGGACGGCTGAACAGAAGCAGGCGCCGCCGGCGAAAAGCGACAAGCCGGCGGAGGCCTCCGCAGCACCGGCCCAGGCCGCACCCGGCCCGCCACCTCCTCCGATCGCCATTGCCAAAGTTACGCTCCAAGGTGGGAACGTCAATTTCAGCGATCTGTTCATCAAGCCGAACTACTCGGCTAACCTGACCGAAATCGGTGGCTCGGTGACCGGATTGTCATCGCAATTGGATACAACCGCGGACGTGGACCTGCGCGGCCGCTTCGCCAAGAGCGCGCCGGTCGAGATCAAAGGCAAGATCAATCCCCTGCTGCAGAACCCGTTCCTCGACATCAAAGCCAACGTACGCGACATCGAGCTCGGACCCTTCACGCCCTATTCCGCCAAGTACGTGGGCTATGCCATCGAGAAAGGCAAGATGTCCTTCGATGTCGCCTACAAGATAGAAAACCGCAAGCTCACGGCTAGCAACCGTCTCACGCTCGATCAGCTGACCTTCGGCGAGAAGATCGACAGCCCCACTGCAACCAAGCTGCCCGTGCTGTTCGCCGTGGCGCTGCTCAAGGATCGCAACGGTGTGATCGACGTCAACCTCCCCATCAGCGGCTCGGTGGACGATCCGAAATTCAGCATCAGCGGCATCGTCCTTCACATCATCTTCAACCTGATCGAGAAAGCAATCACCTCGCCCTTCGCATTGATCGGATCGCTGGTTGGAGGCGGTGGGGAGGAGCTCTCCTACGTGTCATTCGATCCTGGCCGAGCCGTCCTCGTCCCAGCACAGGAAGACAAGTTGGCCAAGCTGCAGAAGGCGCTTTCGGATCGCCCCGCGCTGAAGCTCGACGCGACCGGTCATAGCGATCTGGAGAAGGACCGGGAAGGACTGCGCCGCTATCGGTTCGACCAGCAGCTGAAGGCGCAAAAGCTCAAGGACCTGGTCAAGAAGGGTTCGTCCGTAGCCTCAGTAGACGAGGTCAAGATCGAGCCAGAGGAGTACGAAATATATCTGAAGCGCGCTTACAAGGAAGCGAAGTTCCCGAAGCCGCGCAACGTGATCGGGTTCCAGAAGGACCTCCCGAAAGAAGAGATGGAGAAGCTCATGCTAACCAACACCGTGGTCACCGACGAGGATCTCATCCGACTGGCCAACCAGCGTGCGCAGGCTACCAAGGACTTCATCACGCGCGGGGATCAGGTGCCCGTAGACCGGGTGTTCCTCCTCGCGCCCAAGCTGGATGGGGCTAAAGGCGACCAAAAGCTTGACGGCGCCCGCGTCGACTTTTCACTCAAGTGAGGCGAGCCGAAATGAAGCAGACTATCGCAATTCTGATCACGGGCTTGGCGCTGACGGCACAAGCGGCCGACCAGAAGAAGCCCGAGGCCGCGTCGGCGCCGGCCACAAAGGACAACTTCTTCGAGCGCGCCGCCAAGACCATCGGCAAAGACGCCAAAGGCGCGGTGCACCAGGCGGGACAGGCCTATGGCAAAGCCGGCAAGGACATCGGGCACGGCGCCAGTAAGACGGTGAAGGACATCGGGCACGCGATGAAGGAGAGCGCCGAGAAGACCGGCAAGGCGGTCAAAGAAACGGTCAAGTAGCGCTCGCTCGCCCCCGTATCTCGCGAGGCTCTAGAGCTTCTCGCGCCGGGATACGAGAATTCTCCGGCCATGGCCTGACAGGATCGCCGCGCCCAAGCATGGTCATCCCTCGCCAGCTGCATCTTCTCGCAGCCCGCGTGCCGCACCCCGCATCTATAACTTTCGGCAAGTACCAGTGGCGACCGCGCCCCGCATAGTCTATGCGCATACAGCGGAGTGACTCCGCATGGCATGACAGGGATCGGACGCGCGGACTTCTTGCATAAGGCCGGATGTTGAAACGACTCCTCCCGTGGCAGATGATCTGGATACCTCCAGTGTCGGGGTTATCTGCCTATTTTATTGTTCCCGCGACCCGATGGACGCGGTGAGACCAAGATCAACTACAACAAGATTATCTTCAGCTCAGGAGCTCAACATGGTCCCCTCAGGCCTTCGACCCGAAAGCATCATCAACGCAGGGCTGGGCCCCTCGTCGGGCGTCATTGACGCGCCGGCCGAGATACCTGTCGCCCGTGCAAAACCGCGCCAGGGCGACATGACAGTCATCAAGAATGGGCGCAAGATAACGGCGGCACTGGAACCGCTGCCCATGAGAGTCCTGTTGGCCGCCCATGGAGGTCTCTTCGCCGACGCGTTCAGCGGGTCGCTGACCAAGCTCGCGCACCGCGTGCAGGTGGAGCGTTGCGATCCGGAGCGGCTGGAGGACTTTGCCCCGCAGGACGGCTTCTCGCTCGTGCTGATCGATGCCGACGCGGTGCTGGGCCGCGCTGCGAGCCTGGTGCGCGCCTGTCGCGACCGTTTTCCCAGCGTCCCGGTGGTTGCACTGGCCAGCGCTCTCGATGACGGTTTCATCGCCGCTATCATGAACGCCGGTGCCCAAGCCTACTTGCCCAAGACCTATCGCGAGACTCAGGCACTGGGCGTCCTGCTGGTAGTGCTCGATGGCGCGAGCCATCGGCCGCATGCAGACAGCGAACAATTCGCAGGTGATGCTCGTGTGTCTGCGTTACCGGCGGACTCCGGAACGAGCCGGCGCGCCGGCGCCAATCCGTACAACCTGACCGGCCGCGAGCTGGAAGTTCTCACACACGTCTGCGAGGGCCGGTCGAACCTCAACATCGCCAAACGCCTGAGCATCACTGAGGGCACCGTCAAAATCCATCTCAGCAACTCCTACAAGAAGCTAGGGGTGGAGAACCGCACGCAGGCGATCCGTATCGTGGAACGCCTGGAGCAGGTGCACGACATCTCGTTGCACGAAGCCGAGCAAGGCGTGTCGCTGCGCGACTGGCTTCTGCCGCACATGTCGGACGAATCCCATCACAAGGGAGAGATCCTGTTCCGGAAAGGAGATCCAGCGCGCGCCCTCTACTACATTCAGCAAGGCAAGGTAGCGCTGCCGGAGATCGGCAAGCAGATGGGCGAGGGTACTTTGTTCGGGGAGATCGGCATCTTTGCGCCCGAGCATTCCCGCACGTGCAGTGCGCGCTGCGAGACCGACGCCCGCCTCTTCTGCCTGACCGCTGAGCGGGCCAAACGCCTGTACTTCGAGAATCCTCAATTCGCCTATCACGTCATGCAGCTGATCGCGCAGCATCTGCTCGACGATCAGTCCCGTCGGCACTGACACGCCCCTGACCGCGCGCGGCGCATAGCCGCACGAGACAGCCGCCATGAACCCGCGCGCTTTTCTGGGGGTGCCCTGGCTGACCTGGCGGCACGGTATCATCGCCGGCCTGGTGCTGGCGCTTCTCGGATCAGTGCTCACCGTGCTGCCGGTGCTTTGGCCCCTGCAGGAGACCTTCGACCTCTGGCTCCTGTTCAATCTTCGAGGCGCCAAGTCCCCACCGGACGATGTCGTGCTGATCACGATCGACCAGCAGTCATCAGAACGGATCACGCTGCCCAGCGACCCCGTCGCGCGCGACCACTGCGCGAATCTCAGAGTCGACGACGCACCCGCCCCCCACGAGAAGCTCCCTCCGCCGCACCTCGTGATGCGCTGGCCTCGCTGCGTGCACGCGTTGGCGGTGCACGCATTGGCGACTGCCGGCGCAACCGTAATCGCAATGGACATTTCTTTTCGCCCGCTGTCTCTGAGCGGTTCGGGCAAGAGCCCGCGACCCGACGAGGAACAGGATCGGACTCTAGCCGAAGCGATGGAATCGGCGGGAAACGTGCTGATCGCGCAATGGCTCGATCCGGTCGAGGGCAAGTCGATGCGCAGAGCAGCAGACGAGCAGACCGACGGCTTAGAGCGGCCGGCACAGATTAGTGCTCTGATCGAATCGTCCGCACTCGGCGCAGCACCCCTGCGCCTCGCCTATGGGATGGCCGGCCGGGTCAACGGGTTCGCCGCCTTCAGCCAGGAAGACGGACCGATGTCGAGCATGCCGGCTCTGTTGCTGCATCGCTCCCACGTAGAGGTCCATTCGGACCTTGTCCGCCTGATCGCGAAAGCCAGGCCCGAAGACGCAGAATTGCTGCCGCGCACGCCCGAGGCGCTGCAACAGCGACGGCCACTCCAAGCCACTTCTCTGCTGATCCGGCACCTGGTTCGATCGCAGCCGATTCTGGCGGACACCTTGCACGATGCTCTGAAAAGCGGGGACAGCGCCGGATTGCCTGCGCAGCACCGCGCCGCACTGCGGGCGTTGGTCGATCTGTATGCGGGAGACCCGGTTCGGTATCTCACCTTCTACGGCCCTCCCGGAACCTTCCGCAGCGTGAGCTATGCAGACGTCCTGAAACCAGGGGCTGGCAGCGCCGAGCAGCTAGCCCGTGAAGTGCGTGGCAAAACCGTGATTGTCGGCTACGTGGACTTCACGCCAGCTCAACGTGACGACCACTACCCCACTGTCTACACCACCACCGAAGGAGTGAAGCTCAGCGGCAGCGAGATCCTCGCAACCGCCCTCGCCAACCTCGCTTCGGGCAGCAGCCTGAAACTCTTACCGCTTCCGTGGCGCATGCTGGTGTCGGCTTTCTTTGGGCTGGCACTGGCATTGTTGCTCCTGGTTCCGCCGCCTGTGCGCGGCCTCCTGTCCGGGTTCGCGTTATGCGCTGCCTATCTCGGCCTCGCGCTCCTCCTTTTCCGGATCGCCACCGTCTGGTTGCCGCTGCTGATTCCGCTTGTCTGGCAGGCGCCGACCGGCATCCTGTATGCAATCATTTATCACTACCGCGACATGCGGTATAAGCGCGACGAATTACGTCGGCTGTTCGGCAAGTTTGTCCCGGACCCGGTCATCGAAGGCCTGCTCGAGAACCGGGCGCGGCTAGACACGGTCAACGAGCCCGTGTACGGGGTTTGCCTGGCTACCGATGCGGAGCGGTTCACCACGTTGGCCGAAGGTATGCCCCCATCCCAACTGGCGCGATTCCTCAACCGATACTTCGAAGCGGTCTTCCCGCCCATCACAGAGAAGCAAGGGGCCGTCGTGGACTTGATCGGCGATGCGGTCTTGGCTCTGTGGACCGGAGACGATGGCGAGAGCACTCTGCATCTCAAAGCGTCTGGGGCCGCACTCGAGCTGATGTCGGCAGTCGACCGGTTCAACGCGGCCTCGCCAACGCTCCGGCTCCCGACTCGCATCGGGCTCTCGGGCGGCGAGGTGGCCACCAGCCCGATGGGAGCGGTCAACCACTTCGAGTTCCGCCCAGTCGGGGATACCGTGGTCACTTCCGTTCGCCTCCAAGCGCTGAACAAGGAGTTGGGCACGCGCATCCTCGCAGCGGAGCCGGTAATCCGCGGGCTCGACGCGCTGCTAGTGCGGGACCTGGGGGTGTTTCAACTGCGCGGGAAGAATCTGCCTACACACGTCTTCGAAATCGTTGCCGAACGCGAGAGCGCCAGTGCCTACGTCATGCAACTGTGCCTGGAGTTCGCACTCGCCCTTGATGCTTTGCGCGGGGGCCGGCGCGAAGCTGCCCTGGAACGCTTCCGCGCCATCCAGGAACGCTATCCCGACGACGGCCCGACGGCATTCTATGTGCGCTGGCTATCTGTTAATCCGCTCTGGGGCGGCGGCGCGATCCGGCAGGCTGCTTGAGTGCCGCCTGGCAGAAACGGTTGGCGTTTCCGTGTTACCGCTCACGTATGACGGGCGCCCGAGGGGTATGCCTATGACCAAAGTCAACTTGCATACAAGGATGAAAGGGGTTTACATAGAGGTTGTTTTCGGTCGTCATACTTAGCCTTTATGGAACCAGCGAGTTCCCATGAGGGGGAGGTTAAGGATGTTGCGGTCGGGCGTCTCGATGTCAGCACGGCTGGCTCTGGGGTGCATCACTCCGGCGCTCTTGGCAATGTGCGCAATATCGACGCGCGCGACGGCCGCCGACGCGCTTGCCGCATGCACGCCTACTGTGGCGCGGATCGTGTCTATGCAGGGTGTCGTCGAAATGCGCAAGGCGGGGCAGCAGGGCTGGGCCGCGGTCACGCGCCTGGATACTCCTATGTGCCAGGGTGATGCGGTGCACGCGGGGCCGCGCAGTCGTGCCGCGCTTGTCATCCTCCCAGAAAAGTTCGTTCGGCTCGACCAGAATTCCACGGTCAGCATCAGCATCGAGGGCGACGAGACTGTAGTCGAGTTCTTCCAGGACGAGACCACGCCCAAGGATGCTTGCGGCGCCGGCTACTTCATCACCCGCTTCCCGCGCAAGTTCAAGGTCCGCACCCCGTTCGTCAATGCGGCCGTGGAAGGCACCGAGTTTCTGGTCAGCATGAGTTGCACTGCGACTTCGGTGGCGGTATTCGAAGGTAAAGTCCGCGCCGAGACGCTGCTCGCCAACGCCGAGCGGTTCATCCTGAGCAGCGGCGAAGTCATCTCAGCTGGGCCCGGCGAGCCTCCTGCCATCAAGGTGCTAGTTAGGCCGGTGGATGCTGTGCAGTGGGCCCTGTACTACCCGCCGCTGAGCGAACCCGGGCCGGGCACGGCACCGGACCAGCAGTGCGCCCAGCCCGCGCCGGACGAGAGAAGCGGCTGCCTCATGGTACGCGCCGAGCAGCGGCTGCGCCTCGGCCGGGTCGACGAAGCCCAGGCCGACATCGACGCCTCGCTCAAGTTGGTTCCAGACAGCAGCGACGCAGAAGCCCTGTTGTCAGTCATCGACCTAACCAAGAATGACAAGCAGAGAGCTCTGGCCTTGGCCCGGCACGCTACCCAACTCGATCCGGTCAATGCGCGCGCCTGGATCGCCTTGTCCTACGCGCAGCAAGCGAGTTTCAAGCTGGAGGAAGCGCTTGCGAGCGCGCAACGCGCAGCCGAGCTGGAATCTCGCAGTTCAATCGCACTGACACGTGTAGCTGAGCTAATGATGTCGCTCGGCAAAATTCGCTCAGCCGAGCGGGCTGCCGAGGCGGCGGTCAACGCCAACCCCAATGACAGTCGCGCGCACACGATCTTGGGGTTCGTACACCTGGCTGAGATCGACATCAAGAAGGCGCGGGCCGACTTCGAAGCGGCCATCACG
>JBGPPC010000152.1:0-9989 GCA_041488355.1 Gammaproteobacteria bacterium
CGCCTATGGTCGAGTCGATGTGCTGGTCAACAACGCCGGCACGCACTTACCTGGAGTTCATTTGGGCGATATCCCGGCCGAGCAGTGGCAGCGTATCCTCGACGTCAACTTGAGCGCGCCGTTCCATCTGACCCAAGCGGTGCTTCCGCACATGCGCGAACGCCGCAGCGGCCACATCATCAACTTATCGTCTAACGTCACGCAGCGGATGCCAGTGGCAGGTGGTGCTTACACCGTGTCCAAGATCGGGCTCGAAGCTTTCACGCGCATTCTGGGCAAGGAGGAAGGTCCGAATGGAATCCGCGTGAACGCGGTCGCGCCGGGGCCGATTCGAACCGATATGCTGGCGGAGAGTTTCGACTGGATGGGGCGCGAGCGCGCGGATGCGTTCGTCAAATCCGTGCCGCTACGGCGCACTGGCGAGCCGGAGGAGATTGCTGCGATGGTCGATTTCCTTGTGTCCGACGCCGCCAGCTACGTGACCGCCCAGGTTATCTACGTCAATGGCGGCGGGCCTGGCGGCTAGGTCCGAACGACCGCTCCCTGGCTAACTGACCAGAATGTCCTGTACCGCGACACGCAGCGCTGCGGGGAGGGGCGCTGGCCGTCGTGTCGTGCGATCTACGTATACGTGGACAAAGAAACCTTGCGCCGACGCGGTTGGTTCCGCGTTGCGGAAGATCCCGATCTCGTAGCGTACACTGCTATTGCCCACCTTCGCTACACGCAAGCCAGCTGTGACGGCGTCCGGAAACGCGATGGAGGCGAAGTATTGACAACCCGTTTCCACGACAAGCCCGACGACTTGGCTGTTCTCGATATCGAGCGCTCCTTGTTGGATCAGATATTGATTTACCACCGTATCGAAGTAGGAGTAGTACACGACGTTGTTCACATGGCCGTATACGTCGTTGTCCATCCAGCGTGTGGGGATCGGCTGGAAGTGGTGGTACGCGTCTCGGTGATGCGGCGTTGGCTTGCTCACCTGCTTTCCTGTGACACTGGTCGAATTGGCGCCCGCTCGATGGGTTCTGCGGGCCGGCGGATGCGCTGCCAGTTTACTGCCAGCAAGCCTGCCGCGATGATCACGAGCATGCCGAGCAGGGAGACGAGGTCGGGGAACTCACCGAAGACGATGAGTGCGAGCAGAGTAGACCAGACCAGCTGGGTATAGATAAAAGGCGCGAGCGCAATCGGTGATGCAATCTCAACTGCTCGAATCAGGAGGAAATGCCCTAGTCCTCCCAGGCAGCCGATTGCGACCATCAGAGCAGCCTGGGTCAGCGAAGGGACTTGCCAACTGAACGGCAACATCAGGCTCGCAGCCAAAGTCCCAACCAACGCGGTGAAGAACAGAGTTGTAAATGGGTTTTCCCGCCCGGCGAGCTTGCGCGTCATGATCTGGTACAGCGCAAAGAGCAGTGCGGTGATGAGCGGGAGCGCGCTCGCATAGGTAAGCATTCCGCCACCCGGTCGGATGATTACGAGCACGCCGATAAATCCGAGCGTTACCGCCGCCCATTGTCGTCCAGTGACTCGTTCCCCCAGCAACGGACCTGACAGCGCGGTTACCATCACCGGGGCGACAAAGGTAATAGCCGCTGCTTCCGCTAGCGGAAGATAGCGCAGCGCTAGGTAAAACAACCCTGTGCTGGCTACCAGCAGGAGCCCCCGCATCACCTGCAGTCCAAGCCGCGTCGTGCGCAAGAGATCGAACCCCATGCGCGGCGCCAGCAGCACCAGCATCAACAACGTATGAACGGCGTAGCGCGCGAAGATCAGAGGCGGCAGCGGGTAAGAACGCAAGAGGAACTTGGCCAGAGTGTCCATCGAGGAGAACAGGAAAACGGCCAGCGTGATGAGCAGGATCCCTCGCAGCAGGTCAGGGGAATGGACGTGCGGTACGCTCATCCGCGCCTGGTGCGGGCAAAGGCGGGCAACGCAGCGGAGCCGGCAAATCGCGCGGCTGGCCCCAAGGCCTCTTCGATACGCAGCACCTCGTTCCACTTGGCCATGCGCTCGGAGCGCGCGAACGATCCCACTTTCAGCTGACCTGCATCCCACCCGATGCTCATGTGAACGATGGTGACATCCTCGGTTTCGCCTGATCGCGCTGAGACGATCGTCCCGAAGCCAGCCCGCTTGCCGGCGTCGAGCGCCGCCTTGGTCTCGGTCATGGTGCCTGCCTGATTCGGCTTGATGAGAACCGCATTGCAGGCGCGCTCTTGCGCGGCCCGCTGCACCAGGGAGGCGTTGGTCACTAGATAGTCGTCACCAATCACCTGGATGCGCCCGCTGGTTGCGGCGGTGAAGCGTGCCATACCCAACGAGTCGTCCTCCGCCATTGGGTCTTCGATCGAGACGATGGGATAGCGGTCGATCCAGCGCAGCAGGACGTCAGCCAGACCGTCGCTGTCGAACTCTCGTTGTTCCAATCCAAAGCGATAGCGTCCGCCCCGACCGAATTCGGAGGCCGCGACATCGAGCGAAATAGCGACATCGTCGCCAGGCGCATAGCCGGCCTTCTCGATTGCTCGCAGCAACATTTCGAGCGCTGCTTCGTTGCTGTCGAAGGCGGGCCACCAGCCGCCTTCGTCCGCTACCCCTTGCAGGAGTCCGCGCGCCTTCATCAAATCCCCCGCCGCGCGATACACCTCGGCAGTCATGACGAGTGCCTCGTCGAAGCTACGCGAGCCCACCGCCGTCACCATGAAATCCTGGATGTCCACACGCCGGCCTGCGTGTGCCCCGCCACCGAAAATCTGGATCTGCGGCAGCGGCACCCTCGTTGTTTTTCCCGCTGATAGGTAGCGATATAGCGGTTCGTTTGTGAAGCTCGCCGCAGCGTGAGCGACGGCCATCGAGACGGCTATTGTCGCGTTGGCACCAAGTCTCGCCTTGTTGGGCGTGCCATCGAGCGCGATAAGGGCTTGGTCGATGTCGGCCTGGCTGGTGGCGTCGAGGCCGAGGAGCGCCCTGGCGATCTCGCTGTCGACATGGCTTACCGCGCGCGCGATGTTCATCCCACCCAGCGCGCTGCCACCGTCACGTAGGTCGATCGCCTCGCGCGAGCCGCGCGAGGCGCCAGCGGGAGCGATGGCGCGGCCAGTAGCCCCGGATGCCAGCCGCACTTCGGCTTCGACAGTGGGACGACCGCGCGAGTCCCACACGCGCCTTCCCTTGATCGCTGCGATCGACGAGTCAGGCATCTCCGCATGTCCTTGAAGGAGGGCAGTGGGCTGCAATCTCCGTGCGCCAACTGTCTCGGATCTCATGTAGATGCTCTACCGGCGCAAGAAGATAGCGCCGCGCGACGCGACGCACAGCATCGCGCTGCCAGTCATCGGTCAGGTATTCGACCGGAGATTTGCCGTCTACCCGGCCTAGGAACAACCCTGGTAATAGGTGCGCCGTACGGGCTTCGACCCGCGCGGGATCTTCCCACGCCACGCCTTGCAGATACGCCTGCGCCAGGGCATCGTAGCAAGCAAGGTAAGCAGGGGCCCATTGCGGGCGCCACACGCACTTGAGCAGCATATGACTAAGGCAGAAAGCGAGATCGAAGGCGGGATCGCCAAACCACGCGCATTCTGCATCCAAGAACACGGGACCGTGCGCACCGCAAAGGATGTTCTTCGGACTCACGTCCCCATGCACCAAGGCGAGCTTTGTGTTGCCAGTTACCTCCACAAGGGCCTCGAGATGCTTGGCCAAATCGGTGTGGATCTGCGCCGTCGCGCGGAGGTAAGGCTCCAGCCGGATGGGAAAGAAGATGTGATCGGTTGCGAATCCGGCCGCGACTTCGTCGCGCCCGGCAGTGTGCGCGTGGATGCGCGCGATTCGGCGGCCGACCTCCGCAGCAAATGCCGGCTCGACGATTCCATTGCGAAGTTGCGACTTCCACACCGGATGACGCGCCGGCTCCAGGTACTCCATGGCGAACATGGCAGAGCTCGCATCCTCGGCGAGAATGCGTGGCACGCTACCAGGCACGATGGCCCCTGCGACCTTCAACCACCCGACTTCCCAGCGATTGCGTTCGATTGGGGCACGCCAGTCGGCTTGAACCTTTAGCTTGGGCAGCGCCCGCTTGACGCACACCGGACCGCAGACCAGATCCACGCGCGAGATGTCGGAGGAAACGCCACCGGTCAGCGGCGAGACGCCGGGGATCTCCCCGGGCGAGAGCAGGCCCATGCGGCCCAGCCCCGCGAGAAGATCGGCGATGCCAGCGGAGTCGGCTCCGTCTACGGGCATGTGCTTTGCGTGGCTGGGTGTATGCTAGAAGAACAGCGCCGCGCTGCGCGCGCAGCCGGCGCGACAAAGCGTGCAATCTAACACATCCTCCGCCTCGCGCGACCCGCTGTGAAATTCCTGCTCGCTCTTGATCAAGGCACCACAAGCTCTCGCGCCATCGTGTTCGACGCGTCGGGGGTTGTGCGTGGTCTCGCGCAACGCGAGACCACGCAGATCTATCCGCAACCCGGGTGGGTCGAGCAGGATCCTGGCGAGATCTGGCAGTCGCAGCTCGCCTGCGCGCACGAAGCGCTCGCGATGTCGGCCGTGAATGGCATGGAGATCGCAGCGATCGGCATTACCAACCAACGCGAAACAACCATCGTCTGGGATCGCCGCACTGGCGTACCGGTGTGCAACGCGATCGTGTGGCAGGACCGACGCACCGCCGACATTTGCGATAGGCTCAAGTCCGAGGGTCTGGAGGCCCTGTTCACCGGCCGCACTGGCCTGGTGCTGGACGCATACTTCTCCGGCACCAAGCTGCGCTGGGTGCTGGATCACGTCCCCGCTGCACGCCGGAACGCGCAAGCCGGCCATCTTTGCTTCGGCACGGTGGATAGCTGGTTGATTTGGAACCTCACCGCCGGACGCGCCCACGTGACAGATGCAAGCAACGCCTCGCGCACCCTGCTGTACAACATCCACACCGGCGATTGGGACGACAAGCTGCTGAGTCTGATGAGCGTACCGCGCAACGTGCTGCCGGTTGTGGTTGGTTCCTCGGGTCCGGTGGCGGAAACCGAGCCCGCGTTGTTCGGTGCCCCGATCCCAGTAGCGGGTATCGCCGGAGACCAGCAGGCCGCACTGTTCGGCCAACGCTGCGTGGCTCCCGGTATGGTCAAGAACACGTACGGCACTGGTTGCTTCATGTTGATGCACACGGGTGAGCGCCCCGTCGACTCACACCGAGGCTTGCTGACGACTGTCGCGTGGCGTCTGGGCGACAGACGTGAGTTCGCGTTGGAGGGCAGCGTCTTCATTGCGGGCGCGGCCGTCCAATGGCTCCGCGACGGGTTGGGGATCATCCGGAGTTCTGCTGAAGTGGACCGACTAGCTGCATCGGTAGCGGACAACGGGGGTGTGTATATGGTCCCCGCGTTCGTCGGGCTGGGAGCGCCACATTGGGACCCCTATGCCCGAGGGACGATTCTGGGCCTAACCAGAGGCTCGACAGCGGCACACCTGGCACGCGCCACGCTTGAGTCCATCGCATATCAGACGGCGGATGTGCTGGAAGCCATGCAGGCCGACTCCGGGATTGCGCTAAAGGAACTCCGGGTCGATGGCGGGGCGACACGCAGTGACCTGCTGATGCAGTTCCAAGCCGATATCCTAGGTGTACCGGTGGTTCGGCCGGTTCTGCTCGAATCGACGGCCCTGGGAGCGGCGTACCTGGCCGGACTGGGGGTCGGGTATTGGCGAGACGGGGCACAGATCGACGCGCAATGGAAGCGCGAACGTGCCTTCGAACCTCGCATGGCATTAGGAGAAAGGGATCGACTCAGGTCGCGCTGGTCTCAAGCGCTCGCCCGGGCAGAGGATTGGGAGCGCCCGATCGAATAGGTCGGGCCGTGACGACACTAGTCTACAGGCGTAGGTTTTCGCGACTTCCAGTAACAATAGAGCAAATTGTATCAGTAACGTGAAAATCAGCCTGAGCTGCCTCATGGCCCGGGGCAGATAGGAATTCATGGCCAGGATCGCGATCTTCAACCAGAAGGGCGGCGTTGGAAAAACCACCACGTCGCTCAACTTATCTGCGGCACTTACTCGTCGCGGTCAGACCCCGCTCGCGATCGACTTAGACCCGCAGGCGCACCTGTCCTCGATCACTGGGACGGCGGTCAGCAATGCCGAGGACAGCATTTACGGTTTCTACCAGACACAGAAACCGCTTGTCGGATTGATCCGGGACGGAAGCGGCGGTTGGCCGGTTATTCCGGCGCACGTAGAACTTGCGAAGGTCGACTCCCAGTCTGGCAAGGGGCTACAGGCGCTGAATCGACTGAACTCCGGCATCGTGAAGGAGAATTTGAACACCGGCCGGCCCATCCTCATCGACTGCTGCCCAATCCTAGGCATGCTGTCCTTAAACGCGATCTTCGCTTGCGACCGAATCCTGGTGCCCGTTTCGGCCGATTGGCTGGCAGTGAAAGGTGTTCTACAGGTGGAGAAGACACTCAAGGCGCTGGAGCATGTCTTCAAGAAGCGTCTACCGCGCCGGTTCGTGGTAACCCGCTTCGACTCTCGCCGACGGATGTCTCACGACATCTATCAGGAGATCAATGGCCGTTACGGTGAGGAATTGTGCAAAGCGCGGATCTCGGAGAACGTAAGTGTGGCCGAGAGCCCTGCTTCCAACGAGGATGTTTTCGCACACGCACCCGAAAGCCGTGGGGCGCAAGACTACGATGCGCTGCTCGACGAACTGATCGAGACGGGCTTTCTACCTTGATTTAGGAAGCTTTTTCCTTGTCCTGGCGAGATATCAGCGAGATGATTCCATCCATGTCCATGGAGTCGTCCCGCGACGTCTGCTGCTGAATCGTCTTCGATTCGAGGATTTCACAGTGACGGTAGATCTGGGCCAGCTTTCGCTCGGCGTCAGCTTGGTCCTTTCCCGGAATCAACAGGTTGTCGACCACCAGCCCGCTTCGGGTGCGGATCTTGAAGCCAAACTTCATCATTCCTCGGCTTCCGTGTTGGGTTGCGAGCAGCATACTACTCCTCCGCTGACTGAGTTTTGATCGGACGACGTCTTCAACGGCAGGTTTTATGCCACCTTGAGGTCGGACGCCACGGCGAAGCCGGCGCAGCGTCACGATTCCCGACGAGATAGTCACCTGACGCACGATCACCTGCCAGGTGGATTTACCAGATTTACCCCAACTGCAAGGCGCGCCATAATGCCGTAACCGGATCCTTATGGAGGAAATATCGTGAGCGCTGTCACCGCTATCGCGAAGGGCCCTACTGACATCGAGGGACTGCTCGGCGCAGAGGCCGACAGTCTGTTGAATCATGTATGCAAGGGTATTCCCAAGGAGAGCGTGCGTCTGCCAGGGCCGGATTTCGTGGATCGAGTGGTCGCGCTCAGCGATCGCTCGCCGTCGGTGATGCGGAGCCTGCAGCAGATCTTCGATCAAGGCCGGCTAGCCGGCACTGGGTTTGTGTCCATCCTGCCGGTGGACCAGGGCATCGAGCATAGTGCCGGCGCGTCATTTGCGAAGAACCCGGCGATGTTTGATCCGGAGAACGTCGTGAAGCTGGCTGTCGAAGGAGGCTGCAACGCGGTGGCCTCGACGTTAGGCGTCCTCGGTGCGTGCGCGCGCAAGTACGCTCACAAGATCCCGTTCTTGCTCAAGATCAACCACAACGAATTTCTCACATACCCTAACAAGTACGACCAGATCTTCTTTGCTAGCGTCAAGCAAGCAAAGGACATGGGTGCAGTGGCGGTTGGCGCCACTATCTATTTTGGTTCGGCCGAGTCGTCGCGGCAGATCGTGGAGGTGAGTAGGGCCTTCGAGATCGCCCACGACATGGGCATGGCAACGGTGCTGTGGTGCTACTTGCGTAATAGCGCGTTCAAAAAGGACAAGGACTATCACGTGTCCGCCGACCTCACCGGCCAAGCCAATCATCTCGGCGTCACCATTGCGGCCGACATCATCAAGCAGAAGCTCCCTGAAAACAATGGCGGCTTCACCATTCTGAATACCAAGGAAAACCCGTACGGGAAGACCGACAATCGCGTGTACACGGAACTCACCACCGATCACCCCATCGATTTGACCCGTTATCAGGTCGCGAACTGCTACATGGGTCGTGCGCCTTTGATCAACTCCGGCGGTGCTTCCGGGGAGAACGACTTCGCCGAGGCGGTGCGGACGGCCGTGATCAACAAGCGTGCGGGCGGTGCCGGTCTGATCTCCGGGCGGAAGGCGTTTCAGCGCCCGGTGGCCGAAGGCGTGAAGCTACTCAACGCGATCCAGGACGTTTACCTGGACAAGCGCATCACGGTAGCCTGACGCCGGGTGACGGATGGTGGCATCGAGCGCGAGGCTCGGGGCGAACACGTTGATCCCCAGCCTGGGTGTGTCGGACATTCACCGCTCTGTCAGTTTCTACCGAGAGTTCTTCGGCTTCGAAGTAGAGGACTCGTATGAAGCGGAAGGACGTATCACATGGTACTGGCTCAAGGCCGGCGGCGCCGAGCTCATGCTTCAGCAGCTCTCCGCCGATCAGCAGATCCGCCTCAACCCGGCCATCGGACAGAGTTGGGTGATCTACTTCCGCCCGGACGATATCGATACGACGCACGCGAGATTGAAGCAAGCGGGGTTTCCACTCTCCGATCTCGTGACTACGTCCTATGGCGCTCGCGAGTGCTTCCTCTCCGATCCTGACGGTTACGAGCTGTGGCTTTCCGTGCCGCGCGCCGGTGGTAACGGCGACGACGAGGACGAGGAAGATGACAACGGCAAGCCGGAGGAGGACGAAGACGAAGAAGACGAAGAGGACGAAGAGGACGAAGAGGACGACGAAGACGACGAAGAGCAATGGCAGGTGCGCAGATAGAGTCGGCCTCCGCGCAACTGTTGCATTACCTCCTGCAGGCGCTCGGGCGTCAGCCCCTGCGCCGCTATCGGCGCTCGGACCTCTAGCTCACCAGGGAGAACGGGCTTGAGAAATGCGCACGCCTTTGCGGCTAAGCATGCCGCCCCAGAGGCCGTGAGGGCTTTGGCACTAAAGGCAGTGCGTGGAACTGCGCGAGCAGGAGCGCGCCGGGGAACCATAACGGGAGACGCCGAGGATCGACAGTAAACTGCCCCTGCTGCTAAGTTGACCAGCATCCCAACGGGACGTCGACCTGCCCCCCTGAAAGATCAGCGGGAGCACAGCGCGCTCTTGAACAACTTGCCACTCAGCGCGCCAAAAAACTGCGTCAGGAAGAAGGCATGAAGCGCCGTGTGCGCAAGAGCTGGACTTGGCTGAGTGGCGCGGGAGGGGGATCGCGTGAATGCTCTGCGTCTTTGCGAACAGCGCAAATCGCCGCAATGTCAGTGCGCGATGTCAGACCCCTGGCAGACGACGCTGTGGTTGGGCGAAGGACCCGTCCTCGCTGCGGAGGATCGTCCGGGTCCGATTATCCGCCTGGTTTTCTGTTGTCGCCTGTGGTCAGAATGTCGCGCTCCTCGGCGCGGTGCGTCCGCGGCGGAATGACCAGCGACACCGGCCGGTTCCTACGACGAAGTTCCCGCCTCAATTCCTATCTCTGGGCGCCAGCTGTGACTTGCCCGAGCGGACGGAACACGGCCCGGTGCGGCTTTTGGCCGGGCAGGTCTGCCGTGATGAACACCACAGTGGAATGCTTCAGCCTAAGCTTTCCCTTTCCCGCGAGCCGGTTGCCGCCCGCGGACCGCAGCTCGATGCGGGTGGCCTTGCCGTCGGTGTGGGCGGTAGCTGTGCCCCTAGCGCTCGAAGTATCGACCGGAACTCCAGACCGGTACGGTACATGACGTAGATACGTACTACGTTGAATATATGACTATACAGATATGGTTTGAGGATATTGACCGGTCGATTGGGCGCAGATTTGGGTACAAATGTGCCGTAAAACGGGTACAAATGGATTAAGAAAGGAGTGAACCATGGAACTCTGCACAACGTTAGCAGTAGTCCTCGCG
>JBGPPC010000153.1:0-9951 GCA_041488355.1 Gammaproteobacteria bacterium
AAAACGCAGACACGGTGGCTGTTGCGAAAGCCCTCTCGAGAAATCCCCACGTCAAGTTCGCCGAACTGGATATCGCGCACGAGGCGACGTTCACTCCTGCGGACCCGTATTTTCCCAATGAGTGGCATGAGAACAAGATTAACGCGCCGTCGGCTTGGAATTCGAGCAAAGGGATGGGAGTGACAATTGCCATCCTGGACAGCGGTGTAGACGGATCGCACCCGGATCTCGCTGGCTCGCTAGTGGCCGGGTGGAATATCTACGACAACAACAGCGATACCAGGGACGTTTACGGCCATGGCACGAAGGTCGCGGGGACTGCCGCCGCGATCGGTAACAACGGTATAGGAGTCGCCGGCATCGCTTTCAACGCCAAGCTGATGCCAGTCCGCGTGTCCGATACTACAGGGAGTGCGCTCAGCAGTTCACTTGCCCAAGGCCTGACGTGGGCGGCAGACCATGGGGCACGCGTGGCCAACATGAGCTTCATGGGCTTGAGTTGCAGCTCGACGATAGTCAGCAGTGCAACCTATTTCCGCAACAAAGGCGGGGTCGTGGTGGGTTCGGGTGGCAACACCGGCGCGCTTGTGTCCTGCCCCGGTTCCGATGCCCTTACCGAGGTAGCGTCCACCAATTCCTCGGATGGTATCTCTAGCTTTTCTAGCTTCGGTCCCTTCGTCGATCTGGCCGCACCGGGCGAGGGAATCTACACCACCACCAATGGGGGCGGCTATGGGGCGGTCTCAGGGACGTCGTTTTCGGCTCCGATCACAGCGGGCGTGTACGCGCTGATGATCGCAATCAACCCGTCTCTGGCGCCGAAAACACTGGACCAGATACTCTTTTCCACAGCGCTGGACTTAGGATCCACCGGATGGGATCAATACTATGGCTGGGGGCGCATCGATGGAGCCGCCGCGGTCGCGAAGGCGGCGCAGACCACAGCCTCCGATACGCAAAGCCCTACCGTCTCCATCTCGTCGCCCACCGGCGGGCAGGTGAATGGGCTGGTGCCCGTCAATGTTTCGGCGAGCGACAATGTCGGCGTCGTCCGTGTCGAGCTCTATGCCAACAACAAGTTCATAAGCACGGATACAGCCGCCCCGTACTCGTTCACTTGGGACACGACGCCCCTGCCTGACGGGGCCGCCACGCTGCAAGCGCGCGCCTACGATGCAGCTGGGAACTACGCATCCTCATCGTCAGTAAGCGTCACCGTAGCCAATGACGCCATCGCGCCGAAGGTCACTATCAGCAGTCCAATCAGCGGCGCAGTCGTGAGCGGCAGCGTGGCCATCAGCGTCACAGCGACGGACAACAATAAGGTCTCGCAGATCACTTTGGCCATCGATGGCAAGGAGGTGGCCCTATCCTACGGGTCTCAGTTGTCGTATGCGTGGAGCATGTCGACCGCGACGGCCACCTCCGCTGGGTCGAAATCGAGGAAGAACAAGACTGCGATCCAATCCGGGACCTCGCACACGATCACCGCGACGGCGCTGGACCCCGCCGGTAACAAGGGGTCGGCCTCAGTGACGGTTACTGTCCAGTAGCGGTTGATCCCAGCCAGATCGCGTGGGTGAGCCTGTTTACAGGATCTGAGATGACCTCGTTGTCGATGTTAGAACGCGCTAGGCTGTGTCGAGCAAGGCTTTTCGCTCCGGCACGGCCTAGTCACCATCGCATCAGAGTGAACGCCTTGTTCCGAATGTCCGACTTCTGTTCTCACGCACGAGATTTGGCGAGTGACTGTCGTCGCACAGTCACGGAGCTAGCCCCGTTTGCAGGGATGATGCTAAGGCAAGCGCTCTCGCCGCTACTCTTCTTGCTGGCTGCGTCTGCCCAGGCCCATACTTTTGATTTTCGGACACGACCAGACGCCGACGCTCGCTACAGCATTGCGATCTGCGCGCGACCGTCACCAGATTCAGCAGGGGGGATCCCAGCGCACGCCTTCCTGGTCTGGCGTGAGATGGATGAGCATCGAGAGCACGTAACCAAGGCGGTGGGCTACGCCGCCAATGAGGGACTCAAGGTTGTGATGGCATCTCCTAACTCCGGGACGAGTTCCAGCCCATTGCCGCAGGGGACGTCGGTTTTCGCCGTGCGGCTGTGCCTTGAGCTGCTGGTCGACAAACGGGAGTTTGCGGCGGCTGGGAACCTCGCCCAGCCCTTCTTCAAGCGCGTGGGTTCAGCAGAGACTGAACCTGCGTCCGTTACGGTCCACGGCCTGGGGCAGGAGGAAGCTTCGAAATTTATCGCTGAAGTCGCTGTCCGGTTCTCGGCGCGCGGCCTATACGTGCCGGCGCGTCGGCCCGGTGAGTTGCCGCTGGCGTATGTGAGGCGATTGATAGATGTCAATGCCTCGCGCTGAGGACCTGCGCGCCGGCCCCGCCACCGTGAGCCAGAACTAGGGTGTGTTGACACTAATGATTCTAGCTCACACAGCCATGAATGAATGCCGGTTGGTTGCTCGTTCAGACTGTGCTCAGCCGACCAATAGCGGGATCGAGTAACCGCTTTGGGGAAAATGCACGACGGTCTTCTCTGGGCCGGCCTCAGCCAACTCGTGGGAGTGGCCAAATCCATGCTCTCGGGCGCGTCAATCCGACCCAAGAATTCGAGGGCGCATGTCAGTCGCCCACCGGCCGTACCGCGCCGCCCGTGGCAACGCTCGCCAGCAGTGCATCGATCAAACGGTGCACGCGCAACGCTTCTTCGCCGTTGGCTCGCGGCTCGCGGCCGCGTTGGACAGCATCGACAAAATCGCGCCACACGCTGCGGTGATAGTCGTGTGGGAAGGCCATCGGATCTGCGCCGGTACCGCCACCTGAGCCGTCAGCCGCGAGCGTTTCCCTCCGGCCATCATCAAAGCGCAGCTCGAGAGCCGTGCCTGCCAGGGTCGCGGTGCCGCGCGTGCCAGACAGCTCAATACGCTCAGCCGCACCTGGATATGCAGCGGTCGTAGCCTCGATCACGCCGAGCGCTCCATTTTTCCATCGCACTGCTGCACAGACCAGGTCCTCGCATTCCATCCGATGGACGGGGGTCATGGTGGCGTACCCCGTGACCTCCGCCGCATCGCCGGCGAGCGATAGCAGCACATCGAGCGTATGAATTGCCTGCGTCAGTAACACGCCGCCGCCATCGCGCGCCTTCGTGCCGCGCCCGGGGTCGTCGTAGTAGCTTTGAGGCCGCCACAGTCGGATGATTGCCGAGGCGCCGACCAATGGACCTAGCTCACCGGCCCGCAGGGCGCCGGCCAGACGCTCGGTGGCGGGCTTGTGTCGATGCTGAAGCACCACGCCCAGCTTGACCCCCGCGCGACGGCATGCAGTGACCAGCTCCTCGGCACGCGCGGTGGTGATCTCGAGCGGCTTCTCGAGCAGGACGTGCTTGCCCGCTGCTGCGCAGCGCTTCACCAGCTCCAGGTGCGTGTTTGGTGGTGTAAGCACCGCTACCGCGTCAATCGATGCATCCTCGAAGATGGTCTCCAGCCGCTCGCATTGTGGGAATGGAAACTGCGCAGCGAACTTCGTGCGGCGTGCAGCGCTCGGGCTGAAGGCATAGGCGACCTCGACGCGGTCGGCGAGATCCAGCGCGCTTTTCGCATGCGGCGCCACCGCCATTCCGAGCCCGACTAAAGCGATTCGAGTTCTTTTCAGAAGATGACTCCTGTCTAGCTGCTACATTTTGGAATCGCCCCCACCCTCGCCCTCCCCCGCAAGCGGGGGAGGGCGAGGAAGGCATGGAGCTGAGCCTCGAGACGATCTAACCCAGTATGATACTGGCGACCCTTCGGTCTCGCCCGGGCGCGGTTGATTTCAGTCCGCGTCGCGTTGAACGCTTCGAGGATGCGGTGATGCCCGAGATGGGATTGAAACGAATAGCCGGATAGCGTACTGCAATGACTTGTGCCGCTTGCGGGTTTGAAGCCGCAGCCGATTTCGCGTTCTGTCCCAAATGCGGCACTAAGCTAACCGCTGTGCCAGCGTCAGACGTCGCGCTTCGCCCGGCACATGCGCTGAGTCCGAGTGCGAGCTCTCTCCCCGACGCGCAGTCCGACCGTCGCCCCGTCACCGTTCTGTTTGCCGACCTGTCGGGGTTCACCACGATCAGTGAGCGGCTCGATCCCGAGGATGTGCGTGCGCTCCAAGGCGACCTGTTCAAGGAGATGTCCTCAGCCATCGAGCGCTTCGAAGGATTCGTCGAAAAGTTCGTTGGCGACGCTGTCATGGGTTTGTTCGGCGCGCCGGTAGCCCACGAAGACGATCCCGAACGCGCACTGCGCGCTGCGCTGCTGATGCGAGATCGGGTCGCGGTCCTCAACGAGCGCTGGGTCCGCCGCATCGGTTCGCCGCTGGCTTTGCACATCGGCGTGAACACTGGCCCGGTGGTTGCGGGCCAGATCGGCTCAGGGTCAGGCGCCGCCTATGCGGTCACCGGCGACGCAGTGAATACCGCAGCGCGTCTGCAGAGCTCAGCGAAGCCGGGTCAGATCCTCGCCAGTCACTCTACTTACCTGCTTGCGCAACATGCGTTCGACTTCGAGGCCCTCGGCGATGTCGTGCTCAAAGGCAAAGCCGAACCCGTTTCCGTCTATGGAGTGCTCGTTGCGTTTTCCACGCCGCGCCCGACACGCGGCCTGCAGGTCAGCGAGGCGGACGCTCCCTTTGTGGGACGCGACCACGAGCTCGGCGACCTCGTGGCCGCGTTCGAGCGGATGCTGGAGGGTCAGACTCAGGTTGTTACGCTCGTGGGCGAAGCAGGCGCGGGCAAAACCCGTCTGCTGGCAGAGTTCGAAAGCCGGCTGAAGACAGAGGGTCATCTGAAGACGACCGTAGTCCGACGCGCTTTGTGCTCCTCCGTCGGTGAACACACCTACGGCGTGCCGGCCGCACTGTTGCGCGATGCCTACGGGGTGATGCCACAGGATTCGCCCAGTGTCGCGCGCAAGAAGCTCGTCGCTGGAGTGCAGGCGATGGGGGCGGACCAAGCCGAGATCGATCGCCTCGCGGCGTTGCTTGGTTATCTGCTTGGCTTCGAGACGGAAGATCCGCGCACCCGCCAGATCGACCCCGAGCAGCTCGAGCGTCAGATCTTTCTGGCCGCACAGGACGTCATCGAGCGCCGGCTGCAGTACAGTGCGCTCGTGCTGGTCGTGGAAGATCTGCACTGGGCGGATGCTGCTTCCGTCGAGCTCCTGCAATTTCTCATCGATCGTTTGCAAGACCGTCGCTTCATGCTGATCGTCTCGCACCGCGCCGGACACGACGTAGAAGCGTTGACTCTCGGCGGTGCCGGGCAGACGGTCGTGCGACTTCAACCGTTGTCGGCGAGCGACGGAGGTGCCCTGCTGGAAATGCTGCTTCGCGCCGCCGCGCCGTCGCTTACGCTCGACCTGCGGTTGCGTATCCTCGAGCACGCTGGAGGCAATCCGCTTTTCATCGAGGAAATCGTTCGGGCTTTGGCCGGTGGCGCGCTGGTGCAGGAGCAGGGGCAATGGGTCTACCGGGCAGATGCGGCGGCAGTGCACGTGCCGCTGACGATTCATGGGTTGCTGCTCGCACGCATCGATCGACTCCCAGGTGACGCCCGGCAGACACTCCAGGAGGCCTCCGTGCTGGGTCCCGTTTTTGCCGAATCCCTATTGCGTGAGGTTACGGGTGATCCCGGCACTCTCGACCATTCCCTCGCATTCCTGGTCGATACGGAACTGCTCGTGGACGCATCTCGCGCGGCGGGCGACAACGCGCCCGGAATTGCGGACGAACGCCGTTACAGGTTTCGCCATGGCCTTTTCCACGAAACCGCGTACAAGAACTTGCTCGTGAGCCGACGCACCGAGCTTCACACGCGGATAGGGCTGGCCCTGGAACGGTTGTGCGGACCGGAGCCCGGCCGCCTCGAGGATCTAGAGGCTTTGGGCCATCACTTCCGGCTGAGCGCGGACAAGCCCCGTGGCGCCCATTACCTGGTCGCGGCGGGGGATTGGGCAGCTGCGATTCACGCCAACACCGATGCCATCCGCCATTACGAACGCGCGCTCGAAATCCTTGAAGCGTGCGAGGGTCTCGATGCGCAGCAGCTGATGGTGCGCGAGCGGCTCGGTGATCTGCTCGGCCCGGCCGGTAAGCGTGCCGATGCGCTTCGGCATTTTTCGGCAGCGCGCGATGGATTTGCACGGGCCGCCGACCATCCTGGAGAAGCTCGCGTGCTCAGAAAGATCGGAGCACTGCACTGGGATGCGGGCGATCGAGGCGAAGCGGTGCGCTGCTTCCAGGAAGGCCTGGCGTTGACCGAGGCCGAGCCCGATAACATCGAGCGCGCCCATCTGTACCAGGAGATGGGGCAGCTCGCGTTCCGCAGCGGCGACAATGACCGCGCAGTGCAATGGGCGGAGCGCGCGCTGGCGCATGCCGAGGGCCTCGCCGCTCGTGTGTCGAGCGGCGACGAACGTCGGGCCGCGGCTGCGGCAATCTCGCTAGCCCTGAACACGCTGGGCGTGGCGCTGGCCCGCCTCAATCGCCCGGATGATGCGGTGGCTCATCTCATGCGCAGCGTCGCCATCGCGCGCGAAGCGGAACTGCTCCAGATCGAATGCAGAGCGGTCGCAAACCTGGGCACTCTCTACAGCACGCTGGACCCCGCGCGTGCGATCGAAACCTGCGAGCGCGGGCTCGAAACGGCCAAGCGCATCGGTGACCTCGGCCTGCAATCGCGCCTCTATACCAACCTCGCCGTGGCTTACTGCGCTCTCACCAACCGCTGCGATGAAGACGGAATAGGGGCCGCGCACACGGCCATCGAATTGGATCGACGCATGGGCCAGCTCGACCACCTTGCGGTTCCGCTCGTCGTGCTGGGGCAGATCTACCAGTGCCACGGAGACCCTGCGCGCGCGATGGGCTATTATCGGGAGGCCATGGTACTGGCGGAGAATGTGGATGAGCCCCAGCTCTTGTTCCCTTGCTACGACGGGCTGGCAACGCTGTTCCTGGACAGCGGAGACGAAACACAGGCCGGATACTACATGCGCAAAGCGCAGGAGGTCTGCGAGCGAGCCGGCCTCGAGCCGGACGCACTTACCGTGCTTCCTTTTCTGGGTTGAGGCTGCCTGTACACACTAGGGAGATAAGGACATGACAACAGCAACGAACCGGCTGTTGCAGCCGGGAGACGCAGCGCCCAGGTTTGATCTGCCCGCGATCAATCGGGACGGCATGGTAACGCTCGAAGATTATCGCGGGAAAGGCGCAGTTCTTATCGGCTTGTTCCGGGGGCTGCACTGCCCTTTCTGCCGCCGGCAGGTTGTGCAGCTTGGCCTCACCCGCGACAAGCTTGCGAACGAGGGTGTGGAGACGGTGGCCATCGTCAACACACCCGCGGACCGCGCACGGCAATACTTCCGGTATCGCCCGACGCGCGTGCTGCTCGCGGCGGATCCCGAAGTGCGGACGCACCGGGCGTTTGGCCTCCCGAAGATCGGGTTCGTGCCGGAGGGGACGGACCTAGCCGAGTTGCATTGGCCGGAGCGAACGACGTTGGCACAGTTCCTCGCCCCGCAATTCAATCCCACAGGCGAGCTACCCGAGCCGCAGAACATTCCGCAGGCGATGGCAGCCCTCAACCAGAAGGACGCCTTCGAGCTGACCGAGACCGACAAGCAGATCAGCGAGACGCACGGTTCGCAGCTGACCGGGCACTTTCTCATCGACGCGCAAGGCACCATCCGCTGGTCGCGCGTGGAAGGCAAGGAGGGTCCGACCGACCTCGTGAACTTTCCCAGCGATGGCGACATCCTCGCCGCTGTCGCGGCGATGTCGCGCTGAGCGTGCCACACTGCTGCAATGCGCGTCGAGGCGCCAATTCTTAAGGACATGCGGACATGACGAATATGCCGAGCCGGCCTTTGCGGCCGGGAGACCAGGCGCCCACGTTCGCCCTGCCGGCCGTTAATCGGGATGGGCAGATCGGACTCGACGACTATCGGGGGAAAGCCCCCGTCCTCGTCGCCCTGTTCCGCGGGCTGCATTGCCCGTTTTGCCGCCGGCACATCGTGCAGCTCGGCATTACGCGCGACAAGCTTCAGCGTGAGGGCGTGGAGACCCTGGTGATCGTGAACACGCCGGCGGAACGCGCGCGCCAGTATTTTCAATACCGCCCGACGCGCGTGTTGCTCGCGGCGGATCCCAACGTAGCAACGCATCAGGCTTTCGGTCTGCCCAAGTTCGGGATCGTGCCGGACGATACCGATCCCGCAACGCTGCAATGGCCCCAGCGTGCGACTATGGCCCAGTTCCTCTCCGCTCAAGTCAATCCTGGCGGTGAGTTGCCGGAGCCGAAGAGCTTCCCCGAAGCTTCGGAACTGCTCAATCGGAAGGATGGCTTCGAGCTTACCGAGGTCGACCAGAAGATGCATGCGGCGCACGGGACCCAGGTCGCGGGCGAGTTCCTCATCGATACGAAGGGAACGGTCCGATGGACGTTCGTAGAAGGCGCCGGCGGTCCCCTCGAGATCGCCAACTTTCCGCCGAGCGACGATCAGATTCTCGGCGCTGTGCAGGCGATGTCGCGCTGACGACTCCCCTTCTTATTCCCTCCTCCGCGAGCGGGGGAGGGTGAGGGAGGGGGCGTGCGCCTGGAGTTGCCGGGCCACGGCGCGTTGTGGCGCTTTTCCCTATGTGGCGGACTTTAGCTTAAGCAGATTGAACGCGGGCGCGGGCTTGAGTAACCCTTTGAGTTGAAGCTCCCCGAGCGGCTCGACCTCGGCAAGTTCTTCGACTGAGGCCAGCACTCGCTGCGAGATCAGGATCTGCCCGTGCTTGGCTTCGCCGCACAGGCGCGCCGCGAGATTCGTTACCGTGCCGATGGCGCCGTAGTCCCAGCGTCCCTCGAAGCCCACCGCTCCGATCGTCGCATAGCCCTGCGCGATGCCCGCGCCGAACCCTAGATCGAATCCGCGCTTGCTCCACTTCGCAGTGAGCGCAGTCAGGCGCTCGCGCATGGCAACCACCATCCGGACGGCGCGTTCAGCCGGATCGGCGACCGGCACCGGATCGTTGAAGAACACCATCATGCCGTCGCCTGCGAAGCGTTCGAGTGTTCCTTCATGCGCCATGATCACCTGTCCCATCTCGGCGTGGTACTCGCGCAGCACGCCCATGATCTCCTCGGGCTCGCTCGTTTCGGCAAAGGAGGTGAAGCCGCGCAGGTCCAAGAACACGACGACAACCTCGCGGCGATGGCTCTTGAGCGGATCCTCGGCGCCCCCGGACAGGATCAGCTCGGCGAGCTGGGGAGAGAAGAAGCGCTTGAGCTTTCCGAGCCGTTCGAGCTGAACGACCTGCTCTTCGACGCGTTGCTCCAGCGTACGGTTCCAGTCCTGAAGTTGCGCGGCTTGCTCGCGAACGGTGTCCTGCAGCCCCTTGATGCGCAGCATGGACTTGACGCGCGCTACCAGCGATGCCTGGTCCACCGGCTTGGTCAGATACTCGTCTCCGCCCGCTTCGAGCGCCTGAACGACATCCTTGGAGTCGGACTTTGCAGTGACCAGAACGATCGGAATGAATGGCAAAGTCGCGTCGGCGCGCACCCGACGGCAAACTTCGATGCCGTCCAGCTTGGGCATCATGACGTCGAGCAGGATCAGGTCGGGCTGCTGCTCCCGCACGGCGACCAGCGCCTCCTCCCCGTCCGCGGCCGTTACGATCTCGTAGCCGTGCGAAGCGAGCCGTGTGCGCAAGATGTCGACATTGGAGGGGTTGTCATCGACGACGAGGATGCGGGGAGGGGTGCGCATCGAGCGAGTGGTGTCTTAGACCCCTTCCCCCGCTTGCGGGGGAAGATACCGTCTCACTTGTCAAGCACCAAAAGCGATTTGTGGCGCATAAGGACGCTGATGTTTGAGCACGCCGAAACAGATGTGGACGAGTTTGCGCATCACCGCAC
>JBGPPC010000154.1:0-9947 GCA_041488355.1 Gammaproteobacteria bacterium
CGGCGCATGTTCCGGCGGGAGGCCGACTTCTTGTTCTGTTGGACTGCCATGTATGTGCTCCTTGGTCAAATTTCGTGTCGGGACCCGAGGCTCAGTTCGGTGGGCGCTTGAGTCGCGCAAGCGGCGAGAACGGCGATGCGGGCTCGCCGATCTCCGAGGCCCCGGGCTGAATACCGCAAGCATTTTCGGGATGGCGCGGTGCCATCGGCACACTCAATACAAGCTCTTGCTCCAACAGGTCGTGCAGGTCCAGAGAACCCGCGCTGGGGATGGCGTCCGTGTCGTCGTCCTCATCCTCCAGCGGATCGAGGCTGGCAGCCGCCGCAACCACTACGAGATCGCGCTTTATATCCAGGTGCAGCGGGAGGCGTTCCAAGCAGCGCTGGCAGGAAACGGTCAAGTCAGCGGTCAGGTGAATGCGCAACACCGGTTCCCCCTTGGCCGACGTGTCCCCTTGCACTGCGTAGCTCACCACGCCTTCGCGGTCGAATAGCAGATCGGCGACGCGCGGCAGCTGGGCAACGGCCAGTACCCCAGTCACCTGCGATCTCTCGCGCGCAACGCGCGCTGGGTCGATAGCCCGAGGCTCGACGCTAGTCACGGTATGCGCTCCGTCGATGACCATCGCCTCGCTTTTTGCAGGCGCTTCTCAACACCGGTCTGCCCGAAAACAAACGCGGCATGATAAGATTTTTTCATTGCTCTGTCAAAACGTTAAGCCTACGCGGCGCCCGAACCTCACGGGTGCGGTCAGGCGACTCAACCATGCTGGTTCTAGCTTCCACGTCCGTGTATCGTCGCGAGCTCTTGGCACGGCTGCACCTGGAGTTTGAGACCTTTGCGCCGCGCGTTGACGAGGCGCCGTTGCCGGACGAGCCTCCTGAGCTCACGGCATTGCGTCTGGCGGGAGCGAAGGCCCGTTCCGCCGCTGCCTCCTTTCCGACGGCTGTGATCATCGGATCCGATCAGGTGGCCGAGCTGGATGGGTTGCGTTTGGACAAACCTGGGAATCGCGAGCGCGCACAGGAGCAGCTGAGGCGCGCCAGCGGCCGCGAGGTTGTGTTCCATACGGCGGTCTGCGTACTCCAGGCGCAAATCGGCCGCGCGCAGGAGCGGGTGGTACCGACCCGGGTCCAATTCCGGCTTCTGACATCATCGCAGATCTCGGCCTATCTGGACCGGGAGCAGCCGTACGATTGCGCGGGCAGCGCAAAATCCGAGGGACTGGGCATCGCTCTGCTGGAACAGATCCGGGGCGAGGATCCTACCGCGCTGATCGGCTTGCCGCTGATCGCGCTGGTTTCCCTGCTGAACGATGCAGGGTTGAGGGTACTCTAGCGGTGGCCGCTGACGCTTCAGCGCGGAGCCGATGACAGCCGGCGGCGCCTTGTTTCTGGTTCCATCGACGCTCGGCGAAGGCGAGCCCGGCGACGTGCTGCCCGAGCCTGTGATCAAGACCATTCGCGGCTTGGACAGCTTCATCGCGGAAGAAACCAGAAGCGCGCGCGCCTTTTTGCGGCGCGTCGGGCTCGAGCGGCAGCTGGCCGCGGTCCGCATCGACGTCCTCAATGAACACACCGACGCTCGGGAGTTGCCCAGGTTGCTTGAACCGGCCCTGAATGGCGGGCGCGTGGGATTGCTCTCGGAAGCGGGTTATCCGGCGATTGCCGACCCCGGTGCCGAGCTGGTCGCACTCGCACATCAGCGCGGGCTACCGGTAGTCCCGCTGGTTGGGCCGTGCTCGCTGCTGCTGGCGCTGGCAGCCTCGGGCTTGAACGGTCAGAGCTTCTGCGTTCACGGGTATCTCCCGGTAGACGCCGATGCGCGCGCCGCGCGCATCCGGGAACTCCAGGCACGCTCGCGCAACGACGCGAACGCTCAGCTTTTCATCGAGGCGCCTTACCGCAACAACCAGCTGTTGGCTGCGCTCCTGGAAACATGCGATCCGGACACCCGGCTGTGTCTTGCCACCGAACTGACACTGCAAACTGAGAGCGTCCGCACGCTCTCGGTAGCGGCGTGGAGAGCCGGTACGCCAGACCTTAACCGGCGTCCGACGGTGTTCGTGCTGCAAGCAGGCGTTCGAGCGCCGGTCAGCGCAACTGTGGAGACGCACTCAGACGCACCAGCGCCTCGGCGGTCGCGGCGCCGAAGCGGCGCGCGAAGCGCTCGGCCAGGTTCTCGCGGGGCGTGAAGTCCACGATGTCCTCGGCCTTGATTACCTCGCGGGCCACATAGTCAACGCTGCCCAGGGCATCCGCGAGGCCGAGCTCGATGCTCCTCTGTCCGGTCCAGAACAGTCCGCTGAACAGCTCCGGAGTTTCCTTCAGGCGCTTGCCGCGCCCTTGCTTGACCACGTCGATGAACTGGCGGTGGACGTCGGCCAGCAGCTTCTCAGCGTAGTCTCTCTGCTTTGCGTTGATCGGAGAGAACGGATCCAGAAACCCCTTGTTGTCGCCGGCGGTAAGCAGGCGCCGTTCGACACCGAGCTTTTCCATGGTGCCGGTGAAGCCAAATCCGTCCATCAGCACCCCGATCGAGCCGACGATGCTGGCCTGGTCCACATAGATCTGGTCTGCAGCCACCGCCACATAGTACCCGCCGGATGCGCATATATCCTCTACGACGACATACAGCGGAACCTTCGGGTAAAGTCCGCGCAGGCGCCGCATCTCGCCGTTGATCTGCCCTGCCTGCACGGGGCTGCCGCCTGGGCTGTTGACAC
This sequence comes from Gammaproteobacteria bacterium, assembly GCA_041488355.1. Lineage (GTDB taxonomy): Bacteria > Pseudomonadota > Gammaproteobacteria > Burkholderiales > SHXO01 > SHXO01. The sequence goes on from JBGPPC010000154.1 coordinate 2,726, forward strand.
GCAGAATCACGCCAGCGGTCTTCGTGTCTTTGAACGCATCCTGCAATCCCGCATTGACACGCTCGGCGCTCGCTTGACTGTCGGCAGCGATCACGCCGTTGATCTCGACTAACGCCGTGTGCTTGCCCGGTAGCCCCTTGTCCTTGCCCCCGAACCAGCCCAGCGCGAGAAACAGCACGACGAAGAGGTAGAGGAAGCCGAGCGACTTGAACAAAATGCTCCAGCGGCGAGTGCGCCGTTGCTCATCCAGGACCGACCGGACCAGTCGTTCCAAGACTCCACGCTCCCAATTTTCGCCACCACCTGCCCCAGGCTCTGCCATGAATACGCCTCACTGTTCCGATATCAAATAGACCTTCCCAGCATGTTCTTCCACCGACACGCGAACCAAACCGCGTCCGTCGCACGGGCCACGGACGCAGCGGCCGCTTTCGGGCCGATACGTTGCGCCGTGAGTTGAACAAATCAAGTATAAACCGGTCAGGTCGAAGAACTCACCCTCGGCCCAATCCAGCTGGACCGAGATGTGCGCGCACCGGTTGAGGTAGGCATACACGGTGCCGTCGTAGCGGATGAGAAAGGCGGGCTGCACCTGGCCACGGTGCTCGACCTCGAAGCGCACGCCCTTGCCACCGTCCTGCACTTGCGCGCTGTCGCAGATCACCCGTTTTGCCGCACCCATCCCGTCAGCTCGGCGAAAGACATTACACAGGCAACCGGCTCATGTGCTTCGAGGTTGGCGCGCGCATGCGCACCATATCCGACGGCTAAGGCGGAAACTCCAGCGCTGCGCGCCATTTCGAGATCGTGCGTGGTGTCTCCGATCATCAGGGTGCGCTGCGGGTCGACCCCGAGCGTTTTCATCAGGTATATCAGCATATCGGGGTGAGGCTTGGGTAGGCCTTCATCAGCGCAACGCGAAGCATGGAAGAAGTCGGCCAGCCCGGAAGCCCCGAGCGAGCGGTCCAGACCCTGCCGACTCTTCCCGGTCGCCACCGCGAGACTGAAACCCGCCGCGTGCATGGCCCGGATCCCCTGGTCTGCACCTGCGAACAGCGAAAGTTTATGGTCGCCTGCGAGGTAGTGGTAACGGTAGCGTTCGGCCAGACGTGGGTAGTCCGCGTGTGGGAGCGACGGGAACAGATACGTCAGAGCATCGACCAGGCCGAGCCCGATAATGTGTCGAGCGCGTTGTTCCGGTGGCAAGTCGATATCGAGGTCGTGTGCTGCGGCCCGAATAGAGTCTACGATGTGGCCTGCGGAGTCCATCAGCGTGCCGTCCCAGTCGAACACCAGCAGGTCGAAGCTCCTGCTCATCGCAGTCACTGGGCCGAGGCGGTGAAGCCCGATTCCTCGAGCGAACCTAGAAACCTGCTAAGCGCCTCGGCAAGCGGCGCCTCCACCACGATCGTGTCGCCGCTAAGCGGGTGGCGGAACTCGACACGGGCGGCATGCAGGAACATGCGCTTAAGGCCCAGGCGCGGCAGGCTCTTGTTGAGGGCAAAGTCGCCGTACTTGTCGTCGCCGGCTATCGGGAAGCCGAGGTGAGCCAAGTGCACGCGTATCTGGTGCGTGCGGCCCGTCAGCAGCTTTGCGTGCAACAGCGTATACCCGGGAAATCCGCGGATGCGTGTGAAGACTGTGTGCGAAGGCGAACCGTCGTCGCTCACGCTCACCCGCCGCTCACCGGACGTCGTGAGATGTTTGGATAGAGGCAAGCGCACATGTTGTGTGTCGTTGCTCCAATCCCCTCGCACCAGGACCAGGTAAGACTTCTTCACCTCGCCGGCGCGGATCTGCGCATGCAGGTTTGTCAACGCACTGCGCTTCTTCGCCAGGAGCAGCACGCCTGAGGTGTCGCGGTCTAGCCGATGAACCAGTTCCAGGAACCGAAGGTCAGGTCGCTCCGCGCGCAGCTGCTCGATTGCACCGCGGCTCACCCCGCTACCGCCATGTGCTGCCACGCCCGCTGGCTTGTCGATCACCAGCAGCGCGTTGTCCTCCAGCAGCGTATGCGGCGACAGCCAGGCCGTCGCTGGCCCAGCCGACCCTACCTGGCGTCCCTGCGGCACGGCGGTTCGCACGGGTGGCAGGCGCACCCGATCACCAAGTTGGAGGCGGTACGTCGCGTCGACCCGGCGACTGTTCACCCGGACCTGCCCGGTGCGCAGCAAACGGTAAAGATGGCTCTTGGGCACGCCCTTGAGGACCCGGACCAAAAAGTTGTCGATCCGCTGGTCAGCGCCGCCCTCGTCCACCTCGGTCCAGGAAACCGCCGCCGGGGAGATTCGCGGCTCTTTCCTTAAGGTATTCATTTTGCTTATACTATTAACTGTGCCCCCAGGTGCGATCGGAAATGCCGCGCGGGGAAGCACACCGAATCCCAGCCCTGCGGCACAGCGGGGTGTGTACCAGGCTCGTGACCTGACTCAATCATGACGGGTTAACTTCGCTGACCCGGCCCCAAGTAGCGATGGCAAGCTGATTGCGCGCTCAAGACCGCCCATAGACTTTCTTTCGTCCGGGACCTGATGGGTCCGGACCTCTGAGGCAAACCTGAAGACTGTTCGAGGCCTGACATCGACATTATGACCCACCTGTCCGAATAGTATCCATGCGGGAGCCCGTGCCGGGTTCCAGAAGGTTGCCCTGCCCGTGAGTTTGAGCGCGGGGGTACAAGAATGAAACGCATGCTGTTTAACGCGACTCAAGCAGAAGAACTGCGGGTCGCCATAGTAGATGGTCAGAAGCTGATTGACCTGGACATAGAAACCACCGGAAAAGAGCAACGTAAAGGCAATATCTACAAGGGTCTAGTCACCCGCATCGAGCCTAGCCTGGAGGCGGCGTTCGTAGATTACGGAAACGAGCGCCACGGGTTCCTCCCATTCAAAGAGGTGAGCAGGGCCTTTTTCCACGGGGACAACGTCGACGTCTCCCGTGCGCGCATTCAGGATGTGATGCGCGACGGTCAGGAGTTGATCGTCCAGGTCGACAAGGATGAACGCGGCAACAAGGGCGCGGCGCTCACGACGTTCATCAGCCTCGCCGGCCGCTACCTTGTCCTGATGCCCAACAACCCGCGCGGGGGTGGTGTTTCCCGGCGCGTAGAGGGCGAGGAGCGCAACGAACTACGCGACCTCATCGGCCAGCTCGAAATTCCGCAGGGCATGAGCATCATCGGCCGGACGGCCGGCCTCGGGCGTACGCTGGAAGAACTGCAGTGGGACCTGAACTACCTGCTGCAGCTGTGGCGGGCAATCTAGACTGCATCCAAACAGCAGGGTGGCGCCTTCCTGATCTATCAGGAGTCGAGTCTCGTCATCCGCGCCATCCGGGACTACTTCCATCAGGAGATCGGTGAGCTGCTGATCGACACCGACAGCATCTACGAGCAGGCCCGGCAGTTCATGGGGCACGTGATGCCCGGCAACGTCAACCGGGTCAAGATGTATCGGGACGACGTGCCGCTGTTCTCCCGGTTTCAGATTGAGCACCAGATCGAAACGGCGTACTCCCGCCAAGTTCCCCTGCCCTCCGGGGGTGCCATCGTCATCGACCACACCGAGGCGATGGTGGCAATCGATGTCAATTCGGCACGCGCGACACGTGGTGCCGACATTGAGGAAACGGCGCTGCGTACGAACCTGGAAGCCGCGGACGAACTGGCCCGACAGCTCCGCTTGCGCGATTTGGGCGGCCTGGTCGTGATCGACTTCATCGACATGGAGAATCAGCGCAATCAGCGGGAAGTCGAGAACCGGCTGCGCGATGCGCTACGTTATGACCGGGCGCGAGTCCAGATGGGCAAGATCTCGCGCTTCGGCCTGATGGAGCTGTCGCGCCAACGCCTGCAGACTTCGCTGGGTGAAACCAGTCACATCGCCTGCCCGCGCTGCCATGGCACCGGCCACATTCGCAGCATCGAGTCCTCGGCTCTGCACATCCTGCGCATCCTTCAGGAAGAGGCCATGAAGGAGAACACCGCCGCAGTCCACGCGCAAGTGCCAGTGGATGTCGCAACCTACCTGCTCAACGAGAAGCGTTCTGAGTTTCACGCCATCGAATCGCGGATGAAGGTCAACGTCGTCCTGGTGCCAAACATTCACCTGGAGACTCCCAATTACACTTTGAGCCGGTTGCGGCACGACGAGCTGAATCAGATGGAGCCGTTGCCGGCCAGCTACCAGCTGATGGAACAGCCCGCGGAAGCGGAGAAGCCGGCGCTGCCCAGCGCTGAACCGAAACCCCAGCGTCCTCAAGCAGCGGTCCAGGGCATTCAGCCGGACCAGCCCGCGCCGCTCCCGGTCCAGGTGCCGCCACCGCCTCAGGAGTCGATTCTCCAGAAAATCTTCGGCTGGTTGAAGGGCAAGCCGGAGGCACCTCCCGAGCCAGTGAAGGTGAAGCCACGTGAAGCCCGTCGACCCCAGCGGGAAGGTCCGCGTCGGGAGCGCGACCGCCGCGGAGGACGAGAAGAAACCGCGGCGGGTCAGCGCCGAGGTCAGGAAGGCGGGCGGGATCCGCGCCGCGGTCAGCAGCGCCCGGGTGAGGAGGAACGCCGCCCGAACAAACCGGCCTCTGCTGCGCAAACGTCAGGCCGTGGCATCGATCCCGCACGGGCGGAGGGAACAGGCGAGGCGCGCGCGCGTGGCCAGGAGCGGCCCGAGCGTTCCCCCCGCCCGGAACGGCCCGAAAGGACCGAGCGCCCTGACCGGCCACGCACCGAAGGAGGCCCGGAGCAACACGCCGAGGGTCGTGGCCGCCGTCGGCGCGGCCGCCGCGAGCGGGGTATTGGAGGCGCCGACGGGGAAAGCGTTAGAGATGCTCGCGCCGAAACGGGGGCAGAGCGCGCACCAGAGCAGGATCGGCCAAGGATGCCTTCGCCTCGGCAAGCTGCTCCTGTCCCTGAGAGCGATGTGACGACGTCCTGGTCGGAGCCCGCAGCGCACATGCCTGAGAACCAGGAACAGGTGTTCGAGAGTATGGGCGGCGAATCGGTCCGCGAGCCCGTCATCGCCGAGCATGTCGTGCAGACTCGCTTGGGCGAGCACAGACCCGAGCGGGACAGGGAAACCACGTTCGCGACTGCGACGATCGACATCGCGCCTGGTGAGCCGCAAAGGGAGGCCGACGCAGTAGCGGTTGCACGATACGAACCTGCACCACAGGACAAGGAAGCCCGCGCCGACCGAGTGTCGCGTGTGGTGCCGAGTTTCGAACTTCCGCCCGATCTCGTGCAGGTTGAGACTAGTCCGGGCAGAACTCAACAGGCCCAGGACGGCCCTACCCCGGGGGGGGAAGAGCGCTTTGAAAGCCGCGCGCGTCGCTCGAAGTCTTCCGAGGAACAGGTTCCGAGCGAGCCCCTGGTGCAGGTAGAGACGCGGCACTAGGGTCTTGCCGCAGCGCGGCCGCCGACGGGGAAGTTTCGTGCGGCCGTGGCCCGCTCGCTAGCGGTGGTCGGACCGGAGTGTGCCGAGCCGCTGCTGGATGTGGGTCAACAGGCCGAGGCTGGCGTCCTCGGCCAGGTCGAGGACCAGCTCGAACCCCTCCTCCGGGCCGTAGTATGGATCGGGCACTTCGCGTAAAGCGATGTTGGTCGCGTAGTCGAGAAACAGTTGCGGCTTTTTGCGATCGTCCGCTGAAGCAAGGCCGTTCAGGTAAGTCAGATTGTCGCGGTCCATCGCCAGCACGTAATCGAACACCTCGATATCCTGCCGTGTGACTTGACGTGCGCGCAGCCCGCTCAGGTCGTAGCGCCGCCGCGCCGCGGCCGCGTGTGCCCGGGTGTCAGGACGAGACCCAATGTGATAGCCGTGGGTTCCGGCCGAGTCGGTCTGGATCAGATGGTCGAGGCCTGCTTGAGCTACGCGTTGACGGAACACCCCCTCCGCGATCGGCGACCGGCAGATGTTGCCCATGCAGACGAAGAGGACACCAATGGGCCGATTCACGGTCCTACGAGGCTCATTCACGGTCTTTTCAGTTCTGTTATTGATGGATCGAAGTCTGGCGGTGTGCACCGATGCGGTTGCGATGGTGCATCAAACTGTCCAAGCAAAGATTCAGGACCGCTACCTGTCAGATGTAAGTTGCCGCTGTTGCGAACCAGACGACAGGGCAGCTGTATCCAACCCTCGTTTCAGTCGGCGCTGCCACCGAGCTAGGACACGCTCAATCTCGCCTCACTGCCTCGAAGTATGCGTTGGATCTCTTCGCTCATGAGCAACCAGCTTTTCTCTTCAGCGCTCAGCGTACGTCCTATCAATCGGCTGAGCTCCTCAGCGATAACGCCCTTGAGCTTTCGCGCTGGAATGATGACATACGCTGCTCCGTTGTCCATGCCAGGAGCCATATATACGTCGAGCCAACGTCCCGGGACGTCTGCTCGCTTGGCCAGCAGCAACGCCACGATAGCCTCTCTGACGTCGGAAGCACTCGACGCCGGTTGAATACGGGCCGACGTGTTTGGCGCAGGAGCCTGTGTTTGCGTCTCGCCGATTGCCGCGTCTGCTACTGCGGGATACACAACACAGGGCATCTGCGTGGCCTTGAATCGAGCATCTTGATCGCGTTCGCAGCGCGCCAGTTCACGTACGTACCATGGACTTTCCATGCCGCTTCGGCCATGTTTGACGCGACCCCGTACGCGAAACCGGTCTGCGGCTAGAGCCCGTGCCTCCAGGGCGTCGTAAGCCCTGACCCAAACTTCACCGCTGTGGCTGCTGAAGGTCCATAGCTCAGAGTCCTTCCCGATAGGTGTAAGTCGCCACGTGAGTAAAGTCTTTTCCATGTGACTCTCCCAGATTTACCTGATGAGACCTGCGGCACGCGCGTCGCGGGCCGCCCGATCTCGAGCGCATCTCCACATTTATCGTCGCGGAATTGCCGAGCTAAAGCATTGGTTGCCGGCTCGCTCGTCGTATCCTTTCGTTCCCGGAGAAGCGGCGGTTATGCGGTGTGCGTTGCACGCACGCTCACCTATCGAGGTGTTGAAGAAGATCTTGTCGAAAGACAACTCCTGTGGGCTGTCAGAAAGCGCGTAATGTTCGCTAACGAACATAGGAAATGATAGCTTGTCTATACTGCGCAGTTGTGTGCGAATCGCGCGTTTGCCCGGGTCGTTGAGGCCCTACGATCTTGACTCATGAGTGGGAGGTCTATGCCTGGACCTCATAGTCCCCGCCAGAACCATCTTCTAGCCGCCCTCTCCGACCCCGAGTCC
>JBGPPC010000155.1:0-9945 GCA_041488355.1 Gammaproteobacteria bacterium
CGGCTTGTACGAACTGGTCGTCTGGAATCCACGTGATTTCAGCACCAACGCGTACCGATCCGTGGACGACCGCCCGTACGGTGGGGGGCCGGGCATGGTGATGATGGCCGAGCCGTTGGAGAAAGCTCTGAAGGCGGCCCGCCAACGCCAGCGCAGCAGCGGCGTCCGCGAACCGAAGGTCGTGTACTTCACCCCGCAGGGGCGATTGCTGGATCATGAGCTGGTGGTTGAGCTCTCCCGAGAGGAGGGGCTGATTCTGCTGGCCGGGCGCTACGAAGGCGTGGACGAGCGTCTGGTAACGCGTCAGGCGCAGTACGAGGTGTCCATCGGCGACTACGTCCTCTCCGGCGGTGAGCTCCCAGCGATGGTGCTGATGGACGCGCTGGTCCGGCAGATTCCCGGCGTGCTGGGAGACGCGGAATCGGCCGCTCAGGAGTCATTCGTACACGGGCTGCTGGACTGCCAGCACTACACGCGTCCGGAAGTGTATGAGGGAGTCCCGGTTCCGGCGGTTCTGATGTCGGGGAACCACGCGGAAATCGAACGCTGGCGCCTGAAACAGGCTTTGGGTCGGACCTGGAGCCGGCGGCCGGAGCTGCTCGCGAAGTTGAAACTGAGTTCTGAGCAGCAGCAGCTGCTGGAAGAATACAAACGCGACGCACAGAAGCAGGAAGCTGCGCGCGTAACTTGAGTTTACGGGAGCACCGAAGATGAATTTACTCCAGACCATCGAGCAGGAAGAAATCGCCCGCCTGGGCAAGACTATTCCCGCGTTTGCGCCCGGCGACACCGTCGTGGTGAGCGTGAATGTCGTCGAGGGCGATCGGAAACGCGTGCAGGCCTACGAAGGCGTAGTGATCGCAAAGCGCAACCGGGGCCTCAACTCATCTTTTATTGTGCGCAAAGTTTCGTCGGGGGAGGGGGTGGAGCGCACCTTCCAGACCTACTCCCCGCTGATCGCGAGCATCGAGGTGAAGCGCCGCGGGGACGTGCGGCGCGCGAAGCTTTATTATCTACGCCAACGGTCGGGTAAATCTGCTCGCATCCGCGAGAAGCTGCACAGTGCGGAGAAAAACGGGGGGCAGGACTCGCCTGCAGCTGGCGAATAGAACCGCAGGATCGACGGCCCGACACTTTAGCTTAACGACTGACGGCCCGCGCGGCCGTCTTTTTTTTGCCCCGGTGGTTCGTTGCTAGAATAGGAACAGAACTCGGGCGGCGTCTTCCTCTTGGGCGCGAAAATCACGGGGGCGCGATGCTGGAGGGCTACAGCGCGAGACTGGAGGGGCCGTTCGCGGTCCTCGGCATCCGGACGCGCGGTGAGCGCGTGACCGAGATCGAGTACTTGCCTCTGGGGGCCGCGACACTCAGGCCGATCGACAGCTTCTCGCGCGAAGTCTGCCGCCAGCTCGCCGGCTATTTCAAGGACTCTGACTTTCGCCTGGAGCTGCCTGTAGAGTCCCACGGTACCGACTACCAACAGCGCGTTTGGCAAGCGGTGCGGGCCATTCCGCGCGGCTGCGCTTTGAGCTACCTCGAGGTGGCGCGCGAGATCGGTTCCGCCCCCCGACCGGTGGGCACGGCTTGCGGCGCGAACCGTGTACCGCTGCTGATTCCCTGTCATCGCGTAATCGGATCCGGTGGCCTGGGCGGGTTCATGCACAGCCGCCACGGCAAGCCCCTTGAGATCAAACGCTGGCTGCTGCGACACGAAGGTGCCATCGATTAGCCTGCACCGAACGGGGCTCCATCCGGCCACCGAGCATCTGCTCGACGAGTTCAGCGACGCTCTGTGGCTTGAGGATGGTCTTGCGCGGAACACGTTGGAGAGCTACCGGCGCGACCTGCGTCAGTTCGCGATGTGGTTGCGCGTTGCCCACTCTCGGGATCTGTTGACGGCGAATCACGCCGACTTGCTGGGCTACCTGGCGAGTCGATTTCAGGCCAGGGCGCGCGCGAGTTCCACCGCGAGGGTTCTGTCGAGCCTCAAGCGCTTCTATCAGTTCGTCCTACGCGAGGGGAAGGTGGATGTGGACCCCACAATCGACATCGACGCGCCAAGGCGCTCGCGCGCCCTGCCCAAGAGCCTGACCGAGAACGACGTGGAAAGGCTCTTGGCCGCGCCGAACCTGCAGCTTCCGTTGGGACTGCGCGACAGGGCCATGCTCGAGCTACTCTATGCCAGCGGGCTGCGCGTTTCGGAGCTAGTGACCTTGAGCCTGGCGCAGCTGTCGCAGGATATGGGCGTGGTACGCATCCTCGGCAAGGGCAGCAAAGAGCGGCTGGTACCGGTGGGCGAAATCGCCCTCGACTGGGTGCGTCGCTATGTCAAAGAGGCCCGGCCGTTGTTGCTGCAGGGCAGACCGTGCCACGCTTTGTTCATTACTTCGCGCGCCCAGGCGATGACGCGGCAGGCCTTCTGGCACTTGATCAAGCGCTATGCCGTTAAGGCCAGCATTCGTCCCACCGTCTCCCCGCATACCCTGCGTCACGCATTCGCGACACATCTGCTGAATCATGGTGCAGACCTGCGTGTGGTGCAGCTGCTGCTCGGTCATGCGGATATCTCCACCACGCAAATCTATACCCATGTTGCGCGGGAACGGTTAAAACAGCTGCACGCCAAACATCATCCGAGAGGATGAACTAAGGAGAACGAAGTGGCCGGTAGCGTGGCGCGCCAGCGTATCTGAGGGGAGATCGTGACATGTGGCTCGCGGCTCTTTTTCTCTGCGTCATCGGCGCCTATTTAATTGGTTCTGTTTCCTTTGCCATCGTCGCGAGCTGGATGTTTCGGCTCCCGGACCCCCGCAGCTACGGGTCGGGGAATCCTGGTGCTACCAACGTCCTGCGCAGCGGTAAGCGCGGCGCTGCGTTATGCGCGTTGTTGGGCGACGCCGCGAAAGGGCTCATCACTGTGCTGCTGGCTCGGCACTTCGCACCCCTCATCGGCTTCGGCGAGGCGACGGTGGCGGCGTGTGCTCTAGCTGTTTTTCTTGGCCACCTGTACCCCCTTTATTTTCGTTTCAAGGGCGGAAAAGGAGTGGCCACAGCGCTCGGAATCCTGCTGGGATTGAGCCCGGAGGTGGCGCTCGTCGCGTTGGTTGTGTTTGTTGCAGTAGCGGTGTTATCACGCTACGCCTCGCTTGCAAGCATCCTGGGTGCCTTGGCCGCCGTTGTCGTCAGCCCGATCCTGCTGGGCTGGGGCTCTGATTTGGCGGTCGTGATCCTGATCGCCGCTTTGGTTATCTGGCGGCATCGCGCCAATATCCAGCGCCTGCAGTCGGGGACGGAGAGCAAGCTCCATCTGCGTCGCAACAGCGCGCCGCCACCTGCGACTTAGCAAGCGCGGCGCTTGTTGCAAACGGCTGCTCAACCCACTAGCCAACTGGGTCGAGTTTTGCCAAGTCCCAGCGGGCGCGGACGGTAAAGCTGAAGTCGCGTCCGGATAGAGGTCGTAGTCGCATTGCCCCGGCAAAAGCGATCATTGCGCCGTTGTCCGTACAAAATTGCAGTTCGGGGTAGTGCACCGCGAATCCGTGGATGCCCGCCTCTTCGGACAGCCTTTGGCGTAGCCGCGAGTTCGCGCCCACGCCGCCAGCGACGACAAGTTCAGCTATGCCGGTCGAGTCCAATGCCGTGAGCGCCTTTGCCGTCAGGACATCGACGATGGCCGCCTCCGCCGCGGCCGCCAGATCGGCGCACGCCTGCCTGTCCCCGGGCGATTGGCGCAGGGCGGTGAGCACCGCGGTCTTGAGTCCGCTGAAGCTGAAATTGAGGTCCGGGCTGCCGAGCATCGGCCGAGGCAGTTTGAAACGCGAAGGGTTGCCGTGTTCCGCCAATCGCGACACCGCCGGGCCCCCGGGGTAGCCGAGTCCCAGGAGCTGGGCGGTCTTGTCGAAAGCCTCGCCCGCGGCGTCGTCCACGGTCTCGCCAAGGAGGGCATAACGCCCGATGTCGTCCACGCGCATGAGCTGCGTGTGTCCGCCAGAAACCAGTAGCGCGATGAAAGGCAGACGGGGCGGGTCGCCCGAGAGAAGCGGGGAGAGCAAGTGCCCTTCCAGGTGATGTACACCCACGGCCGGGATGCCGAGCGCGTATGCCATCGCGCTTCCGATCGATGCGCCAACCAGGAGCGCGCCCGCCAACCCTGGTCCCTGCGTGTAGGCGATCCCATCGAGGTCTTGAACGCGGCCACCGGCCCGAGACATCACCTGCCGGACCAGCGGCAAGACACGCCGGATGTGGTCGCGCGAGGCCAGCTCTGGCACCACCCCCCCGAAATCCGCATGCATCGAGACCTGGGAGTAGAGAGCATGGGACAGCAGCCCGGCGGAAGGGCGATCCGGGGGGGTGCCCGCGTCGTACAGGGCAACGCCCGTGTCGTCGCAGGAGGTTTCGATGCCCAGTACAAGCATGCGTATGAGACACGCCGGAAGGGGATAGGTGCCGCCTTGCCAGCAACCCGGGTGCTTCTGATATACTGCCGGACTTTGCAAAACGCCGGCTAGCTCATCGGCCTTAAGGATGCGGGGAAACGGGATTATGCCCACTGTGCGGGTGAAGGAAAACGAACCATTCGAAGTCGCAATGCGCCGCTTCAAGCGCACCGTGGAGAAGACCGGCCTGCTCACAGAGCTGCGAGCCCGGGAGTTTTACGAGAAGCCTACATCGGAGCGGAAGCGCAAGAAAGCCGCCGCAATCAAGCGCCACTTCAAGCGGCTCCGGGGGCAGTTACTGCCGCCGCGACTTTATTAGCCGGCGCCTCATACGGACTTGAACCAGCGCGGCAGGGCAATAGCCCTGCCGCGTCGCATTTCCGGTTAGCCCTACAATTGGGGCCACCATGCTGAGCATGACACTCAAAGGTCGCATCCTCGAAGACATGAAAACGGCGCTGCGCGCCAAGGATACTGCGCGCTTGTCGGCAGTGCGTCTATTGCTCGCCGCCATCAAGCAGCGCGAAGTGGACGAACGCATCGAGTTGACCGACCCAGACGTGGTCGCGGTGATCGACAAGATGCTCAAGCAGCGCCGCGACTCTATCCGCCAGTATGGCGACGCGGGGCGTCAGGACCTGGTGCGTGCGGAGGAGTTCGAGGTCCAGGTTCTGACCAGCTACATGCCCTCGGGTCTGAGTGACGCCGAAGTCGAGGCCGCGGTTGCCGAGGCGATAGCTACCACCGGATCCAAATCCGCTCAGGATATGGGAAAGGTCATGTCGGCGCTGAAGTCGAGACTCGCGGGACGCGCGGACATGGCCAAAGTGTCTGCGTTGGTGAGGGGTAAGCTCGCTAGTTGACCTGTCGCGCGCGCCCTGCGGCGCCTGCGCCGGCGGATTTCCGGAGCGCCGGAGAAAACGCCCTATAATGCGAGAGTCCTTTGGCTGGTGGACACGCGTTTCGACTATCCCGCAGCCGGGACTGGCAGTCCAGCGAGTCAGGTTACGTCCTCCAGTCTGTCGAGCGAGAATGCCTGGGCCGATGCGATGATTCCCAAGACCTTCGTGCAGGAGCTCCTGGGCCGAATCGATATCGTCGACGTTATCGAGTCGTCCCTTCCCCTGAAACGGGCAGGTACCAATCTCGTCGCGTGCTGCCCGTTCCACAGCGAGAAGACGCCTTCCTTCACCGTCAGCCCGACCAAGCAGTTCTATCACTGTTTCGGTTGCGGCGTCCACGGCAGCGCCATTGGCTTTCTGATGGAGTATGGCGGGATGGGCTACGTCGAGGCCGTGAAGGACCTCGCGAGTCGGGCCGGGATGAAGGTGCCCGAGTTCACTCCGAATCCGCAGGAAGCCGCGAAGCAGGTGCAGTCGGAGGAACTCACCGAGTTGCTGCAGCAGGCAGCCCAGTTCTACAAGTCTGAGCTCAAGCGGTCTGAGCGGGCCATTGCTTATCTGAAGGGCCGTGGGCTCACCGGAGACGTTGCAGCGCGCTTCCAGCTGGGGTTCGCGCCGAGCGGCTGGCAGAGCCTGGCCGCGGTGTTCGAGAACTATCAGGCCAAAGCGCTGATCGACGCCGGGCTCGTCGTCCAGAGTGAAGAAGGGAAGCGGTACGACCGCTTCCGCGACCGCATCATATTTCCAATCGTAAACCCGCGTGGGCAGGTTGTGGGCTTTGGCGGGCGGGTGCTCGACCAGTCAGAGCCCAAGTACCTCAATTCGCCCGAGACACCGGTGTTCGAGAAAGGGCGCGAGCTCTACGGCCTGTTCCACGCACGACAAGCGATACGGGACGCCGGCCGTATTGTCGTGGTTGAAGGGTACATGGACGTGGTCGCGCTGGCTCAGTACGGAATCGGCTACGCGGTGGCTACGTTAGGCACTGCAACGACGGCTTGGCACCTGCAGAAGCTGCTGCGCCAGGCCGATGAGGTGGTGTTTTGCTTCGATGGTGACGCGGCAGGTCGGCGGGCGGCCTGGCGCGCGATGGAAAACAGCTTACCGCAACTGCAGGATGGCAAGCAGGTCAAGTTTCTGTTGTTGCCGGATCGCGACGATCCCGACAGCTTTGTCCGCCGCGAGGGAAAAGAGTCGTTTGAGCGCCTCTTGGCGGAGGCGGCAATACCCCTGTCCGCGTTCGCGCTGAAGGAGCTGACCGAGCGCGCCGATATGGGCAACGCCGAGGGTCGCGCCAGGTTCTTGCAAGAGGCCAGGCCGCTTGTGAAACAGGTATCTGCACCCATCTTGGGTCTGATGTTGAGAAAGCGGATCGCCGAGTTAGGCGGAATTTCGCAAACCGAGTTGGAGGATCGCTTCGAATTCAGAGCTGCCAGGCAGGAGGCAGTGGCACCCCGGCGTTCGCTTAGACGGGCATCCGATCCCTACGCCAAGCTCCTGGAGCGCGTCCTCGCGGAGCCTAGTCTGGTCAAGGCGCTGTGGCCCGTCGACCTGCCGGCGCCCCAGGCCGAAAGCAGCGAAGCTCGCGCCCTATTCGACCTCGTCGAGGAATCCCGAGGCTTGGACCAGGAGCTCACGGTTGCCGGCGCCATCGAGCTGCTGCGGGCGCGGGGCCACGGCACAACGGTGCAGATGCTCATGCCGGTGGTGCAGGACCTGCAGCGTCTGACGGCCGAGGAGCTCCTGGTCGAGATCCAGGGCGCGGTTGAGGCGCTGTTGGCTCAGGTCGCCAAATCTCGTGTTACTCAGCTTGCCGAAGCCGTTTCATCGCCGCGAGACCTGAGCCAGGCGGAGCGCGCGCTGCTGACGCGGGCACCTGCGGGCGAGAGAGCGGTCAAACCCGACTGATGAATCGGATTTTTAGTAAACTACAGAGTTTTTCGCGCACGCCGCAATCAAGGGTGGTCATGGCCAAAGAACCAAAGCTCAAAGAAATCGAGAGGATGAGGATCGAGGCTCTTCCCAACGATGCCGAGGCTCGTCGCACGCGCCTCAAGAATCTTATCGTCCTGGGCAAGGAGCGTGGTTTTCTAACTTACGCGGAGATTAACGACCACCTCCCCGACGACATGCTGGATGCCGAGCAGATCGAGAACATCATCAGCATGATCAATGATATGGGAATCCAGGTGTACGACGAGGCGCCGGACACCGAGGCCCTGCTCATGTCGGACTCGACGCCCACAGCGCCGGATGAGGATGCGGTGGAAGAAGCGGAGGCCGCGGTCTCCACGCTGGACTCCGAGTTTGGCCGCACTACTGACCCGGTACGCATGTACATGCGCGAGATGGGCTCGGTCGAGCTGCTGACGCGCGAAGGCGAGATCGAGATCGCGAAGCGCATCGAGGACGGACTACGGCACCAGATCCAGGCCATCTCTGCTTGCCCCACCACGATTGCCGAGATCCTCCAGCTGGGTGAGAAAGTCGAGCGCGACGAGATGCGCGCCGACGAGATCGTCGACGGTTTGCTCGACCCCAACGCCGAGGAAATCATCGGCGATGAGATCGCGGACGAGGTGATCGAGGAAGAGCTCGACGCGGAGGAAGGCGACGATGAGGACGTTGCCGCGGTGCAGAGTGCGAGCCTGCTCCAGCTCAAGCTGGCGGCGTTGGAGCGGTTTGCTACCATCCGGGCGCTGTACTCCAAGATGACAAAAGCGCTGGCCAAGCACGGCCCGCGTGGCAAGCCCTACATCAAAGCGCAGGAGGAGATCAACAGGGAGCTGATGATGATCCGCTTCGCCGCGAAGCAGATCGAGGCCCTGTGCGACAGCGTGCGCAAGATGGTCGAAGAAGTGCGCTCGTACGAGCGGGCGATTATGGAGCTGTGCGTCGACAAGGCCGGCATGCCGCGCACCCATTTCATCAAGTTCTTCCCGGGCAATGAGGAAGACCTGGAGTGGGTCAGGCGTGAGGTTGCGTCGCGCAAGCCCTACAGTGAAGCGCTGTCGCGCTTCGCACCGGCCATCCTCGAACACCAGCAGCGGCTGATAGACCTGCAGAAGAGGGTGGGCATCCCGGTTCGGGATCTCAAGGAGATCAACCGTCAGATGTCCACGGGCGAGGCCAAGGCGCGCCGCGCCAAGCGCGAGATGACCGAGGCCAACCTGCGCCTGGTGATCTCCATCGCCAAGAAGTACACCAACCGCGGATTGCAGTTCCTGGACCTGATCCAGGAGGGCAACATCGGTCTGATGAAGGCAGTGGACAAGTTCGAATACCGCCGCGGCTACAAGTTCTCGACCTATGCCACGTGGTGGATCCGGCAGGCGATCACGCGCTCCATCGCCGACCAGGCGCGTACCATCCGCATCCCGGTGCACATGATCGAGACCATCAACAAGATGAACCGAATCTCGCGTCAGATCCTGCAGGAAACCGGTCAGGAGCCGGACCCTGCGCTGCTGGCGACCAAGATGGAGATGCCCGAGGAGAAGATCCGCAAGATCCTGAAGATCTCCAAGGAGCCAATCTCGATGGAGACGCCGATCGGCGACGATGACGACTCGCATCTGGGCGATTTCATCGAGGACCAGGGAACCATGGCGCCGGTTGAGGCTGCGGTCTACACCAGCTTGCGCGATGCCACGAAGGAAGTACTGGATACGCTCACCCCGCGTGAGGCAAAGGTCCTGCGCATGCGCTTCGGGATCGAGATGAACACCGACCACACGCTGGAGGAGGTCGGCAAGCAGTTCGACGTCACGCGCGAACGCATTCGCCAGATCGAGGCCAAGGCCCTGCGCAAGCTGCGTCACCCGTCTCGCTCGGAGCGGCTGCGCAGCTTTCTCGATACCGAGACGTGAGCTAAGGGGTCGGCCAAGCGGGGGAAAGCGGCTTGATCCTCCGAAGTTCGGCGCGAGACGGTACTCGATAGACAGAATCCCGCTCACCGGAAACGGTGCGCGGGATTTTCTTTTGCGACGGAAGCAGGCGAAATGACCTATTGCGTAGGTGTAATGCTCCATGAGGGGCTGATTTTCGCCTCGGATTCGCGCACCCATGCGGGCGTCGACAACTTCGCCAAATTCTGCAAGATGACGGTGTTCGAGCGCCGCGGCGACCGCGTCCTCGTGCTGTTGAGCTCGGGCAATCTGGCCGGAACGCAGGCGGTGACGAGCGTGCTCAGGCAGCGCGGAGATACCGAAGGCCTGCCCGGCCTCTGGAATGCCGGAACGATGTTCGACGTCGCGATGCTAGTGTCCGACGCGATGCGCGACGTCGACCATCGCGACGGCAAGTTCCTCGCGGAGAACGAGGGCGGGTTCAACTCCTCCTTCATCCTCGGTGGGCAGATCGGCGGTGAGCCCCCGCGGCTATTCCGCATTTACTCGGAGGGAAACTTCATCGAGGCCGGGCTCGACACGCCGTATTTTCAGACTGGCGAGACGAAGTATGGCAAACCGATCATCGAACGCGTGATCACGCGTTCGACCAGCCTCGCCGACGCCGCGAAATGTGTTCTCGTGTCGTTCGACTCGACCATGCGCAGCAATCTCTCCGTCGGTATGCCGATCGACTTGATCTGCTATGAACTGGAC
>JBGPPC010000156.1:0-9852 GCA_041488355.1 Gammaproteobacteria bacterium
CGAGCGATTGCCGCACGAATACGATCTCATATTTGTTCGAGGCGTTACGCGAGCCGGCTTGGGTGAGCCAGAGGATCGCAAGTACCGCCGCTGCCACCAAGGCGATGAGCGCAGCACCGATGTAGGTGTAGCGGACGTCAGGTTCCATGTGTTTCGTTGCCTCCGCCGATCTGAGTTCGCACCGAGAAATACGACTGCACCCACTCGTCGTTCGTTTGCATTACCTCGCTCACCGGGCCGTCTGCGAGAACCTTGCCCTTGGCGAGCACGATCACACGGTCGACCACGGTCAGCAGAGTGTCGAGATCGTGCGTGACCAGGAAGACCGTGACGCCCAGGTCATCGACCAGAAAGCGCACGAGCTTATCGAACGCGCGCGCGGTGATCGGGTCGAGTCCCGAGGTGGGCTCGTCGAGAAAGATCATCTCTGGCTCCAGCGCGAGGGCGCGGGCGATGGCCGCGCGCTTGCGCATGCCCCCGGAGAGCTCGCTTGGCATCTTCGCACCCGTCTCCGGGCCCAGACCCGCGAGGCCGATCCTGAGCTGAACCAGCGGCCACAGCACTTCAGGCCTCAAGTAGGTATGTTCGACCAGAGGCACGGCTACATTGTGCGCGACGTCGAGCGACGAGAACAAGGCGCCGTCCTGGAACATCATCCCGAACCGGCGCCGTACCGCGGCGAGCTCGCCCGCCGACGCCTTCCAGACGTCCGTTCCAAGCAGGCGCACGGTGCCGGCCGTGGGCCGCATCAAGCCGATGATCTCGCGCAGGAGCACCGACTTGCCGGTGCCGCTGCCGCCGATCAGGGCCACGAGCTGGCCGCGGTGGACGCGAAAGCTGACGCCGTCGTGAATGGTCTGCGCGCCGAAGCGGGTGACGATGCCGTCGACCTCCAGCACGACCTCGTTGTCCGTTGCGGGAGCGCCCGGTGCCAATTAGATTCCCAGCTTCTGGAGCAAGACGGCGAACAGCGCGTCCAGCAGGATAACCGACACGATGCCCTGCACCACCGTCGACGTCGTGTTGATGCCTATGGAGCGGGTGTCGCTGCTGACCGTCATGCCCATGCGCATGCCGATGATGGCGATGAAGAACGCGAATACCGGAGCCTTCACGAGACCGACGATAACGTCCTTCAGGCGCAGCGCCTTGTGCAGCCGATCGATATAAGTTGCCGGCACGATCCCGAGGGCCTGGTCCGCCATCAGCATGCCGCCGAGGTTGGAGACCACGTCGCCGACGAAGACCAGCAGCGGCAACGCAACGATAAGAGCGAACAGGCGCGGCAAGATCAGCACGTCCATCGGCGACAGGCCGAGCACGCGGATCGCGTCCGTCTCTTCGGTCAGGCGCATCGTGCCGAGCTGGGCAGTGAACGCGGCGCCAGACCGGCCCGCGATGATCACGGCCACGAGCAGAGGAGAAAACTCGCGGGCCATGCCGATCGCTACGCCGTCGACCACGAAGATACTCGCGCCATACTTCTCCGCCTGAACCCCCAGGAGGTAGGCGAACACCACGCCGATCAGAAACGTCACCAGCAAAACCACCGGGATGGCCGTGATCCCCACTTGCTCGAACTGTGCGGCGAGCTCTTTCAGGCGCAGTCGGCGCGGATGCGTGAGCAGCGCGCCCACGCCTGCGGCCGTGTAGCCGAAGAACTGGACGTGCCCGACGATCAGATCCCAGAGGGCGACGACATTGCGGCCTATCGTTTGGAAGAACCCGGGCTGCGCTGTCTGCGCCGCCCCGGTCACGTTGCCGAGCTGGCCTGAGACGACTTCCAGAATGCGGCGATGGTGTGGCGCAAAATTCTGCGGTGTCGCGGATTTAGGGTCCGTGCCGAGCTCTTGGAGATAGCGGAGCACGACAAGGGCGCCTGCGGTATCGAACCCCGTGAGTGCGCGGCCGTCCAAAGCAACGACTCGCGACGATTTCGGGAGTGCCGACAGCGCGGCGGCCGCGGCGTCGACGTGAGACAGGCGCCAGTCACCTGCCAGGCGCAAGGTGGCGCCGTTGGGACTCGAATCGAGCGAGGCTAACTGCAGTTGGGTGGTGAGGCTACGGACTGTGGTTGTCATTGTTGGGTTCGGCCCCGTGGCGGCCCGAAGCAATCCCCGCGGCCACCGGCGGAACGCCGCTATTATGGCGATTAAGCCGACGATGGCATACCTTCCCCCGCGCAGCGTGGCCGGGTAGCATGGCAGCTACTGGGGTGCGTCATCTTGACTATCGACTGGAGCGCGAATGAATAGACGTCGAGCATTGGCCGCGGTGGGCGCACTAACCGCGCTGACCGCCTGGACCAGGATGAGCGCCTACGCGGCCGATCCTCAATGGAAGCGCGGCCCCGGTGGCGATTTGCTGCTGCATGTAGATGGCCAGGACCCGGGTTCCGGCGAAGTTGCCGAAATCCTCACGAAGCAACTGCGCAAGGTCCTGCCTGACACGGGTGCACGCGTCGTGCGAGAGTCTACCGCAGAGCGCCTTGACAGCGTTATGGCCACGGCGCGGGGAGACATGGCAGTCATTGCATACGACATCGCCCTCGAGATGTACCGGGGCGAAGCCCCGTTCAAGGCCGCCGGTCCCACTGAGCTGCGCGTGCTGGTGGAGAACTACAAGTACCAGGTCGTGTGCCCCGCAGACTTCGCGCGCGATCGGGCATATTTGCTTGCGGAAGCGCTTATGAAAGATCCGGTCTTTCTCAAGCTGACCGTTCCGGACCGTCCGCCGGGTACGACGGGTCGCGACGTCATTCCGACACATCCCGGCGCGCTGGCGTTCCTCAAGGGCGAGCCGCTGGACAAGAATTGATTTCTGGATTCCGGATTCCGCTGCACGGCTCCGGAATGACGGCATTTGCCCTGGCGCCCGCCTATTCGCCGAGCTTCGTCGCCAAACAGATCGTCGGATGAGTGACGTCGACCCAGCGGGCGCGGCGCAATCCGTAGAGCACGCGCGCCTCGCTCAAGCTCCAGCCGGTCGCCCGGGTGACTGGAAGGCGCTCGGGCCGTACGTCAGCGAACGGGCCTGGGGGACGGTGCGCGAGGATTACAGCGCGGACGGTATGGCCTGGGAATACTTTCCGCACGACCACGCGCGTTCGCGCGCTTACCGATGGAGCGAGGACGGCCTCGCGGGTATTTGCGACATCGAGCAGCGCATGTGCTTCGCGCTGGCGTTCTGGAACGGGCGCGATCCGATCCTGAAGGAACGCATCTTCGGTCTCACCGGGAACGAAGGCAATCACAGCGAGGACGCCAAGGAGTACTGGTGGTACGTCGATGGGACGCCGACCGCCTCGTGGCTGCGCTGGCGCTACCACTATCCGCAAGCAGAGTTCCCGTACGCGCGCTTGCGGGAGGAGAACGCGAGGCGCGGGAAGGCGGATCGCGAATTCGAGCTCCTCGACACGGGCGTCTTCGACGGCAACCGTTATTGGCAGATCACTGCGGACTACGCGAAGGCGGCGCCGCGCGACATCTGCCTGCGCATCCGGATTCGCAATGCGGGTCCCGAGGCTGCCGAGCTGCACGTGCTGCCGACGCTGTGGTTCCGTAACCGCTGGTCGTGGGAGAAGGGCAGTCCGAAGCCCGCGATCCGCGCCGCCGGAAGCGGTGGAGGCGGCGTAGCCAACGCGATCGCCGAGGAAGAGCGCCTCGGCCGCTGGCGGCTTGCCGCGGGCCCCGATCGCGCCGGCCGCGCACCCCCGCTGCTCTTCTGCGAGAACGAAACCAATGTCCCGAAGTTGTTCGGCTGCGTCGCAGAGACGCCGTACCCCAAGGACGGCATCAACGACCACGTTGTCAGCGGTGCCGCGACCGTCAATCCGGCGCAGCGCGGCACGAAACTGGCGTGCTGCTATCGCGTCACCGTTGCCCCAGGCGACACCATCGAGCTCCGGCTCCGCCTGGCGCGTGGCGACTCCGACGCGGCGCTTGACCTCGGCGCGGGCTTCGAGCGGACGCTCGCAGACCGCGAGGGCGAAGCCGACGCGTACTACCAAACACTGCGGCCCGCGAGTGCCAGTGACGACGAGGCCGCGGTGATGCGCCAGGCTTTCGCGGGGATGGTTTGGAGCCAGCAGTTCTATCACTACGATGTGGAGCGCTGGCTCGAAGGCGACCCGGGAGTACCGCCGCCGGCTGCGCGCAAGTTCGGGCGCAACGCGGGCTGGCGCCATCTCGACAACCGCGACATCATCGCGGTGCCCGACAAGTGGGAGTACCCCTGGTACGCCGCCTGGGACCTCGCCTTCCATTGCGTCGTGCTCGCGCACATCGACCCGGTGGCCGCGAAACACCAGCTGCTGCTCTTGTGCCGCGAGTGGTACATGCACCCGAACGGCCAGCTCCCGGCCTATGAATGGGCGTTCGGCGACGTGAACCCTCCCGTCCATGCGTGGGCCGCGCTGACCGTGTTTCGAATCGACGGAGGCACGGACTTCGATTTCCTGGCCCGTGCTTTCCAGAAGCTATTGATCAACTTCACCTGGTGGGTGAACCGCAAGGACACGCTCGGTGACAACATCTTCGAGGGCGGCTTCCTCGGGCTCGACAATATCGGCCCGTTCGACCGCTCGGCCATGCTGCCGGGCGGCGAAATGCTCGAGCAGTCCGACGGCACCGCGTGGATGGCGAAGTTCTGTCTCAACATGCTCGAGATGGCTCTGCGGCTCGCCAACCACGACCGCGCCTACGAGGATGTCGCGCTCAAATTCTTCGAGCACTTCGCCTCGATCGCAGCCGCAATGAACGAGCTGTGGGACGAGCAGGACGGTTTCTTTTACGATCGCTTGCGCAGGCCGGACGGCTCGACCATCCCGCTGCGCGCGCGCTCCATGGTCGGGCTGCTCCCCCTCTTCGCAGCAGTGCAGCTCAGCGCTACGCTGTGGGAGCGGCTCTCCTACTTTCGCGGAAGAGCCAGCTGGTTTATCCAGAACAAGCCGCAGCTCGCAAACTTCGTGCGCTACTTCGCGAAGGACGACCGCCCCGAGCTGATCGCGCTGGTCGACGAGTCACGTCTGCGACGGGTGCTTGCCCGTATGCTCGACGAAGGGGAGTTTCTCTCGCCCTATGGGCTGCGCTCGCTCTCGCGCTACCACCGCGAGCACCCGCTCATCGTTGCACTCCCTGGCGGCGACGCACGTCTCGGCTATGAACCGGCGGAGTCCACGAGCGGGCTCTTCGGCGGCAACTCGAACTGGCGCGGTCCGATCTGGTTCCCGCTGAATTTCCTCGCGCTCGAATCGCTCCGCCACCTGCATGCCACCCTCGGCAGCGGCTTTACGGTAGAGTTGCCGACTGGCTCGGGCGTGCAGGCGAATCTTGGACAGGTGGCCGACGAGATCGAACGGCGGTTGCTGCAGCTGTTCCTGCTCGACGACAAGGGCCGGCGGCCGGCGCTCGGAGACGCCGCGCTGTTCCAGAACGATCCCGCCTGGCGCGATCACATCCTCTTCTACGAGTATTTCCACGGCGACACCGGCGAGGGTCTTGGCGCCTCGCACCAGACCGGGTGGACCGCGCTCGTGGGAGCGATGGTCGCGAATCGCCGTGGCCGGAAGAAGGCGGCGTAGCGACCCGTAACGCTATGAGCGAAGCGCTCCCGGTCATTTGGCTAGCCAGGCACGGCGAGACGACCTGGAGTCTCTCGGGCCAGCACACAGGCCTCACGGACCTGCCGCTGACGGAGC
The DNA here is from genome assembly GCA_041488355.1 of Gammaproteobacteria bacterium. Taxonomy (GTDB): domain Bacteria; phylum Pseudomonadota; class Gammaproteobacteria; order Burkholderiales; family SHXO01; genus SHXO01. The sequence goes on from JBGPPC010000156.1 coordinate 5,699, forward strand.
GTGGCGAGCGCAATGCGCGCCAGCTCGGGGAACGGTTGCAGAGCCTCAAGTTCGCCAGGGTGTTCACGAGTCCGCTCCAGCGCGCTTCCCGCACCTGCCAGCTCGCCGGGTTCGGCGCCGTGGCGGAGATCGATCGCGACCTCGTCGAATGGAACTACGGCGACTACGAGGGGCGCACCAGCGCCGACATTCACAGCGAGCGCCCGGACTGGCAATTGTTCCGCGATGGTTGCCCCGGTGGAGAGTCGCCGGGCCAGGTCGGCGCCCGTGCCGACCGCGTCGTCAGCCGCGTGCGCGCGATCGAGGGTAATGTGCTGATCTTCTCGAGCGGACATGTCCTGCGCGTGCTGGCGGCGCGGTGGCTCGGGTTGGAGGCCGCGGGCGGCCGGTACTTCGTGCTCGGCACTGCGAGCTTGAGTGCGCTAGGCTATGAACATGACTTGTCCCAGCCGGTGATCGGCCTCTGGGATGAGACTCGTCATGTTAGCGAGTAAACCGGCCTGTCGCCCTACCGCTGACCAAATCGGAGACCCAATGGCGCTCTCGCCCCTGGCCGGCAAGCCGGCTACGAAAGAGATGCTCGTCGACGTGGCGCGGCTCGAAGCGGAGTACTACGCGCGCAAGCCCGACCTCTCCGACCCCAGCCAACTGGTCAGTTTTGGCACCAGCGGGCACCGCGGCTCGTCGCTGAGGGGTTCGTTCACCGAAGCTCATATCCTGGCGGTCACCCAAGCCCTTTGCGACTACCGGAAAAGTCAAGGCACCGACGGACCGATCTACATGGGCAAGGACACGCACGCGTTGTCCGGACCAGCCCAGCGGACGGCGCTGGAGGTTCTGGCCGCCAACAACACGCAGACGGTCATTCAGTCGAACGACGGAGTGACGCCGACACCCGTGATCTCGCGTGCCATTCTGGTCCACAATCGCGGCCGCCGGGAGCACTTTGCGGACGGTATCGTCATCACGCCGTCACACAACCCGCCGGAAGATGGCGGATTCAAGTACAACCCTCCCAACGGCGGCCCGGCCGACACGGATGCGACGCGCTGGGTCCAGGATCGAGCCAACGAACTGCTGGGAGGGGGAAACGCGGGAGTGAAGCGCGTCCCGTTCGCCACGGCCATGAAAGCCGCGACCACGCACCAGGAAGACTTCGTCCAGCCTTACGTCGACGATCTGCGCAATGTCGTCGACATGGAGGTCATCCGCGGCGCCAACCTCAAGCTCGGCGTGGACCCGCTCGGCGGCGCCGCGGTGCATTACTGGGAGCCGATAAACGCTGTCTACAAGCTGGACATCACGGTCGTGAATCCAAGAGTCGATCCGACCTTCTCATTCATGACGGTCGACCACGACGGCAAGATCCGGATGGACTGCTCCAGCCCTTATGCGATGGCCCGTCTCGTAGGTCTCAAAGACCAATATCAAGTCGCTTTCGCGAATGACACCGACGCGGACAGGCACGGGATCGTCACGCCCTCTGCAGGGTTGATGAATCCCAACCACTACTTAGCCGTTGCCATCAGTTATTTGCTCACGCATCGCCCGCAATGGCCTGCGAACGCGGCCGTGGGGAAGACTCTGGTCAGCAGCGGCATGATTGATCGGGTGGTGAACAAGCTGGGCCGTCGTCTCAACGAGGTGCCGGTGGGCTTCAAGTGGTTTGCGCCGGGGCTGTTCGACGGCACGTGCTGCTTTGGCGGTGAGGAGAGTGCCGGGGCCAGCTTCCTGCGGCGGGACGGCAGCGTATGGACCACCGACAAGGACGGTCCGATCATGGACCTCCTGGCGGCGGAGATCACCGCGCGTACGGGGAAGGACCCGGGCGAGCATTACCGAGACCTCACTGCCGAGTTCGGCGCGCCCTCGTACACCCGGATCGACGCGCCGGCAACGCCGGAGCAAAAGACGAAGCTCGGAAAACTCTCGCCCGCGGCGGTCAAAGCCTCCACGCTCGCCGGTGAGCCGATCACCGCCAAGCTGACCAATGCCCCGGGCAACAATGCGCCGATCGGCGGCCTCAAAGTGGTAGCCGCCAGCGGTTGGTTCGCGGCGCGGCCATCGGGGACCGAGAATCTGTACAAGATCTACGCCGAGAGCTTCAAGGACGAACGGCACCTGCAGGCTATCGTCGCGGAAGCGCAGCAAATCGTGAACGAGGCTATGTCGGTAAGCTCTTCATGAAGCAACTCGACTCCATCGTTTTCCTGGTCGACGTGGACAACACGCTGTTGGACAACGACCGGATCCAGGATGATTTCCGGCACCACCTCGAACGCGAGTTCGGGCCCGAAGCCCGAGACCGCTACTGGAAGATTCAGGAACGGCTGTTCACTGAGCTGGGCTACCGCGACTACCTCGGGGCCCTCCAGTGTTACCGGATCGAGCACCCAGAGGACCTGCGCGTGCTGTCGATGTCCCCGCTTTTCGTCGATTATCCGTTCGGCGACCGACTCTACCCTCGCGCTCTCGACGTCCTCGCGCGGTTGCGTACCTGGGGCCGCACTGTCATCCTGACCGACGGCGATGCAGTGTTCCAGCCGCGCAAAGTCGAGCGCTCCGGCATCTCCGAGGCGGTGGAGGGCAACGTGCTTATCTATATCCACAAAGAGGAGGCGCTGGATGACGTCGAGCGGCGTTATCCGGCCGGGCACTATGTGCTGGTGGATGACAAACTCCGCATCCTGTCGGCGGTCAAAGAAGTCTGGGGCGAGCGCGTGACCACCGTGTTTCCACGGCAAGGTCAGTTTGCACACGACCCGACCGCGTTCGCCTCTTATCCTGACGCCGACCTGACGATCGAGCGCATCAGCGATCTTCTCGTCCATGACCTGCCCGCTCTCGTCGCGGGCAACCGATCAATCCAACCTGCCGCAATGGTGACACGATGAAAGCGACCCAAAAGCTCTACGACCTGGGCCAGAGTCTGTGGCTCGACAACATCACGCGCGACCTGCTGACCACGGGCACGCTCAAGCGGTACATCGACGAGCTATCGGTCACGGGGCTCACCTCCAACCCGACGATCTTCGACCAGGCGATCAAGAACAGCACTGCCTACGACGCATCCATCCAAAAGAAGCTCAAGGAGGGTAAATCGGGAGAGGCGCTGTTCTTCGAGCTGGCACTCGACGACATCACTCGGGCTGCGGATCTGTTCCGACCGGTCTACGACCGAACCTCCGGCGTCGACGGTTTCGTTTCGCTCGAAGTCTCACCCCTGCTCGCGTACGACACGAAGACCACCATTGCGGTCGCAAAGGCGCTACACGCCCGCGCGGGACGTCCCAACCTCTTCATCAAGATCCCCGGCACCAAGGAAGGGCTACCCGCGATCGAAGAGGCGATCTTCGCGGGCGTACCTATCAACGTGACGCTGCTGTTTTCGCGCGAGCACTATGTGGCGGCGGCCGAAGCGTACCTGCGCGGCATCGAGCGGCGTATCGCGGCTGGGCTCAACCCCGACGTCGCCTCGGTCGCGTCGCTGTTCATCAGCCGCTGGGATGCCGCGGTTGCAGGCAAGGTGCCCGAGGCGCTGACCAACCGACTCGGCATCGCCATCGGCCAGCGCTGCTACAAAGCTTACTGCGACTTGATCGCTTCGTCGCGCTCGCAACGTACCCTCAACTTCGGGGCGCGTCCGCAGCGTTTGTTGATGGCGAGCACGGGGACCAAAGATCCCAAGGCCTCCGACATTCTGTATATCAAGGGTCTCGCTGCTCCGTTCACGGTCAACACGATGCCGGAGGGGACCCTGAAGGCCTTCGCGGATCACGGAGACGTCGGTGCGACTCTGTCGGCCGATGGCGGCGATAGCGAAACGGTGCTGGCCCAGCTCGCCAAGGCTGGGGTCGATGTGGATGCGCTCGCAGCGAGGCTGCAGAAGGAAGGCGCCGAGTCCTTCGTCAAGTCCTGGAACGAGTTGATGGGCGTGATCAAGTCCAAGAGCGCGACGTTGGAGAAGGCCAGCTAGACAGACTAGCCCAATGATGGGCACCCTCCGCGTCGGCGCGACGCTGGTGCTCCTTCCCTCGCTTGCGGGGGAAGATACCGTCTCACTTGTCAAGCACCAAAAGCGATTTGTGGCGCATAAGGACGCTGATGTTTGAGCACGCCGAAACAGATGTGGACGAGTTTGCGCATCACCGCAC
>JBGPPC010000157.1:0-9808 GCA_041488355.1 Gammaproteobacteria bacterium
ATCATTTCGGCGCCAAGGAAGCCCTTGCGCAGTTCCCCCAGAACGCGCACCCGGGATCCGGGTGCGAGCTGCTTCTGCTGGCTGGGGTAGAAGTTGAAGAAGCGCAGATACAGGAGATCTTCGCCGTCGCGCACGCGGCACACCAGCATGCGCTTGGGGCGATACTGGATGGCGGTATCTTCGACCTCGCACTCGACCTGGACCGTCTGGCCCGGTGGCGCGTCGCTCAGGCGCACTACTTTGGTTTCGTCTTCGTAGCGCAGCGGCAGATGCAGGACCAGATCGAGGTCGCGCCGCAGGCCGAGCCTCTCGAGCTTCTGCCGCACTGTCGCCGAGATGCTGGAAGCGTCCGAGCGTGCGGCTGCATCAGGCGTGACTTTCACCGACGACCAGTATCGCCTCGATCTCCACCACAGCGCCGCGCGGCAGCGATGCCACCCCCACTGCGGCGCGTGCGGGATAGGGCTGCGCAAAAAACTGCGCCATCGCTTCGTTCACGCGGGCGAAATTCCCCATATCGGTGAGGAACACCGTCACCTTCACGGCGTCGTCCAGTGTAGCGCCCGCCGCTGCAGCCACCGCGCGCAGATTGCACAACACCTGGTGGATCTGCGCGTCGACGCCCTCGGCCAGCGTCATCGTGGCGGGCTCCAGACCGATCTGCCCCGACAGATAGACGGTGTTCCCGGCACGGACAGCCTGCGAATAAGCACCGATTGCCCGCGGAGCATCGTTGGTCTGGATAGGTTGCCTGGCCATGACAAGCTCGTAGCCGCAAGGAAAGGACGGCGCCCGCGGCGGTCTGCTCCAGCCGGTCAGCGCTCACGAGTCAATGGTATGCGCAAACATGGGCGCCCGCCACTGCCTCTAAGAGCCGCCGCACCCGTGGTAAGATGCGCCGCCGCATCCGCTTCCAAACTCGTGCACCCCGATCAAGCTCCCGCAGCGGCCACTGCTGCCGCCGAGATGGGCAACGGTAACGACGCCGACACGGGCGCCCGCAAGGGGGCCCTGGGTGTGGCGGTCGGCGCGCTCGGCGTCGTCTACGGCGATATCGGCACGAGCCCGCTCTACGCCTTCAAAGAAGCTTTTGGGGGCGCCCATCACGTGCCACTGAATCACGACAACGTGCTGGGTATCCTGTCGCTCATCTTCTGGGCGCTGTTCCTCATCGTGACAGTGAAGTATGTCGCCTTCATAATGCGTGCGGACAATCGCGGCGAGGGCGGCATCATGGCGCTGATGGCGCTCGTCCGACGCACTGTGCCAGCGCACAGCCGCACCGCCTGGGCACTGATGGCACTCGGCATGTTCGGCGCTGCGCTGTTCTATGGCGACGGCATGATCACGCCTGCCATCTCTGTGCTGTCGGCGGTAGAAGGCTTGGAGGTGGCCACGCCGCTGTTCCGACCTTACATCATCCCCATTACGATCGTTGTCCTGACCGGTCTGTTCCTGTTCCAGCAGCTGGGTTCGGGCCACGTGGGTAACTTCTTCGGCCCCGTGATGGTACTGTGGTTCACGGTCCTCGCGCTACTTGGCATCATCAACATCGCGCACCAGCCCAGTGTGCTGACAGCGCTCAACCCGGTCTACGCTGTGCGATTTTTCCAGCAGGACGGCTGGATGGGGTTCTTTACGCTCGGTGCCGTGTTCCTGGCCGTCACCGGGGCAGAAGCGTTGTATGCAGACATGGGGCATTTCGGCAAGCGCCCGATCCGCATAGCTTGGCTATATTTGGTCTTCCCGTCGCTGGTCCTCAACTACCTGGGACAGGGCGCGCTGGTCCTCAATCAGCCCGCAGCCATCGCGAACCCGTTCTTTCACTTGGCGCCGGATTGGGCACTGTACCCGCTGGTCGCCCTGGCCACTATCGCCACAGTCATCGCCTCCCAGGCGGTGATCTCCGGCGCATACTCCCTTACCCGCCAGGCGATCCAGCTCGGCTATTGCCCCCGCCTGATGATTGAGCACACTTCGGAAAGGGAGATAGGTCAGGTGTACCTGCCGTGGGTCAACTGGGGCTTGTACGTCGCGGTCGTCGGGCTGGTCCTTGGCTTCGGCTCCTCGAGCAACCTCGCGGCGGCATACGGAATCGCAGTCACGGGAACGATGATCGTCACTACGGTGCTAGCCTATTTCGTCGTCCGCCGCATCTGGGGTTGGAGCAGGATCAGTGCGGTGCTGGTCATCGGTGCGTTTCTCTTGATCGATCTTTCGTTCTTTGCCGCAAATGCGGTGAAGGTGCTCGAAGGCGGCTGGTTTCCGCTCGTAGTCGGCGTAGCCATCTACACACTGCTGTCGACCTGGAAGCGCGGGCGGGAGGTGCTGTTCGAGCGCCTGCGTCCGGGTGCCATCGCGCTGGAGCCGTTCATCGCGAGCATCATTGCGCACCCGCCTTTGCGCGTGCCGGGCACCGCGGTATTTCTCACCGCCACCCGGGAGGGGGTGCCGCACGCGCTGCTCCACAACCTAAATCACAACAAAGTACTGCACGAGCGCGTCGTCCTGCTTACCGTGCGGGCCGAGGACATCCCTCATGTCCCAGATTCCCAGCGCACCGAGATCGAGTCGCTGGGGCATGAGTTTTACCGCGTAACCGTCCACTACGGCTTCAAGGACGAGCCCGACCTGCCACGCGCGCTGGAATTGACCAAGGGTCTGAACTTCAGTTTGATGGAGACTTCGTTCTTCCTGAGCCGCCAGACCCTGGTACCTACTCAGGCCCAGGGAATGGCGCTGTGGCGCGAGAAGCTCTTCGCGGCGATGTCGCGCAACGCTGCGAGCGCCACGGCCTTCTTCAAGATCCCCACCAATCGCGTGGTGGAATTGGGAACCCGCATCGAGCTCTAGAGGCGCTGGCGGTGGCCCGCGTGCACCTTCACCCCGGCGCTCAAGCGTTCCCTTCGCACCGACCGGCCCAAGGGTGGCGGTTGCAGGATTTGGCCCGACTTAATAGTCGTCGCGGTCCTCATCGGCGCCGCGACGCTCTTCGAGTTCCTCTTCGTGGTCGTCGTCGTAGCTCTCGAGATCCTCGGTGGCCCACTCGCGCTCTTCGATCACGTCGTTGGCGATCTCGTGCACGCGGGACTCCACGTCCGATCTGGCTTCCTGCTCCGCTTTGGCAGTTGGGTAGTCGCCATCCACGATCTCGACTTCCACGCCGGCGTGTTCACCATCCTCGATGGTGATCGCTGCCTTAGGCCATTCCTTGTGCAGCTGCTCGAGCAGGATGTCCTTGAAGGCCTCGTAGTCCTCGTCGGACACCAAGCCGAGCATGTCCCGGTCAGCGTAATAGGTGATGACGAGTTGTCTGCTCATCGACCTGACTCCCTGAGCCTGCTGCGCGAACCGGCAGTCATTGGGTGATGCTCATCGCGCAGCCAAATCAAACTGAATTACGGCAAAAAGCATAGCACGACAAGATTGGCAACGTCCCGCCACTTGTGACCCGGGCGGACGACGTTCGCCCGTGTGCTGTTTCTGGCACGATCGATGCGGGGCAGAAACGGGAGGCGGGCTGTGCGGTTGCGGTACGCAGACAACCGGGCCATTGCAGGCTTTTGCTAACTGGCGAGGACTGGCAGGCTGGATCCGGGGAGATTGTGGTGGAGACGAGGAGGATCGAACTCCCGACCTTCGCATTGCGAACGCGACGCTCTCCCAGCTGAGCTACGTCCCCACGCTTCCGGCTGAGCCCCAGAGCACCTCGACCGCCCCAGGAATTTCACCGCGTTGTGGCGCTCTACAAATGCTGCGGGCAGCTTGCGGACGCGTATCATATACTCAAACGTATACATGGTAAATCGATTGGCATCAGACGCGGCCCGGAACCTCTTCGGCGCATGGGGCGCGTCGGCTTCGGCCGACAACTGTTGGGCTCGAAGCGCCTCGGTGTGCAGCCTGGCACGATCGACTTCGTGCATGCACGTCCAAATAATGGCGCTCGCTCTGCACCAGAACGTGGGAACATCAACTAACTCCTAGAGGACGCGTGAATCTTACCGACACTCCTTACGGCTACAAGCGAATCGTCCCGTTGGACCGCAGAGTGCGACTACGGCTGCCGGAATCGGGCGAAGCGCCAGCCTTTTGTCACAGGCTGCATGCTGTACCGATCAGCGCCAGCGAATTCCCCGCCGCCATCCGCGACTATCCGATCGTGTTCGTGCGGCGCAGCGGCGAGCCCGGGTTCACGTCGATGGTGATACTGGGAATGCACGAGGGACAAAACCTGTTCGTCATGGCTGACGGCAAGTGGGACCGGCGCACCTACATGCCGGCTTACGTGCGACGCTATCCATTCTGCCTGGTTGCGGCTCACGAGGCCGCCGTGGGTCAAGGCGAGAGGATGATCTGCGTGGACCCGGAGGCCGTGGACGAGACCAAAGGACGTCCGATGTTCGACGATCTGGGTGAGCCTCTGCCACACTGGACCATGATCGAGCGCATGTTGCACGAATACGAGGATGATCTGAGCCTGACCCGGGAGATGTGCAGCGCGTTGGCACGCCTGAAACTCCTGGAGCCTTTCACGCTCCGAGCCGAGCTGGTGGGCGGGTTTTCCCTGTCGATGGAGGATCTGTTCCGAGTGAACCGGGACGCGCTGCTGGAACTTGGTCACGCCGAGCTGCGCGACCTCGTGTCGAAGGGCTGGCTCGACCACATCTATGCGCACTTATTTTCGCAGGACAACTTTCAACGCCTGCTCAGTCGCCGAAGTTTTTTCGCGGCCGATCCACCGTCCAGCCCGAAGCAATATAACTAGGCGCCGCGGGCGCGGGTTTTCCCCGACCGATAAGCCCAAACCAGCATCACGACTCCGCCCACGATCATGGGCAGGCTGAGCCACTGCCCCATGGACCATCCCATGGCCAGTAGCCCGAGGAAACTGTCGGGTTCCCGCGTGAACTCTACGGCAAAACGCACCACCCCGTAGCCGAGCAGAAAGAGGCCTGAGACTGCGCCGGTCGGGCGCGGTTTGCGGGAGAACAGCCAGAGGACGACAAACAGCAACACACCTTCCAGCGCCGCCTCGTACAACTGCGAAGGGTGCCGGGGCAGCTCGTCGACATTGCGGAAGATCATCGCCCACGGCACCTCCGTCGGGCGACCCCACAACTCGGCATTGATGAAGTTGCCGATGCGGCCCGCCGCCAGGCCGACCGGCGCGAGCGGTGCGAGGAAGTCCGTCACTTCGAGCCACTTCCGGTGGGTTCGGCGCGCGAACCACCACATCGCCAGGATCACCCCCAGGAACCCGCCATGGAAGGACATACCACCCTCCCACACGTACAAAATGCGGATCGGGTCGTGCATATACTCCGACCACTTGTAGAAGAGCACGTAGCCCAGGCGTCCACCCAGTACCACGCCGAGCACGCAGTAGAACAGGAGATCATCGAGGTCGCGTGTGGTCCACCCCAGGTCCGGCCGTGCGCGCACGCGTAGGCGACCGAGCAGCAGGCCGCCGACGAAACCGACCAGATACATGAGCCCGTACCAACGGATGGATACGGGGCCGAGCTGTAGGGCAACCGGGTCGAATTGCGGATGAACCAGCATGAGGGCGGAGTGGCGTGGTGGGCGGCCAGTCCTCCCGACCGCGATGCCCGCATTATAAGGGAGACACATTGGTCCGCCGTCTGGTGGGTGTGGCCGCCGGCAACCCCACAATCAAACAAGGCACTAGCGCACTCGGGCGCAATTCGCTCAGAATCCCGGTGCGCGCAGCGCGGAGGTTGGCATGCTGAGCTGGATCAAGCGCGGGAGATCGGATCACCCGCTCGACGACAAGGACGCACCGAAGATTCTGCTCGACGACCTGGCGGGGAGAGATCCCGTCCCGGCGCTTGAGCAGTTGTCGTCTTACCTGGACGCCGTCAAGACCGCGGACAACTTGAAGCCGCTGCGTGCGCTCGAGATTGTCGATCTGCTTGACCGCACTGGCCGTTTAACACAACGCCGGCTAAACCAGACGTTTGTCGCCGAGAGTCAACACCTGACCAAGTTCCAGCAGGCGCGGCTTTGGGCCACCGTGTACGCTTATTGGACGCAGATCGCCGAAGGCTATCGGTTCTGCCTGGCGAAGTACCAAGTCGGGGCGGTTGGCGCCGCAGCGCTCACACCACAGTTGCCCCGGATCATTTGCCGGGCCATGCGGGCCTGCGCCGGGCAGCTCAAGTGGTCCTTGCTGCGTTACGGTCCCGTCGAGCCGCGTGTGTGGCAGGACCTGGGAGGCCTTTACCTGCTGGCCGAGGCGTTGCAGTTCGCCCAGACCACGCTGGGCGTTTACCGCGGGGCCAAAGGCGAGTCCAGTCCGGAACGCGAGCTCCTGCGGGCGCTGATGCTGAGCGTATCCGCGCCCGACGGCCTGCTTCCGGTGCAGATCGAAATCGCCGAGCGCGCGATCGCTCAGTGGGCGGGCGGTTTTCGTATTGCATCGCGTCCATCCGGAGGAGTCCATTACATCTTCCAGGTCTCGGGGGAACACCCGCCGGGGCGGCTACCCACCAACTCCCGGATCAAGTCGGGCATGCGTTTCTTCGGACCCGGCGACGCCTCGTTGCTGCTCGAGCAGAGCATCCAATCCATCGACCGCAATCAGACCCTGCCGCCTGACCTCGGGCCCGGGGGCGACTACGAACCAGGCTTGGTCCAGGCGACGTTGCGCCACCTCCTGCGCTATTGGGGGCCGAAATTGCCGGAGCGCGCGCAACGCCGGCGCCGTCATGCTGAACGCGTCAGCGTCGTGCACGACTACGAAGAGGTTGTCGCTAACGTGGGCGGACTGTTCTTCGAATCCCCTTTCGTGAGCAACGAGGAGGAATGGGTCATCGAAAACGAGAGCGAAAGCGGGTTCGGTGCCTTCGTCGCGCAGCCCAATGGCGCTTGGCTCAAGGTCGGAAGTCTCATCGGCATTCGGCGCGAGGACGGCGTATCGTGGGGCGCCGCGATCGTGCGGCGCGTCGCCTTGAACGAAAACGGAAATCGGAACATCGGCATCGAGGTCCTGGCGCCCGGAGGGGCTGCAGTCACTATCCTGTCCGACTCGCTGCGCAACAAGAGCAGCGGCGTTGCGGACGACGGAGAGCTGTGCATCCTGCTGCCGTCGGTCACGGTGCAGAGCGGTGAAGCGACGCTGCTGATGCGGCCCGGCTTATTCTCCCCGGCGCGGAACCTGGTGATGCGCGCCTACGATCGCCAGTATCTGCTTGTCCCATTCCGGTTGATGCGCAGCGGCGACGAGTTCGACCTGGGGCGGTACCGGATTCTCAAGCAGCTCCCCTAGCCGCACTAGGCCGCGGTTAGGTCTTCATTCGAGCTCGTCGATGTTGCGCGGCCAGCTCTTCTTCAACAGCCGAGACAATGCGCGGTCTGCGAGAATGCGGCCGCCGGTCTGGCACCGCGCGCAGTAATTGGTTTCGTTGTGGGCATACACAATGCGCTGCACCGGTGCGCCGCACACCGGGCAGGGCTGACCGTGGCGGCCGTGTACCGCCATTGCGTCACGGAACGCCGTGACCTTGTCCGGAAACGCATCGCCCGCTTCCCGTCGGAGCCGATCGGTCCATTCGGTCAAGATCGCCTTCGTCGCCCGGTATAGGCGTGCAACCTCCTCGCCGGTGAGCTGGGACGTCAGAACGATCGGCGAGAGTCTCGCCCGGTGAAGAATCTCGTCCGAATAGGCGTTGCCGATGCCGCTGAAGATATGCGGATCGGTTAGCGCCCGCTTGAGTGTGTGATTTTCGCCTTTTAGGCGCGAGGCAAATGCGGCCTGATCAACGTCCAGCACCTCGAGCCCGCCCGGGTCGAATCGCTGCAGCGCCTCCTCGCTCTGCACCAGATGCAACGATGCGCGGCGCTTGGTTCCAGCTTCGGTGAACACCAGCGAGCCGCTGGAGAACTCCAATACCGCCAGTCCGATCCGCCCTGGCGCCTTGCTGCTTGCCGTGCTCCACCGGAGCCGCCCCGCAACCATCAGATGCAACACCAGGAACAGTCCACCCTCGAACTCGATGACGATGCGCTTGCCGATGCGGCGCAACCCGATGGCCTGCCGGCCTTCCACGGCGCTGATCGGCGGGTCCGCTGTGCGCAGCAGGAAGGGGTTAAGCAAACGCACGCGCTCCAGCTTCTCGCCTACGATCCTCGCGGCCAGCGCGTCGATATACACGAGGATATCCGGCAGCTCGGGCACAACCAATCCTCAGGGAACCTGGGCGGAAGGCATGCGCTCCAGGATCAGATTCGTCTTCGCGTCCAGCCAGGGCGTGTCACGATTGCGGTCGTAGTAGCGTGGCTTGGGCACCATGGCCGCCAGCCGGGCTGCTTCCCAGGCGTCCAGGTTCGCAGCGCCATGGTTGAAGTAATAGCGCGCAGCGGCTTCCGCGCCAAACACCGAGTTACCCCACTCGATGCTGTTGAGATAAATCTCGAAGATGCGCTGCTTGCTCATCACGGTCTCGATCATGATCGTGATGATCGCTTCCTGCAGCTTGCGCAGCGAAGAGCGGCGTCCGGACAGGAACAAATTCTTGGCCAATTGCTGGCTGATGGTGGAGCCGCCGGCCACGATCTTTCCCTTCTTCAGGTTCTTTTCGTAGGCCTTCTGGATCGCGTCCCAGTCGAACCCCTCGTGTTCCATAAAGTTGGCGTCCTCCGCCGCGATCAGGGCGCGTTTGAGGTTTAAGGAGATCTTGTCGTAGGTGATCCACCTGTGCCGCAGCTTGGCCTCGGGAGTTCTTTCTTGCAGCACCTCGAGGCGCTGCTCCATGAACGAGCTGCTGGAAGGGTCGAACCAGTTCCACCACAGGACGTGCCCGAAGATCCACAGCTCGTAGATCAGCAGCGCGCCAATGGCGAGCAGCAGCCACCGCCCGAGCCAGCGCCACAGCTTCTTCTTCATCGAGCTTTCAGCGCTGCGATGACCGGGCTTGTCTGCGGGCGCACGCCGCGCCAGATGAAAAAGGATTCAGCCGCCTGCTCGACCAACATGCCGATGCCGTCAGCCAGGCGCGCGGCGCCCTGGGTCAAGGCCTTCTCGAGAAACGGCGTGAGGCCCTTGCCATACATCATGTCGTAGGCAAGACAATCGCGCGCGAACACGCCGTCTGGGAGCTCGGGCACGGCATTGTTGAGGCTGGCCGACGTGGAATTGATGATCAAATCGAACTGCCGCCCCGTCAACTCGGCGTAGCCGCCCGCACTCAACACAGCTGTACCGAGGCCGCGGACCCGGCGCAAGCGCTCGGCCAGTTGTTCGGCTTTCTGCGGCGTGCGATTGGCGATCACCAACCGTGCTGGTTTCATATCCAACAGCATGCCCAAGGCGCCTTGCGCTGCGCCACCGGCTCCCATTAAGAGCAGATCCCGCCCCTCGATCGGAAACGCCAGGTTGCCCTGAATGTCGCGCACCAGCCCGATCCCGTCCGTATTGTCGCCGTAGATCGTAGCGCCCTCGAACTTCAGGGTATTGACGGCTTGCGCATCCAGAGCGCGTGCGCTGCGCTCCTCGGCCAGCGCGAACGCCTCCAGCTTGAATGGCAGCGTAACGTTGAGCCCGAGGCCCCCCTCCGCACGGAAGTTGTGCACGGCTGCACCGAACCCGTTCAGCGGCGCGAGAACGCACTCGTAGACCAGATCCTGGCCGGTCTGCCCGGCAAACTCAGCGTGAATGAAGGGCGACTTGCTGTGCGCGACCGGGTTGCCGATGACAGCGTAGCGGTCGGTCACGGGGCGGGCTAGTTTTCCGTCGTCAGCAGGAGGTCGCTGCGTGTAAAGGCCCAGTTGCGAGTGATGTGGAGAA
>JBGPPC010000158.1:0-9780 GCA_041488355.1 Gammaproteobacteria bacterium
ACGGCGCTTCTCTGCAGCGCAAGTCTGATCGTAGATGATGACCGAGGTGCCCTCGATCTCGCGCATCTCGCGCTGTACGCGGTCATAGTCGTCCCGGTGATAGATCTGGACACCTGCGGGGAAGCCGGCGTCCGGGCCGTATTTCTCCGGTTCGTCCGTGACAACGACACATTTTTTCGCGCCCTCGGCAAGCACCTGGCACGCGATCTGCGGCACGGTGAGATTGCCGTCCAGGTGTTGCCCGCCGGTCATGGCTACGGCATCGTTGTACAAGATCTTGTAGGTGACGTTCACACCCGAAGCCACAGTGGCGCGCAGCGCCAGAAGGCCGGAATGGAAGTAGGTGCCGTCGCCGATATTCTGGAACACGTGCTTGGTCTTGACGAACGGCGCCTCGCCTACCCAGCTAGCGCCCTCGCCGCCCATCTGCGTGAATCCGGCAGTGCTGCGGTCCATCCACTGGGCCATGAAATGGCACCCGATGCCGGCGAGCGCCCGGCTGCCCTCGGGCACTCGCGTTCCCGTGCTGTGTGGGCAGCCCGAACAAAAATACGGCGTGCGATCCATCGCCGGCGTCTCGGGCACACGCGACGCGAGCTGCTCTTGCTCGGCCACGCGTGCCTCGAGCTGCGCGTCCCGAGCGTATTCCAGGATCCGCCGACCGATGGCAATAGCGATGTGGTTTGGGTCCAGTGCCGCGTTGCTCTGGAACAATTCCAGGCCGCGCTCATCACGTTTGCCTACGATTTGCGGCATGTCCGGCTTGCCGTAGCAAACTTCCTTGAGCTGCGCCTCGATGAGCGCACGCTTCTCCTCGATTACGATCACCTTCTGCAGCCCGCGGGCGAAGCGCAGCGCCCCCTCCAGCTCCAGCGGCCAGGTCATTGCGACTTTGTAGAGACGCAGACCAAGCCGCCTGGCCTCAGCGTCATTGATTCCTAAATACTGAAGCGCCTGGCGCACATCCATGTAGGACTTGCCGCAGGTCATGAGCCCCAAGCGCGCATCCGCGGCGTTGACCACGATGCGGTCGAGAGCATTGGCGCGCGCGAAAGCCTTCGCCGCCTCGATCTTGTGCTTGTGCAGCCGCTCCTCTTGCGCCAGTGGCTGATCAGGCCAGCGGATGTTGAGACCGCCCGCCGGTGGCGCATGATCCGCAGGAAGCCGGATCTGAACGCGCTCCGAGCTCACGTCCACCGAAGCCGAGGCATCGATCGTGTCCTTCATGCACTTGAGACCGACCCAGCAACCGGAGAAACGCGATAGCGCCCAGCCGTAGATGCCATAGTCGAGCAGCTCCTGAACGCCAGCCGGGTTCAGGATTGGGATCATGGCATCAACTAGCGCGAATTCGCTTTGGTGGGCTGTGGTGGAGGATTCGCACGTGTGGTCATCGCCCATCAAGACCAGGACGCCGCCCAGCGGGTGTGTACCGGCCAGATTGCCGTGACGAAAAGCGTCACCGGTGCGGTCCACGCCCGGTCCCTTGCCATACCAGATGGCGAACACGCCGTCGTACTTGTTCTCGCCATGGAAGTGCGCCTGCTGTGTGCCCCAGCAGGCCGTCGCCGCTAGGTCCTCGTTGACTCCCGGCTGGAAGACGATCTGGTGCTGTGCGAGAAACTTGCCCGCACCCCACAGCTGCTGATCGTAACCGCCGAGCGGGCTGCCACGGTATCCGGAAACATAGCAAGCAGTGTCGTAACCGGCCGCCTTGTCGCGCAGGTGCTGCATCATCGGCATCCGCACCAGCGCCTGCGTGCCGGTGAGGAAGATGCGCCCGTTCTCGAGCGTGTATTTGTCGTCGAGCGATACGTTGCGAAGGGTCATGTGGGGATAGTAGTCCGGCTTCAGGGACGACCAATACGGGGAAGCGTCCGGCCCAGCCGCTTATTGCAGTGAATACTGCCACAAAATCTCACTGCACATGAACCGACCCGATCCAGGCGATTTCCTAGTGCGGTGCACGCCCCTCAGATGCGTATGGTGACTTTGCCCGTGTGGGTACCGCTGCTCAGGTAGTCGTACGCGGCGCGCGCTTCCTCGAATCCGAAGCTTTTTCCGATCCGGGGGCGCAGCCCGTGCCGCGCGACAGCGTGGTTCATCTCTTCGAACATCTCGCGCGAGCCGACGTAGATCCCTTGTACGCGCACGTGACGGCGCAGAATCGATGCTGTATTGACCGGTCCTGCAACGCCGGTCAGCACGCCGATCAGACACACCGTCCCACCCACGCGTACCGAGGCCAGCGACTTGTCCAGCGTTCCTGCTCCGCCGACTTCTATGACGACGTCTGCGCCTCGGCCGCCAGTGAGTCGACCCACCGCCTTGTCCCAGTCCGCGTCCGCCGTATAGTTGATCGTCTCATCGGCGCCGAGCTCCCGCGCAATCGCAAGCTTTTCGTCGCTGCTCGAGGTCAGGATCACGCGGGCTCCATGCAGTTTGGCAAACTGCAGGGCAAACAGAGATACCCCGCCGGTACCCAGCAACAACACCGTATCGCCCGCTTTCACGCGCGCCTCTCGCACCAACGCATTCCAGGAGGTAACCGCAGCGCAGGGCAGCGTTGCCGCTTCTTCATCGGTGAGATGTTGGGGAACGTGCACGACGCCGTGCTCGCTCAACACCACGAATTCTGCGAGCACGCCGTCTATTGCGCCACCGAGTGCAGTGGCCAACGCTCCAGCCGTAATGCTTCCGGCTATGAACCCCTGCATGAAGATGCCAGCCACTCGATCGCCCGGCTTCACGCGAGTCACTCCCGCACCCACCTCGACGATTTCACCCACGCCGTCGGATAGCGGGATCAGGCCTTTGGTCAGCGCCCCGCCGTATGCGCCCCTGGCCACCGACAGGTCGCGGAAGTTTAGCGACCAGGCACGCATGCGAATCAAGACCTGTCCAGGGCCCGGGTGCGGGTCGGGGCGCTCGGTGCGCGTGACGCTGTCGAGACCGCGCCTATCCTGTAGTTCGTATGCCTTCACGAGGCGTCGTGCCTCCGGCTGCCGGCTAAAGAGCGACTCAGAACGGAATGTCGTCCTCCAAGTCGTCGAAGTTCGCCGGCTTCTTGTTACCGCTGGACTTCCCGGGCGGCGGCGTCGCACTGGTGGAGGGCTCTGGCTCACGAGCAGCATCGCGCGCAGGGGGCTCGGCACCGCCGGCTGCGCGTCCGCCCAGCATCTGCATACGATCGCCGCGGATCTCAGTGGTGTAACGCTCGTTCCCGTCCTTGTCGGTCCACTTGCGCGTCTGCAGGCGCCCTTCGATATACACCTGGCTGCCCTTGCGCAGGTACTCGCCGCAGATTTCCGCCTGGCGCCCGAAGAAGGCAACCCGATGCCATTCGGTCTGCTCCTGCTGCTCCCCGCCCTTGTCCTTCCACTTTTCGGTGGTGGCGATGTTCAGGTTGGCAACCGCGTCACCGCTTGGTAAATAGCGCACCTCGGGGTCGCGCCCCAGGTTGCCGATGAGGATCACTTTGTTTACCGATGCCATTTCAGGTCTCCCCCGCAATCAACTCAAGCACGCTCCGCTCGTCGAAGCGTGCGCTGTCTACCTTCAAATAGGCCATCCCCTCCCCCGCCAGGAGCATGACCTCGCGCACGCCCGGCACCTTGGCAAGCTTACGCGACAGCCCAGCCGCGCGCTTGGGGTCGAGGGGCGGGACCGAATAGCTGCGCGTGGAACCAGGTTGCGGACCCCGCATCCCTGACGCCACTGCCAACCAAAGTAATGTGGCCACGGCGCAAAAGCCGAA
The DNA here is from genome assembly GCA_041488355.1 of Gammaproteobacteria bacterium. Lineage (GTDB taxonomy): Bacteria > Pseudomonadota > Gammaproteobacteria > Burkholderiales > SHXO01 > SHXO01. The sequence continues at coordinate 3,758 of JBGPPC010000158.1, forward strand.
GATCCATCCCGAACCGAGGCGCTGAGAGATGACGCCCCCGATACCGGCGCCCATGAACGCCCCGAGGGCCTGCACGCTGCTATACACACCTACCGCTGTCCCCTTTGCCGAGGGTGGTGCCGTGCGCGACACTAGGGACGGCAGACTCGCCTCTAACAGGTTGAATCCGAGGAAGAACAGAAGCAACGACACGCCGATGCCCACTCGGGTTTGGCTCAGCCATATCAGCCCGAGCTGTCCTGCCAGCAGCACGGCGATGGAACCGAGGAAGACCGCCTTCTGCCGGCCCCACCGTTCGGCTAGGATCACCGGAGGCACCATCAGGATGAACGCCCCCGCCATCACCGGCAGGTATACCTGCCACTGATCGGCCGCCAACACCCCTGCGCTGCGCAGCTCGAATGGCACCACCACAAACAGCGCCATGAGCAAAGCGTGCAGCACGAAGATGCCGAAGTTGAGGCGCGCTAACTCCGGATCGCGCAGCACGCTCGCGAACCTCGGAGCACGATCTCCAAGTGCGGGAGCCACAGCGCGCACGGGGTCTGGGATCAGCCAGCGCACAACAGCCATCGCAGCGAGCGCCAGCACGCCCGTCATGGCAAAGATTCCGGGCACGCCAACGGCCTGGTTGAGGAGAGGACCGGCCGCTATCGACGCAGCGAACGTCACGCTGATGGTCACACCGATGATAGCCATCGCCTGAGTGCGTTGTTCGTCGCGTGTAAGGTCGGCGGTGAGTGCGATCACAGCAGCCGAAATTGCACCCGCCCCCTGGATAATGCGTCCCACGATCACCATATCGATATCGTGCGCCGCAGCGGCAATGAAACTCCCAGCCGCGAACAGCAGCAACCCGAGATAGATGGTGCGCTTGCGGCCCCAACGGTCTGACAGCCACCCGAACGGGACCTGAAGTACCGCCTGCGTCAGACCGTAGGCGCCCAATGCAACTCCGATCAAAGTGTGGTCTGCGCCACCGGGCAGCTGCTCCGCGTACAGCGCGAATACCGGAAGGATGATGAACATGCCGAGCATGCGCAGACCGAAAATCGCGGCGAGTCCGAGGCTTGCGCGCCGCTCGGCGGCGGTCATCGAATTTGCAAGGGACATGCTGCGGGAAAAGAACGGGCGCGTTGGGAAAAGTCCAGCTGCTGCAGTATATTAACAGGTTGCCTCGCTCCCCCGGCTGTGGGGCGGCGAGCAAATGAGACCTTGATCCAGATGGACTTCATCCGAGTGCGCGGTGCGCGCACTCACAATCTCAAGAACATCGATCTCGACCTGCCGCGTGAACGGCTGATCGTCATCACCGGCCTGTCTGGGTCGGGAAAGTCGTCCTTGGCCTTCGACACCCTCTACGCCGAAGGGCAGCGCCGTTATGTCGAGTCGCTCTCGGCGTACGCACGACAGTTTCTCCGGCTCATGGAAAAGCCGGACGTGGACCTGATCGAGGGCTTATCTCCGGCCATCTCGATCGAGCAGAAGGCTTCCAGCCACAATCCGCGCTCGACCGTAGGTACCGTCACGGAAATCCACGACTATCTTCGTCTGCTGTTCGCGCGCGTAGGCGACCCGTATTGCCCGGACCACAACATCCGGCTCCAGGCGCAGAGCGTCTCTCAGATGGTCGATCACGTCCTGCAGCTGCCAGAGGACACGCGCCTGATGATTCTGGCGCCGCTGATCGTGGGCCGAAAGGGGGAGCAGCATGAGTTGTTCGAGGACCTGCGCGCGCAAGGCTTCGTGCGGCTGCGGCTCGACGGGGAAGTGCACGACATCGACAGCTTGCCCAAACTCGCCAAGACCAAGAAGCACACGATCGAAGTGGTAGTGGACCGGGTCAAGATTCGGCCCGAAGTGAAGCAGCGCCTGGCCGAATCGTTCGAGACGGCACTTCGCCACTCGGATGGCCGCGCCCTGGCGGTAGGGATCGATACCGGCGAGGAGCACTTGTTCTCGGCCCGTTTCGCCTGCCCGATCTGCCGCTACTCGCTGCCGGAGCTGGAACCCCGGTTGTTCTCTTTTAACAACCCGATGGGTGCGTGCCCGCGCTGCGACGGGCTAGGCACCATCAACTTCTTCGATCCCAAGCGGGTCGTCGCGTTTCCGAATCTAAGCCTGGCCTCCGGCGCGATCAAAGGCTGGGATCGGCGCAACCAGTTCTACTTCCAGATCCTGGAAGCCCTCGGCAGCCACTTCGGCTTCGATCTGGAGACCCCCTTCGATGAGTTGCCCAAGAGCGTTCAGGACGCGGTGCTGTACGGGTCCGGCCGTGACAAGATCCGCTTCACCTACGCCGGTGAGCGCGGCCGCGCCCGCACGCGGGAGCACGTATTCGAGGGCATTATCCCCACACTGGAGCGGCGCTACAAGGAAACGGACTCGGCGGTGGTGCGCGAAGAGTTGGGCAAATATCTGAACAATTCTGCGTGCCCCGAGTGCGACGGTGCGCGGCTTCGGCGCGAGGCGCGATACGTGTTCGTGAGCGAGCAGCCGATCTATGCCATCAGCCGCATGCCGCTCAATGCCGCACGGGAGTTCTTCGCCGGCTTGCAGCTGTCCGGCGCGAAGGCCGCAATCGCCGAGAAGATCGTCGCGGAAATCATGAATCGCTTGCAGTTTCTAAACAACGTCGGCCTCGACTATCTATCGCTCGACCGTTCGGCGGAGACGCTCTCGGGTGGCGAGGCGCAGCGGATCCGTCTGGCGAGTCAGATCGGCTCTGGGCTTACGGGCGTTATGTACGTTTTGGATGAACCCTCGATCGGGCTGCATCAGCGCGACAACCACCGCCTGCTCTCCACCCTCAAAACGCTGCGCGATATAGGCAACACCGTAATCGTCGTAGAACACGACCAGGAAGCGATCGAGTCGGCCGATTTCGTAATCGATATGGGTCCCGGCGCCGGCGAGCACGGCGGCCAGGTGGTGGCGATGGGTAGTCCCGAAGAAGTTGCACGCAACCCGGCATCACTCACCGGACAGTATCTCTCTGCAACGCGCAGTATCCCGACGCCGCTGCTGCGCAACGCCCCACAACAGGACCGCTGGCTGCGCCTCGCCGGCGCGCGTGGCAACAATCTCAAGAGCATTCAACTCGATCTTCCGCTCGGGCTGTTCGTATGCATCAGCGGGGTATCCGGCTCGGGCAAGTCCACCCTGATCAACGACACCCTGTATCGAGCGGCGGCACGGCATCTCTACGGCAGCGCCGTCGAGCCTGCGCCATACGACGAGATTCATGGCGTCGAGCAGTTCGAGAAGGTGGTGAACGTCGATCAGAGCCCGATCGGACGCACGCCGCGCTCCAACCCCGCTACGTATACCGGGCTGTTCACTACCATCCGCGAGCTGTTCGCAGGAGTTCCGCTGGCACGGGAGCGCGGCTACGGTCCCGGGCGCTTTTCCTTCAACGTCAAGGGCGGCCGCTGCGAGGGATGTCAGGGCGACGGTGTGCTGAAGGTGGAGATGCATTTCCTACCCGACATCTACGTGCCGTGTGACGTATGCCACGGCCGGCGCTACAACCGCGAAACGCTAGAGATCCAGTATAAAGGCAGGAACATCCACCAAGTCCTCGAGATGACGGTGGAGCAAGGCTACCAGTTCTTCAACGCGGTGCCGGCGATCGAGCGCAAACTGCAGATGCTGCTGGAAGTAGGGCTGGGTTACGTCAAGTTGGGACAATCGGCCACGACCCTTTCAGGCGGGGAAGCGCAGCGGGTGAAGCTTTCGCTGGAGCTGTCCAAGCGAGACACTGGACGCACCCTCTACATCCTGGACGAGCCCACTACCGGACTGCACTTCCACGACATCGAGCTGCTGCTGACCGTAGTGCACCGGTTGCGGGACCACGGCAATACGGTAGTGGTGATCGAGCACAATCTCGATGTGCTCAAGACCGCTGACTGGATCGTCGACTTAGGTCCGGAAGGAGGCGATGGAGGCGGCCAGATCATCGCTGCAGGCACCCCGGAGCAGTTAGCGGATCACCCGGAGAGCTACACCGGTCGTTACTTGAGGGATGCCCTAGATCGCTCGGGCGAGCGCCCTAGACGGGTCGCTGCAGCCTGAGGACCCGAGCTGGGATTTTCAGCCGCAATGCGCCCGATTACTTGCTGTCTTTGGCAGCCTTGCTGGGCGCTTCGCCCGCGGGCCGATCGAGCAGCTCCACGAGTGCCATGGGCGCGTTGTCACCGCGGCGAAACCCGTACTTCAAGATACGCAGGTAGCCGCCGTTGCGGTTGGCAAAACGCGGGCCCAGCTCGTCGAACAACTTGCCTACCATCTCCCGGTCGCGCAGGCGGTTGAACGCGAGCCGGCGGTTGGCCAGGCTCGGCTTCTTGCCCAGCGTGATGATCGGCTCAGCCACGCGCCGCAGCTCCTTAGCCTTGGGCAAGGTCGTCGTAATCGCCTCGTGACGCAGCAGCGAGTTGGTCATGTTGCGCAGCATGGCCAAACGATGGCTGCTGGTGCGATTCAGCTTTCTCAGTCCCAGGCGGTGACGCATCTTGCACCTCGGTTAGGGTTTTTCCAGCCCGGCAGGCGGCCAGTTCTCCAACTTCATTCCCAGGGTAAGCCCGCGAGACGCGAGCACTTCCTTGATCTCGTTGAGCGACTTGCGGCCTAGGTTGGGAGTCTTGAGCAACTCGGTCTCGGTGCGCTGGATGAGGTCGCCGATATAGTAGATGTTCTCGGCCTTGAGACAGTTGGCTGAGCGCACCGTCAGCTCGAGGTCGTCGACCGGACGCAGCAGGATGGGGTCCACCTGCGGCCTGCTCGGTTGCTCCACCATCGTCTCAGTCGGTCTGAACTCGGCGAAGGTCGACAGCTGCTCTATGAGCACGCGGGCCGAGTGGCGGATCGCCTCGTCAGGCTCGATCACCCCGTTGGTCTCTACGTCCATGATCAGCTTGTCGAGATCGGTGCGCTGCTCGACGCGGGCCGACTCGACCGCGTAGCTCACACGCTTGACCGGGCTAAAGGAGGCATCCAGCAATATGCTGCCGATGGTCCGCCCTTCCTTGGCGGCGGCGCGTGCGGTGGCCGGGATGTAGCCGCGTCCTTGCTCCACCTTGATCTGCATGTCCAGCTTACCGCCAGCTGCCAAATGGGCAATGATGTGGCCTGGGTTGATGATTTCTACGTCGTGGGTCGTCTCGATGTCGCCGGCGGTCACCACGCTCTCGCCCTGCTTGCGCAGGTTGAGCACCGCTTCCTCGCGATTATGGAGCTTCAGCACGATGCCCTTCAGATTGAGCAGCAGGTCGACGACGTCTTCCTGCACCCCGTCAATGGTCGAATACTCGTGCAGCACACCGCTGATATTGACCTCGGTAGGTGCGAAACCACCCATCGATGACAGGAGGATGCGACGTAGAGCATTGCCGAGCGTATGGCCGTACCCGCGCTCGAACGGTTCCATGGTCACCTTCGCGTGGAACTGCCCAAGGTTCTGTACCTCGATGATGCGTGGCTTGAGAAGAGTACTGCTTTGCATAGGGTGTGCCTCTACGGAAACGAGTTGTTCGCTGCTGCCGTTCGGCAGACCCGCCAGCTAGCCGCGGAATTTGCCAAGACGGGAAGATGCCATTTCGGTATTACTTGGAGTACAGCTCCACCACCAGGGATTCGTTGATCGTTGCCGGCAGGTCGGAGCGCTGTGGCGCGGATTTGAATACTCCTTTCATCGCTTTGACGTCCACCTCGAGCCATTCGGGAAACCCGCGCTGCTCGGCCGCCTCGACTGCGCCCTTGATGCGCAGCTGGCCTCGCGCTTTTTCGACCACTTCCACGAGATCACCCTGGCGCAACTGGAAGGATGGGATGTTGACGCGCCTTCCGTTCACCAGGATGCCGTTATGTCGCACGATCTGACGCGCTTCTGTACGCGAGGCACCGAAGCCCATGCGGTAGGCGACTGTATCCAGGCGGCTCTCGAGAATCTGCAACAGATTCTCGCCCGTGATGCCCTTACGTCTGTCCGCCTCCGCATACACCAGGCGGAATTGACGCTCGAG
>JBGPPC010000159.1:0-9748 GCA_041488355.1 Gammaproteobacteria bacterium
AGAACGCATGGGCTGGACTTCGAAGGGCTGCTGCGCACGCTGGAGAGCGTGCCGGTGCACAGCGTCGTCGTGTTGCACGCCTGCTGCCACAACCCTACCGGCGTCGACTTCACTGCAGAGCAGTGGACTCAAGTGATCGACGTGGTGAAGCGAAAGGATCTCGTCCCGTTTCTGGACATGGCCTATCAGGGCTTTGCCGACGGGCTCGACGCAGACGCCAGCGTCGTGCGACGCTTCGTCGACGCGGGAATGCCGCTGTTCGTCTCGAACTCGTTCTCCAAATCGTTCTCGTTGTATGGAGAGCGTGTCGGCGCCCTCAGCGTGGTTGCTCAAAGCAGCGAAGAAGCGGCACGGACGCTGAGCCAGCTCAAGCGAATGGTGCGAACGAACTACTCAAACCCGCCAACGCATGGGGGCAAGATCGTGGCCATGGTACTTGCGAGCCCCGATTTGAAGCGGCTATGGGAGCAGGAGTTGGGTCAGATGCGCAGCCGAATCCGATCGATGCGCGCCCAGCTGGTAGAAAAGGTTCAGATGCGTGCGCCCGGCTTCGATCTCGGTTTCGTGACCAGGCAGCGAGGCATGTTCTCCTACTCCGGCCTGTCGAAGGACGCAGTGGCGCGGCTGCGAGAGGAGTTCTCCGTCTACGCCATCGATAGCGGCCGCATCTGCATCGCCGCGCTCAATTCGCACAACATCGATTACGTGGCCGACGCCATCACGCGGGTCACACGCTGACGGCATGCGGCGCGAGCGCGCGTTTCCCTCGCGTCTGCAGAGGTCGCTGCGGTTGGTCTTGGCGCGTAACCATCGGTCGTAGTGTGTTTTTGTTGCGTTGACCGAGCCGACAGCGGACGGTATCATACGCGCCTTCGCGAGTTCCCCGATAGCTCAGTTGGTAGAGCGACGGACTGTTAATCCGCAGGTCCCTGGTTCGAGCCCAGGTCGGGGAGCCAATGACCGATCTCCCGGTCACTTCGACACCCCCCTGGCAATCCGCGCTCCGCGCCGCAATCTTGGCGGGAGGGCAGACTGCGGAGCGCAGGTGGTTTGGTCTAATCTCTGGCGGCCGTGAGCCCGGCTCCGATGTCGGTCCATCTCAAGACACTCGAAGAAATAGACAGCATGCGCGTCGCAGGCCGCTTGGCCAGCGAGGTGCTGGATTTCATCACCGACCACGTCAGGGCCGGCGTCACGACCGACGAGCTCGACGCGCTGTGCCACGAGTACATGTTGAAGGTGCAACACACTACGCCGGCTCCGCTGAACTATGCGCCGCCTGGTTACGTGCCCTATCCCAAGTCCATTTGCACTTCGGTCAATTACGTCGTATGCCATGGCGTACCCGGGCCAAAGCGCCTCAAGCCGGGTGACATCGTGAACATCGACATCACTGTCATCAAGGATGGTTTTCACGGTGACACAAGTCGCATGTTCTACGTCGGCGAGCCTTCCATTCAAGCGCGTCGCCTGTGCGACGTGACGTACGAATGCATGTGGCTGGGCATCCAGGCCGTCAGACCGGGCGCCCATCTGGGCGACATCGGCCACGCCATCCAAGCGCATGCCGAACGGCAGGGATTCAGCGTGGTGCGCGAATTTTGCGGGCATGGCATCGGCCGCCGATTCCACGAGGAACCACAGGTGCTGCACTATGGACGCCCCCAGACCGGACTGAAGCTGCAGCCCGGCATGGTCTTCACTATCGAACCGATGATCAATGCCGGCAAAGCCGGCATCCGACAGTTGGCCGATGGCTGGACGGTGGTCACGAAAGACCATAGCCTCTCAGCACAATGGGAGCACACCGTGCTGGTGAGCGAAACCGGCTTCGAGGTACTCACGCTGTCGAATGGATCGCCGCAACCCGCTCGGCTGGCGGCCTGACGATGTCCTCGCCAGGGGCTGTGCTGCCTTCCCCCGTTTCCGCTTACGACAGCGTCGCCCAATACCGGCGGTTTCTGACTGAAGGACGCGCCGATCTACGCACGCGCTATGCGGCCAATCCCGGTCCCGCTCAGCTGCTAAGGCAACACACGGCCCTTGTGGATCGCGCGTTGCGGTCGGTCTGGAGCGAGTCGCCTATGCCGCCGGAGCTCGCCCTGCTCGCCGTCGGCGGCTACGGACGCTGCCAGCTCTTCCCCCACTCCGATGTCGACGTGCTGTTCCTATTGCCGGACGAGATCGACGACGATGTCAGGGAGAAAGTATCCGAGCTGGTCGGACGGCTCTGGGACGTCGGCCTGGAGATCGGACACAGCGCGCGCTCAGTCGACCAGTGCGTATTGGAGGCGGCGCACGACGTCACGGTGCAAACCAACCTGCTGGAAGCGCGTTTCGTCGCCGGCAATCGGCTGTTGGCTCGGAGATTCTTCTCCACCGTCAAGGCCGCGCTAGATCCAAAGGGTTTCTTCGAAGCCAAGCTGCTGGAGCAGCAGCTGCGGCACGGACGCTTCAACGACACGGCCTACAACTTGGAGCCGAACGTCAAAGAAGGCCCCGGCGGATTGCGTGACCTCACCAACATTCTGTGGGTATCCAGCGCCAACGGCGTGGGCAGAAGCTGGATGGACCTCGCGCGCCGCCATATCATCACTGGCGAAGAAGCCAGACACCTGGCGCGTCACGAGCGCACGCTACAGGATCTGCGGATCCGCCTGCACTACCAGGCGAATCGCCGCGAGGACCGGCTCTTGTTCGATCTGCAGACCCCCGTGGCAAACGAGGTAGGGCTGCGCGACTCGCCCGCCAAACGCGCCAGCGAGCAGCTGATGCAGACGTACTACCGCACCGCGCGCGCGGTCACACAGCTCAACGAGATCATCCTGCAAAACCTGCGGGTGAGCATCTTCCCGGCGCAGACCACCCAACCCATTCCACTCAACGAGCGCTTTCAGGCGCGCAACGAACTGCTCGAGAGCGTGGACACGGAACTCTACGAGCGTCACCCATCCGCCATTCTGGAGACCTTCCGGTTGCTGCAGGACCACCCCGAGCTCAAGGGCATTGCGGCATCGACCCTGCGCGCGCTGTGGCGAGGAGCCAGGCATATCGATGCCGCGTTCCGGCGCGATGCGACCAACCGGGCCACATTCATCGACATGTTTCACCACGGGACTGGCCTGACGCATGCCCTGCGGCGCATGAACCGCTACGACGTGCTCGGACGCTATCTCCCACCTTTCGGCCGCATCGTGGGTCAGATGCAGCACGACCTGTTCCACGTGTACACGGTAGACGAGCACATTCTGATGGTGGTCCGTAACCTCCGCCGCTTCGCGGTGACGGAGATGTCCCACGAGTATCCGCTGTGCAGCCGGCTGATGAGCGAGTTCAGTCGACCCGAAGTGTTGTATCTCGCCGGCATGTTCCACGACATTGCCAAGGGTCGCGGCGGTGATCACTCGGTCCTCGGCATGCGCGATGCCCGGCGCTTTTCTATCAGTCATGGGGTGAGCGCCGAGGACACCCAGCTGGTGGTATGGCTGGTCGAGCACCACCTGACAATGTCGTCGGTGGCGCAAAAGAAGGACTTGTCCGATCCAGAAGTCATCGCCGACTTCGCGCGGTTGGTTGACAACGATCGCCGCCTTACGGCGCTGTATCTGCTCACGGTGGCCGACATCAGGGGCACGAGTCCCAAGGTTTGGAACGCGTGGAAAGGCAAGCTGTTGGAAGACTTGTTCTGGTCCGCCCGGCGCTATCTCTCGGGAGATACCAACCCCGCCGGGAGTCGGCTGCAGAACCGTCAGAGGCTGGCGCTGGAAAAGCTCAGGCTGTACGCATTGCCGGACGGGGTGCACGAGAAGCTGTGGGCGCAACTCGATACCCCGTACTTCCTGCGCCATGACGCACGCGAGATCGCCTGGCACGCGCGGCTGCTCAACGGCCGGGTTGACACCAAGTCGGCGGTTGTCAAGGCGCGGCTGTCGCCGATAGGGGAAGGCGCGCAGGTTTTGATCTACGCGCCAGACCGCGGAAATCTGTTCGCCCGCATCTGCAGCTTCTTCGAACGCATCGGTTTCAGCATCGTGGAAGCCAAGATCTACACCACGCTGCACGGCTATGCTTTGGACACTTTTCAAGTCATGGATCCCGCCAAGGCAACCAGCCACTACCGCGATGTCATCGCCTATATCGAGCACGAGCTGTCGTCCCAGCTCGAGCACCAAGGGCCGCTTCCGCCGCCGATCAAAGGTCGGATCAGCCGCCGAGTACGCAGCTTTCCGATCACACCCGAAGTAGGGTTGCGACCAGACGAGAAGGGAAGCGCCTGGTACCTGTCGTTCATCGCGGGCGACCGCCCCGGGCTACTGTCCAGCGTGGCACGGGTACTGGTGAGCTACGGAATCAGCGTGCGGACGGCGAAGATCAACACGCTGGGAGAGCGTGCCGAGGACAGCTTCGTGATTACCGGCGATGCGCTGCGCGAAACCAAGACGGTAATCCGTCTCGAAAGCGACCTGATCCGCGAGCTTCAGACCTGAAGGTCAGATACGGAGCTTGCGGTAGAGCGCGACGATCAGCTCGGCCTCGCCGCGCGAGATGCCGCAGCCGTTTGCCACCTCACCCGCACCGGCGCCTTGGCGCGCCATTTGAATGGCGAGGTTGTAGGGCGATATGGACGCGCCCCGCGCCGCGGGCAGCTTATCTAGCTCCCCCTGCAGGCGGGCTACCTGCTTACGCAGGTCGCCGACCTCACGTACCAGCCCGTCGTCCGGTGCCCTTTCAGGGCGCGTGTTCATCCCCCGCCTCCGAGACCATGCGCCCCATGTACCGGACCAGCGCAAAAGCAGCAGAAGCTCGACGACATGAATGGCCAGGACGGCGACTACGAGGATCAGCAACTCACGCCAGGTGACGACCAACGCTTCCATCTGCGCTCCAACTGCAAGTTCGCGATGAGTTTGCTACTTCGACGCCAAGCCGTCAACCGGCTTCAGAGTGCGCCGTGACAGTTTGCAGGTTGGCGACAGGTTTTCGCTTACAGCTGACAGTTTAAGGGCTGCCTATTCGTCCTCGACCGGTTGGTCGGGAAACAGCACGTCATGGAACCCGAAGTTGCGCAAGTCCGGTATCCGCAACGGGTAAAGGATCCCGTCCAGATGATCACACTCGTGTTGGACGACGCGCGCATGGAATCCGCTCACGGTTCGATCGATTGCCTCACCTTGCGAGTCATAGCCGCGGTAGTGGAGCGCACGCCAGCGCGGCACCAGCCCGCGCATGCCGGGTACGCTCAGGCACCCCTCCCAGCCCTCCTCCTTGTCTTCGCCCAAGGGAGCGATGACGGGGTTGATCAGCACGGTATAAGGCACTGCTTCGGCATCCGGATAGCGCGGGTTGCTTTTGAGCCCGAACACCACCACGCGCAGGGGAACTGCGATCTGAGGCGCCGCCAGGCCGGCCCCGTTCAAGGCCTCCATCGTGTCGTGCATGTCGCGCAACAGCTCGTCGAGCTCGGGAGTACCGAATCGCTCCACTTCGTGCGCGCGCTCCAGCAACCGCGGATCTCCCATCCGCAATACGGACCTAACTGCCATGGGCCTCGACCAACCTCTCGATGACCGCACGCACCTGTGTCAGCGCGGTCTGCAGGGTGGCGTTGATATCTTCCATGCGGATGGCGGTTCGGCTTTGCCCGCGCCCGGCTGCGTGGTTGGCCACCACCGCGATGGCCGCGTAACACAGCCCCATCTCGCGGGCCAGCGTCGCTTCCGGCATGCCGGTCATGCCTACCATGTCGGCTCCGTCGCGTTCGAGGCGATCGATCTCGGCAGCGGTCTCGAGGCGTGGGCCCTGGGTGGCTGCGTATACGCCGCCATTGACGATGGCTTGGCCCGCAGCCGCCGCCGCCACCAAAACTAAAGCGCGCAGACGATCGCAGTAGGGACGCGTGAAATCGATATGCACGACGGCGCGATCCTCACCCTCATGGAACGTGGATCGCCGGCCCCACGTATAGTCGACGACCTGGTCGGGAACGGCGATCACGCCTGGGCCAAGATCGGCCCGGATACCGCCGACCGATGCTACTGACACCACGTTGTCCACATCCTGGGAGTGCAAGGCCCAGATGTTGGCTCGGTAGTTGACCATGTGCGGCGGAATCGTGTGGCCATGTCCGTGGCGAGCCAGGAACACCACTTCGCGCCCGGCGATCTGTCCGAACACCAGCGCGGCGGAGGGCTCACCGTAAGGCGTGCGTACAACTTGTCGACGCGTAACCGCCAGATTGGACAGCTGGGTCAGACCAGTGCCGCCGATTATTGCGAGCATGAGGGTTCCAGGTTAGCAGCAGCGAGGCCGATCGGTCGGGCACGCGCCGCCGGGCCTACGCCCGACGCACTCCGATGAGTGCCACTCAATTCTTAGTCCTTCACGGCATAGATCGCCGGCAGGTTCCGCCAAGCGCTTTCCACGTCCATACCGAAGCCGAAAACGTAGCGGTCAGGAACGGTCACGCCCACAAAGTCCGCGCGCACCGGCTTGTCGCGCTTGATGTCCTTGTCCGCCAGGACCGCGCTGTAGAAGGCCGCCGCGCCCTCTTGCAGGATGCGGTCGCGAATTGCCGCCATAGTGTGGCCCTCGTCCAAAATATCATCCACCACCAGTACCACGCGTCCGGCCAGTAATGGGCGGGGTTCCACCTTCCACTGAATCGTCCCGCCCTGCATGCTCCCGCGGTACCGGGTGACATGGATGTAGTCGAACTCCAACGGAAAATGAAGCAGCGGCAGTAGCTGGCCGGTAAACACCACAGCGCCCCCCATCACGCTCAACACCAGCGGCACGCGCTCCGCCAGCACTCCAGTGACTTCCTGCGCCACGCGTTGGACGGCTACCCGCAGCTGATCTTCGCTGCAGACCAGGTCGGCGCGTTTGAGTACTTCCCACAGCTGCGCGAGATCTCGCATGGCGTAAGGTCAATCCTTGTCGGAGGCCGCGACGTTGGACAGGAACGCGGCGAATTCCTTACCGACTTCGGCATGCTTCAGCGCGTACATCACGTTGGCCTGGAGGTAGCCGAGCTTGGTTCCACAGTCGTAGCGCGTCCCCAGAAATTCGTAGCCAAACGCGCCTTCCAGCTTGAGCAGTGCGGCGATAGCGTCGGTGAGTTGGATCTCGCCGCCGGCACCTGGAACCACACGCTCCAGCAGGTCCAGCACCTTGGCAGTCAGAATGTAACGCCCGACCACCGCCAGGTTCGAAGGCGCCACATCCGGATGCGGCTTCTCCACGATCGCGGTCATGCGGTACAGCCGGCCCTGGACCGGATCACCCTGGATGATGCCGTAGCTGCGCGAGTCTTGGATTGGGATCGGCTGGACCGCGATCACCGAGCGCTGCTCGCGGTCAAATACGTCGGCCATCTGCCTGAGCACGGGAACATCGGCATCGATCAGATCATCGGCAAGGATGACGGCGAAGGGCTCGCTGCCGAGTACCGCCCGAGCACACAGCACCGCGTGTCCCAACCCCAGCGCCTCCGACTGGCGCACGTAGGTACAAGTGACGTGCTTCGGGACGATGTCGCGGACGAGTTCGAGCAGGTTCTCGCTGCCGCGCTCGGACAACTCGGTCTCCAGCTCAAAGGCCTTGTCGAAATGGTCCTCGATAGCGCGCTTGTTGCGACCGGTGATGAACACCATATGCGTCATGCCCGCGGCCACCGCTTCCTCGACCGCGTACTGGATCAGGGGCTTGTCGACGATCGGAAGCATCTCCTTCGGACTGGCTTTGGTCGCGGGGAGAAACCGGGTGCCCAGTCCCGCCACTGGAAACACCGCTATCCTTATACGGCTCAAGGCACGTTCCCGATCAATCGAAGCAGCTCAGTTGGAATCGGCCAGCAAGTGTAGCAAGCCCTCTTCGTCAAGCACAGGAATACCCAGTTCCCGAGCGCGGTCGTATTTGCTGCCTGGCTCCGAGCCCGCGACCACATAGGATGTCTTCTTCGACACGCTGGCCGCGGTCTTGCCGCCTGCGGCTTCGATGCGTGCGGCGGCCTCCTCGCGCGTCAAAGTCGGCAGCGTTCCCGTCAGCACGAAAGTTTTTCCTGCCAGACGCCCGGCCGCCGGCACTGCCACATCCGCCCAGCGAATGTCTGCGGCCAGCAGCTTGGATACCACTTCCCGGTTGTGGGGCTCCTCGAAGAACCCGGCGATGCTGCGCGCAACCACGGGTCCGACGTCGGGCACCTGCTGTAGACGGTCTTCGTTCGCATTCATCAGGGCTTGGATGTCGCCGAAAGCGCGGGCGAGATCGCGTGCGGTCGATTCCCCCACGTTGCGGATGCCCAGCGCAAAGATGAAGCGAGCCAGTGTCGTGTTGCGGCTTCGCTCGATTGCGTGCACGACATTGGTGGCCGACTTCTCGCCCATGCGATCCAGCGCGGCGAGCGTTTCCGCGTCGAGGGCATAAATGTCTGCCGGCGTCTTTACCACGCCGCTCTCGACCAATTGCTCCACGAGCTTCTCACCCAGACCGTCGATATCCATCGCCCGGCGCGAGGCGAAATGGAGGAGGGCCTGCTTGCGCTGCGCTGGACAATAGAGGCCCGCCGTGCAGCGCGCCACCGCTTCACCTTCAAGGCGCTCGACGCGCGAATGGCACACCGGGCATTTGTCGGGCGTCTTGAACTCAGAGGTGTGGGCAGGTCGCATTTCCACCAGCACCCGCACGACCTCCGGAATCACGTCCCCGGCTCGGCGAACCACCACCGTATCGCCGACGCGCACGTCCTTGCGATGGACTTCGTCTTCGTTGTGCAGGGTGGCGTTGGTCACGGTCACCCCGCCCACGAATACCGGCTTCAACCGGGCTACGGGCGTCAGCGCACCGGTGCGGCCCACCTGCACTTCGATCGCCAGCACCTCGGTTTGCGCCTCCGCGGCGGGGAACTTGTGCGCCAAGGCGAAGCGCGGCGCTCGCGACACAAAACCAAGCCGCTCCTGCAGCTTGAGATCGTTGACCTTGTAAACGACGCCGTCGATCTCATAGGGCAGATTGGCCCGCTTCGCGCCAATCTCGCGGTAGTAGCCCAGCGCGCCGTCCAGGCCTGCCACGATCTTCCTGTGCGGGGAGACGGGGATATGTAGTTCCGCCATATAGCTGATCCGATCGCTGTGCCGGGCGGTCGGCAATGCCTTTCCCTCGAACCGGCCGAGAGCGTAAGCGAAGAATGTGAGCGGGCGCGCAGCCGTGATGCGTGGGTCGAGTTGGCGAAGAGAGCCGGCCGCGGCATTGCGCGGATTGGCGAACTCCTTCTCACCTCTTTCGCGCTGCTGCCGGTTTAGGGCCTCGAAATGCTTCTTGAGCATGACCACCTCGCCTCGTGCCTCCAGCAGTCGGGGCGGGTTTTTCGCCGCTAGGCGCAGCGGAAGGGTGCGGATGGTGCGCAAGTTCGTTGTTACGTCCTCGCCGGTGTAGCCGTCGCCGCGCGTCGCGCCGGTCGTGAGCAGGCCGTCTTCATAGGTGATGCTGAGCGCCAGGCCGTCGAACTTCGGCTCGGCAGCGTACTCCACCTGCTCCAATCCTGCGGACTCGCGTACCCGTCGATCGAAGGCAGCCACTTCTTCCTCCGAGAACGCGTTGTTGAGGGAGAGCATGGGCAGCGCATGGGCGACTGCTGCGAACTCGCTTTCGGCCCTGGCACCCACCCGCTGGCTAGGCGAATCGGGCGTCACCAGCAAGGGATAGCGTCGTTCTAACTCCTGCAGCTCGCGGAACAGGCGGTCGAACTCCG
>JBGPPC010000160.1:0-9723 GCA_041488355.1 Gammaproteobacteria bacterium
CTACCGCCAGAGCCTCAAGACTAAGAGCGACGTGATGGTGCTGGACCCCAGTTCCGATTTCTTCAAGTACCTGAAGAGCCCTACAGGCAAGCGATGAGGCGTGGCGGCGAAAGCGCCGGCGTCCGTTACCATGTCCAGCCCCCTTTGGACCGCAGTCGCTCTCGTGCTGGTGATCGAAGGCCTGCCGCTGCTGCTGGCGCCGACCCGCTGGCGCGCCGTGATACGGCAGGTTTCCGGCCTGGCCGACGGGCAGTTGCGCTTCTTCGGCCTGATTCTGGTGCTGACGGGCTTGGTGTTCCTGCTACTGCTGGGACGGAATTGAGCACGCGGCGTTGATCATGCGACGCTGGGTCTTACCCGAGTACATCGAGGACATCCTGCCGTCCGTGGCGTTGGGAATCGAGGGTCTGCGCCGGCGCATTCTCGATCTGTTCCGCAGCCACGGCTACGAGCTGGTGATGCCGCCAATGCTCGAGTACCTCGAGTCGCTCCTTACCGGGACCGGGCACGATCTGGACTTGCGCACCTTCAAGCTGGTGGACCAGCTATCCGGGAGATTGCTGGGGCTGCGCGCCGACATCACCCCGCAGGTCGCGCGCATCGACGCGCACCTGCTCAATCGCCAGGGGGTTACACGCCTGTGCTACGCAGGCACCGTGGCCCACGCCCAGCCCTCAGGCCTGAACCGCACGCGCGAACCGCTGCAGATCGGCGCCGAAATCTACGGTCATGCCGGCGTGGAAAGCGACGTCGAGATTCAGACACTCATGGTAAGCGCACTGCGCGTCGCCGGCGTGCAGGATCCCTATCTGGATCTCGGCCACGTGGCGGTATTCCGCGGCTTGATGCGGCGCGGAGGTATCGCTACCGACCTCGAGTCAGAGTTGTTCAGGGCACTGCAGTCCAAGGACGTCCCGACATTGCGCGAACTGGTTGCACCGCTCGACGCCGTGCTGCGCGAGGCGTTGCTCCTGCTGCCCGAGCTATACGGCGACGCGGCGATCTTGCAAGAGGCGCGCCAGCGGTTGCCGGATTTTCCCGAGGTGCGGCGGGCGCTGACCGATATGGAGACGATCGCTGCGCAGCTTGCGCGCGTGGTTCCGGTGCATTGCTTCGATCTTGCCGAGCTGCGCGGCTATCACTATCACAGCGGCGTCGTGTTCGCGGCCTATACCAAGGGGCATCCCAGCGCGATTGCGCTGGGCGGGCGCTACGATGAAGTGGGCCAGGCGTTCGGGCGCGCGCGCCCGGCCACGGGGTTCAGCCTCGACCTACGCGAACTGGCCGCTCTCGCGCCGCCGCCCGCGGCAGCCTCGCCGATCCTCGCGCCGCACGCGCCGGACGACGAGCTGTTGCAGCGGAAGGTCGATGCTCTGCGCACCCAGGGCGAGGTCGTGATCGTCGATCTGCCCGGCCACGCGGCCACCCGCGGCGAGCTGAGGTGCGATCGGCAATTGGTGAAGCGCGGCGCCGACTGGCAAATCGAGACGCTGAGTTGATCGCAGAACCCATCGGCGCAGACAGCAGGCAGGCAGACCAATGGCACGTAACGTCGTAGTGGTTGGCACCCAGTGGGGTGACGAGGGGAAGGGCAAGGTCGTGGACTGGCTGACGGACCACGCCCAAGGTGTGGTGCGCTTTCAGGGCGGCCACAATGCCGGGCACACGCTGGTCATCGATGGGCGGCGCACCGTGCTGCACCTGATCCCATCGGGGATACTGCGGCCGGATGTCGCTTGCTTCATCGGCAACGGCGTGGTGGTGTCCCCGCAGGCCTTGCTCAGCGAGGTGCATACGCTCGAGCAGGCCGGCATCGAAGTTCGCTCCAGGGTGACCATCAGCGAGGCCTGCCCGCTGATCCTGGCGCACCATGCCGCTCTGGACTTGGCTCGGGAGGCGGCCAAGGGGGCAGGGAAGATCGGCACCACCGGTCGAGGCATCGGCCCCGCCTACGAAGACAAGGTCGCGCGGCGCGCCATTCGCATGCAGGATTTGTTTCATCGCGAGCGGCTGGCGGCGAAGCTGGGCGAGGTGCTGGATTTCCACAACTTCGTCCTGCGTCAGTACTTCAACGCCGAGACCGTGGATTTTCAGCGGACGCTCGACGAACTACTGGCGCTGGCCGACCAGATCAAACCGATGGTGGGCGATGTCCCGCGCCGGCTGTTCGAGGCACAAAAGGCCGGCCGCAACCTGCTGTTCGAGGGCGCGCAAGGCACGCTGCTGGATGTGGACCACGGCACCTATCCCTTCGTGACTTCGAGCAACTGCGTGGCCGGGGCCGCAGCGGCAGGAAGCGGAGTAGGGCCGCAGGCGCTGCACTATGTCTTGGGCATCACCAAGGCTTACACCACACGCGTGGGCTCAGGGCCGTTCCCCACCGAACTGGATGACGATATCGGACGCCAGATCGCTACGCGCGGCCAGGAAGTCGGCGCGACGACGGGTCGACCCAGGAGATGCGGCTGGTTCGACGCCGCGGCTCTCAAGCGCTCGATACAGATCAACGGGATCTCCGGACTGTGCATAACCAAGCTCGACGTGCTGGACGGGATGGAGACGTTGCAGATCGGAGTGGGCTACCGCGTAGCCGGTGAGTATCTGGACATCCTGCCGGTCGGGGCCGAGGAGCTCGCCGAATGCGAACCGGTTTATGAGGAGGTGCCAGGCTGGGCACAGAGCACGCTGGGCGTACGCAAGGTGGAGGACCTGCCGCACCCGGCGCACGACTACTTAAAGCGCATCGAAGCAGTCTGCGGAGCACCCATCGATCTGATCTCGACCGGCGCGGAGCGCGACGACACGATCGTGCGCCGGCATCCCTTCGAGGCCTGAAGCCTGCAGCACTTCGCAAACGAGCGCGCGCAGACCTGGCATCGCAATGCCGGCCGCCGCTCTGCTGCGCGCTTTGCCCGCTCGGTGCGCTCGATCCCAGAGCTCATGGTGCCGAGAAGAGGACTCGAACCTCCACAGTCTTGCGACCGCCAGGACCTGAACCTGGTGCGTCTACCAATTTCGCCATCTCGGCACAGCGGGCCGTCATTCTATTGCAAAACCTTGCCATGTCAAAGCGTCGACCAATGCCCTGCATTCGCTGCAACGCCCGCCTAGGGCGGCGCCCATGACGCGCCGAGGCGACGCCGTTTCCGAGCGCAAGAAGCCGCGCAAGAGGGCCGGCTTGCGCTCGTCCGACCCGTTCTTGGCGCGGGAGCAGCAACGTTACGAATTCCCGCTGCCCAGTCGCGAGTGGATCCTGTCGGTCCTCAAGGATGAGGGGGTCCCGGTCGAGTCGTCGCGTCTGCGCGAACTCCTGGAGATTCGCGCTGAGGAGGTCGAGGCGTTTGAGCGCCGCTTGAACGCGATGGAGCGAGAAGGCCAGATCATGCGGAACCGGGCCGGAGCTCTGTGCGTAGTTGAGAAGCTTGGCCTGATCCGTGGACGCGTAGTGGGCCACCCCGACGGCTTCGGCTTCCTGGTGCCGGAAGACGGTGGCGGGGACTTGTTCTTGAGCCCCTGGGAAATGACCAGAGTGTTCCACGGCGACCGCGTGATGGTGCGCGTGACCGGCTTGGACCGGCGCGGTCGGCGCGAAGGTGTGATCGTGGAAGTGCTGGAGCGTGCGCATACACGGGTGGTGGGACGGCTGCACGAGGAGCATGGCGTGTGCTACCTGGTGCCGGAAGATAGACGCTTGAGCCAGGATATTCTGGTTTCGCGGGATGCTTGCAACGGCGCACGCGGCGGGCAGGTGGTCGTGGCCGAGATCATCGAGCAGCCGGACCGTAACGTGAAACCGGTCGGACGCATCGTCGAAGTACTGGGGAACTACGCCGATCCCGGCATGGAGGTGGAGATCGCGCTGCGTAAGCACGAGCTGCCGCACGCTTTCCCCCCTGCGGCCGACGCTCTGGCCAGTGCATTGCCGACGACAGTCCGCAAGGGGGACTGGAAAGACCGCGTCGACCTGACGCGCCTGCCGTTGGTCACGATCGATGGCGAGACCGCGAAGGACTTCGACGACGCTGTGTACTGCGAGCGCGAGGGCAAGGGGTTCCGCTTATGGGTCGGCATAGCCGACGTGAGTCACTATGTGAAACACGGCGATGCCCTCGATCTCGAAGCCAGAGCGCGCGGCAATTCGGTGTATTTCCCGCGTCGCGTAATTCCAATGCTCCCGGAAGCCCTGTCGAATGGGCTGTGCTCGCTCAACCCGGAGGTCGAGCGCCTGTGCCTAGCGAGCGAGATGGTCGTCGGTGCACGCGGGGAGATCAAGGACTATCGGTTCTATCCTGCGGTGATGCGTTCGCGCGCGCGACTGACGTACACTGCGGTCGCTGACATCCTGGGTGATCCGGAAGGCGCGACAGCGCTGCAGCGACGCGAGTTGGTGCCGCAACTGCAGGATCTGTCTGCACTCTTCCATGTGCTGGCCAAAGCGCGCGCGCTCCGCGGCGCTATTGACTTCGAGTCTCTTGAGACGCGCATGGAATTCGATCAGCAGGGCAAGATCACCGCGATCTACCCAGTAGAGCGCAACGACGCTCACCGTTTGATCGAAGAATGCATGCTGGCGGCCAACGTCTGCGCGTCCGACTTTCTGCGGCGCCACGAGCACCCCGCGTTGTATCGCATCCACGAGGGACCCACGCCTGAGAAGCTGAAAGTGCTGCGCGAGTTTCTGCGCGAGTTCGGCCTGCAACTTGGCGGCGGCGACGACCCGCACGCCAAAGACTACGCCAAGCTACTGGGCGAAATCCGGGGCCGGCCGGACTATCAGCTGCTGCAGACCGTGCTGCTGCGCTCGCTGCGCCAGGCGGTGTACAGCCCTGAGAACGTCGGCCATTTTGGCCTCGCCTACGAGGCATACACGCACTTCACCTCGCCGATCCGACGTTATCCGGATTTGCTGGTGCACAGGGGTATCAAGGCTGCGCTCGCCGGTGGAATCTACGACCCGGGCGACTGGGCGGCGCTCGGGCAGCACTGCTCTGAGACCGAGCGGCGCGCGGACGAAGCCACCCGCGATGTGGAGGCCTGGCTCAAGGCCTATTACATGCGCGATCGCATCGGCGAGCGGTTTGCCGGAACGATCAGTGGCGTGGCTGCCTTCGGGGTGTTCGTGGCGCTGGACGCGGTGTACGTGGAGGGCATGGTCCACGTGTCCGAACTGGGCAACGACTACTTCCAATACGACGCCGCCCGCCACCAGCTGGTAGGAGAACGCACGCGCAAGCGTTTTCGCTTGGGTGACCGCATCGAGGTCAAACTGGTGCGGGCCGATCTTGAGACCACGCGGCTCGATTTCGTGTTGGCCGACAAACAGCGCTGATGACCGGCGAGAACCAGCTCATCTTCGGGTTCCACGCGGTGCATGCCCGACTGCGGCACCATCCTGACAGCGTGCGAGAAATATTCGTCCACGCTGGACGGCATGACCCGCGGCTGCGCGATCTGGTCGCGGTGGCCCAAGAGCGTGGAGCGCGCGTGGTCCTGGTCGATGCGCAGCGTCTCCAAGGGTTGGTCGGACACAGCAAGCATCAGGGCGTGATCGCCCGGGTCGAGCCCGTTCGGATGGCCCATGACCTCGAGGATGTCATCGCCGCGGCCGGCGAACAGGCGCTGCTATTGGTGCTGGATGGGGTTACCGACCCTCACAACCTGGGCGCCTGTCTGCGGGTCGCGGACGCACTGGGTGTACACGCAGTGGTCTCTCCCAAGGACCGGTCGGCGGGCCTGACACCCACCGTTGCGAAGGTCGCGAGCGGAGCAGCCGACGCTGTTCCGTTCATTCCGGTCACCAATCTGGCGCGCACGTTGGGTGAGATGAAGGAACAGGGGCTCCAGGTGATCGGGGCCGACCCTTCCGGCACCGAGAGCCTGCCCGACGCTGACTTGAGCGGGCCACTCGCCTGGGTGCTGGGCGCCGAGGGGGAAGGGATGCGCCGGCTCACCCGCGAACGGTGTGACCGCCTGGTGCGCATCCCGATGCTCGGGCGCGTCGAGAGCTTGAACGTCTCGGTAGCCTCGGCTTTGTGCCTGTACGAGACCCGAAGGCAGCGTACAGGGGTGCGCCCGAAAGGCGCTTGAGCCGCGCAGCATGTGACTGATATAATTCTTGATTCGCCGAACACGGCGGTGGTTTGCCGGGACGGCGGAAATCCGCACATCCGCGCACGTTAAGGTGCCTGCGTCGAGCGACTTTCAGCCGGCCGGGTCTGACGCGCGGATGGAGGCTCAACCTTAACTGGAGAACAGATTCGTGGCAGTGACCATGCGTGACATGCTGGAGGCGGGGGTCCATTTCGGACACCAGACCCGCTATTGGAATCCGAAGATGGCACCGTACATCTTCGGCCATCGCAACAAGATCCACATCGTCAACCTAGAGAAGACGCTGGAGATGTATAACGAGGCTGTGCGCTACGTGAAGAAGCTTGCCGCCAACAAGGGCACCATCTTGTTCGTGGGCACCAAGCGCCAGGCGCGCGAGATCATCCGTGAGGAAGCCACACGCGTTGGAACTCCCTTCGTCGACTACCGTTGGCTGGGCGGTATGCTCACCAACTACAAAACGGTTAAGCAGTCGATCAAGCGTCTCAAGGACATGGACCAGATGGTGCAGGATGGCACCGTCGAGCGCCTGTCGAAGAAGGAGCAGCTGCACTTTCAGCGCGAGCTGTCCAAGCTGGAGCGCAGTCTGGGAGGGATCAAGGACATGAACGGTCTGCCCGACGCGATGTTCGTGGTGGACGTGGGCTATCAGAAGGGTGCCGTGCAGGAGGCCAACAAGCTGGGCATTCCGGTGGTAGCGATTGTCGACAGCAATAACTCGCCTGACGGCGTTGCCTACGTCATCCCGGGCAATGACGACTCCAATCGCGCGATCCGACTGTATGTGCGCGGAATGGCCGACGCGGTGTTAGAAGGCCGCTCCCAGATTATCCAGGAGATCGTGACCGACGAGTTCGTGGAGGTCGAGGGCGGTGAGGACAACGCGGCGCAGTGATGCGGCTTGAATCGAGTGTAAAGGGGGCTCGAGGCCCCCTTTTTTTGATCATCAGGGTACGCGCGCTTGGCGCGCCCACAATCAGTCAGGAGTTGAGATGGCCGAAATCACCGCTGGCATGGTGAAAGAACTGCGCGAAAAGACCGACGCGCCGATGATGGAATGTAAGAAGGCGCTGAGTGAGGCCGACGGCGACCTCGGCAAAGCGGAAGAGATTTTGCGCGTTAGGTTGGGCAACAAGGCGGGCAAGGCCGCCAGCCGGGTCGCCGCAGAAGGGGTGGTGGCCACATTCATTGCCTCGGGGGCAAAGCAAGGCGCAATCATCGAGGTTAACTGTGAGACTGACTTCGTGGCGAAGAATGATGACTTTCTCGGCCTTGCGCGCGGGCTCGCGGAGCTGGTGGCGACTCGTAACCCAGCCGACGTGGCGGCACTCGCGGCGCTGACGCTAAACGGTGCGAGCGTGGAACAAACCCGGACCGCCCTAGTGGGCCGCATTGGCGAGAACCTGTCCATCCGCCGCTTCGCTCGCGTAGAGGCCAAAGGCAAGCTGACAAGTTATGTGCATGGGGGTTCGAAGATCGGCGTGCTGGTAGACCTGGTGGGCGGCGACGAAGCGCTGGCCAAAGACCTCGCGATGCATATCGCGTTCAGCAAGCCGTTGGCCCTATCGAGCGAGCAGGTACCCGCAGATCTGATCCGCAAGGAGCGGGACATCGCCGCCCAGAAGGCGGCCGAGTCAGGGAAGCCGGCGAACATCGTCGATAAGATGGTTGAGGGCAGCGTGCAGAAGTTCCTCAAGGAAGTGGCGCTGCTCGGTCAGCCTTTTGTCAAGGACGACAAGCGCAGCGTCGAGCAGCTGCTCAAAGCGGCTGGCGCGCAGATCGCGAGCTTCGTATTCTACGTAGTGGGCGAAGGCTTAGAAAAAAAGCAAGGCGACTTCGCCGCGGAAGTCGCAGCTCAAGCCGGAGCAGCGAAGCAGCAAGACAAGGACAAGCAACCCTCCTGACCCAACCAACGACTGCGCAGACAAGCCGCAGCACTCACAGCCCGGTACGAGGATGGAACCCAAACCCGCTTACAAGCGCGTACTGCTCAAGCTCTCGGGAGAAGCGCTCATGGGGGAGGATGCCTATGGGATCAACCGCGCGACGCTGGAACGGATCGTCACCGAGGTAGCGGAAGTCGTGGGCATGGGGGTGGAACTCGGCATCGTGATCGGCGGTGGTAACATCTTCCGCGGGGTGGCTCTGGGCGCGGCCGGGATGGATCGGGCTACAGCCGACTACATGGGGATGCTCGCCACGGTGATGAACGCGCTCGCGCTGCAGGACGCGATGCGCCGGATCGGACTGGCCAGCCGCGTGCAATCCGCGCTCAACATCGAGCAGGTCGCCGAGCCCTATATCCGCGGCAAAGCCATGCGCTATCTCGAGGAGGGCAAGGTCGTCATCTTCGGTGCCGGCACCGGCAATCCGTTTTTCACTACCGACACGGCGGCGGCGCTGCGCGGCATGGAGATGAACGTGGACATCGTGCTGAAGGCGACCAAGGTGGACGGCGTGTACACCGACGACCCCAACACCAAGCCCGACGCAATGCGTTACAAGCGGCTCACCTTCGACGAGGCGATCGTCAAGAATCTGAAGGTCATGGACGCGACCGCACTGACTCTGTGTCGGGACCAGAAGCTGCCAGTGAGCGTGTTCAGCATCGTCAAGCCCGGCGCGCTCAGGCGCGTTGTCTTGGGCGAGGACGAAGGCACTCTGGTTTACAACTGATGGCGAAGGAGTGCGAGCATGATTGCAGACGTCAAGAAATCGGCCGACCAGAAGATGCAAAAGACATTGGACGCGCTGAAAATCGACCTCGGCAAAGTGCGCACCGGGCGCGCGCACACCGGGCTGCTCGACCACATCATGGTGGACTACTACGGCACCCCCACGGCGCTCAAGCAGGTCGCCAACTTGACGCTACCTGATGCACGCACGATCGCGGTCACGCCCTACGAGAAACGTATGGCGCCCGTGATCGAGAAAGCCATCCGCGACTCGGACCTGGGGCTGAACCCGTCGACCACGGGAGAGATGGTGCGCGTGCCGATGCCGGCGCTGACCGAGGAGCGGCGCAAGGAGCTGATCAAGGTGGTCAGGCACGAGGCGGAGGGCGCGAAGGTTGCGGTGCGCAATGTCCGCCGCGACGCCAACACCCATCTCAAAGAACTGCTGAAGGACAAGAAGGTCTCGGAGGACGACGAGCGCCGCGCCCAGGACGAGGTTCAGAAGCTCACCGACCGCTACATCGCCGAGATCGACAAGGTGCTGCAAGCGAAGGAAGTGGACTTGATGGCCGTTTGATCGACTGCCGTGACCGCCTTCGTCAGCTCCACCGTCGATATTCCCGCAGCGCGCGAAGTGCCGCGCCACATTGCCATCATCATGGACGGCAATGGCCGCTGGGCCCGACGCCGGCATCTGCCGCGCGTGGCGGGACACCGGCGCGGGGTCGAGACCGTGCGCAACATGGTGCGCTGCTGCATCCAGACCGGCGTCGAGTACCTCACGCTGTTTGCGTTCAGCAGCGAGAACTGGCGCCGTCCGCCCGAGGAGGTATCGTTCCTCATGCAGCTGTTCATCCGCGCGCTCGACAGCGAGGTGAGCAAACTGCACGAGAGCGGCATCCGCCTGCGTGTCGTCGGTGATCTGTCCAGCTTCGAG
>JBGPPC010000161.1:0-9710 GCA_041488355.1 Gammaproteobacteria bacterium
AGCGCGTGCCGAAGCCTCGCAGCTCGTCATCCTCGCCACGGTACAACGCCACACCCTCCATGTTTTCACGGAACCTCATCAGGCTGTAGCGGAAGTCCGCCTCATAGCGCTGCTGGTTGAAATTCAGCCCGATGAGCGGCTTCCCGATCTTGTTTGCCAACCCGTTTCCGAGGGCCGCATAGAGTAACGCCGCCCAAAGCATATAACCCGGAATAACGATTTCGCGGCCGTCAAGTGGAATGGCCAATGGGCCCGACAACACCCACAACACGCCGACGAAGGACACCAGTGTGACCAGCGCGTTGATCAGGCCGATCGACAGGCCCAGGGTCTGGTTGACGAAAATCTTCAGGTCCTCGGCTACGCGCTGATCCGGGTTATCGGTCTGACTCCCCTTGAGCTGCATCGGATAGTATGTGCGGTCAGTGAGCCAGTCCTTGAGGTACTTGTCGGTCAGCCATCGGCGCCACCGGATCTGCAACATCTGAGTCAAGTACAGCGAATACACCGACATCACGATCCATATCGCCGCGAGCAGCGCGAAGCGCAGGATCTGTCGATAGAACTCGGCCTTGTTCTTGTCCTGCAGCGTGTTGAAGAAAAGATTCTGCCACTGGTTGATCTGCACGTTCATGTACACCATCCCGAGCGTCAACGCGATGATGGCGAGCAGCAGCAGGCGCGCGACCAGTCTTTCTTCGGAGAACCAGTAGGGCTTGAAAAGCGCCCAGAAGTCACGCAAAAAACGGGATCGGGTTCTGTTCATGTCAGCGCATCCTATCGGCATCGCTTGGTCAGCGATCTTTCGTGGTCAGATCGTGCGAATCGAGACTGATCATAGTTGAGAAATTCGAACCGGCCCTGTCTCAGTTGAAACTGTATCAGTGGTTGCGCGCTTGTTCCTGCGTCGGGGTGAAGCGACATGCGCTGGAACGGTCGGTTCCCTCTGCCCAATCTCAAACATTTTCCTTGCCAGACTTTGCATCCTTCGTGACCAGGGCGGCAGAGGCCTCGATCGCGGCGGCGAAAAGATTTCAGGATACGGCGGAGAAAGCCAAGAAATCGCTGCCTCGAGCGAGGCTACCTCGCTCGACCGAAAGGTCGGGCCGCGTCGCTAATAACTCCCGCGGAACGAATCCAGACCCCGGGCGTAGGCCCGATTGGTTTGTGCCGGATTGCGATTGACCAGCGGCCGGCCATACAGCGGGTGCTTGAGGCTGCGCACCTCGTGCTCCACGGTGAACAGTATCTGGTTCGTATGCGTGTCGACGATGTCGCGAAAGCGCCACTCGTGCGCGTCGGCATCCAGCGTGATGAGGTTGCGCTCGAGCAAGCGCCGGTACGGTCCCGAGAAATCCGCGATATAGATCTGGACGTGATGACCATCGTAGGCAGGCACCGGCTGCGCCGTCTCGCGGAAAAATAAATGCTGGTCTCGGCCCGCGGACACCGAGGCGGTGCGCGCACCGTCTCGGGTCATGATCTCGGTGGTCGCCTCCATGATCTCGGCATAGAACCTCCCGATACCCTCGGCGCTGCCGGTCGGCACGTCGAGCTCGACATAGGCCATGGCCAGCTCGGTCTCGCCGAACTCGGGGGCAGGCGCGTGGCACCGGAAGCGGTTGCCCCAGGGGCATGTCACATCCACGAACGCAGCGCGCTCGACGAAGCTGAACTCTGTTCCCTCGAGTGCGCGTGCAACCCGCGCAAGCCGCTGGTTGAGCAGAGTCAGATCAGGAACGACCAGGCCGATCGTCCCGCGCATGCGCTGGGGGCGGTTGGTAGGCAGATGCATCTGGCTGCGGCCGATGTTGATCCACATGTTCTCGAGCCCAACCATGAGATAGGGATCGCGCGTGAACCCCAGGCCCGACACATAGAACAGCGTCGCCAGACGCTGGTCGGGTTGAGTGACGTTGACGTGCTCCAGGTGGACGATGTTGCTCACGTCCTCCCGGCCCCGGTCGTAGGCCGTGGTCATCGGTGCTCCTCCGCGCTGACCCTCCCGGGCCGATCCGCGCAAGCTGCAAGTGTATTCAGGCTCTCCATAGAGGGTCAACCCGGGTGTAGGCCCAATTGCCAGCAACACGCCCGTCAACGCCACGCGTTCCGCAAGCGGGAAGGCCCCCGCGTGTGCATAATCCGACCAGCCCGGGACCCCGGACCACGCCAGGAGACACACCGATGGACAAGAGAGATCACAAGGAACGTTACGACGCCGGACTTAAGACGCGCCGCGAAGTTCTGGGCGCGGAATATGTGGACAAGTCCATCGCCTCACAGGACGAGTTCAACCGTCCACTGCAGGAACTGCTCAATACCTATTGCTGGAACGATGTGTGGAACCGCCCTGGCCTGCCGCGCAAGACGCGAAGCATGCTCAACCTGGCCATGCTCTCGGCGCTGAACAAGCCGCACGAACTCAAGCTGCATCTCAACGGCGCGCTCAACAACGGCCTGACCAAAGGGGACATCCAGGAGGTATTCCTGCAGGTGGCGATCTACTGCGGCGTACCCGCCGCAGTAGAGAGCTTTCGCATCGCGCGCGAGGTGTTCAAGGAGCGCGGGATCTGAGCGCTAGCCCGGCAGAACGATCGACTCTCGTAGCGCGGATTGGCCAGGCTTCTACTTTCGGGGTTACAACGGCTTGGTCGGGTCAATGATCGTGCGCCACATGTGGGCGGCGGGACCGGCGTCGTTGCCCAGCCCCTCCGCGGGCTGCCGGAAATGGCGTCCGATGATGTCGCGGAACGGATCCACGGAGAACGGCGCGCTTCGATCGAAGCTGTAATCGTCGAACATCGTAATGTGACGCGCAGTCATGTACCAGCGATGGCTGCGGGCATGCTGGTACGCCGCCTCGATGTAGGCGGGCGGGTGGTAGTCCGCGCCGAACATCGCTACATACATCTCCGGATACTCATAACCCACCGCCGGGTCGGGATAGTAGCGCAACGCCTGGTGGTAGCGGATGCCCCACGCGACGCGCTCGGACACGTAGGGTTCAACGAGCTGAGCGCCCCACCAGCCGTGGTCTGGTCGCATCAAAGCCATGGCAACGTCGTGCAGCAGACAGGCGAGTACGGTCTCCTCGTCCACACCCGCCTTCATTGCGAGCGACGCGCATTGCACGCCGTGGTGCGCCGCGGCAAACGGCAGGCCGAACTTGGGCTTGTGCAATCTCAGCGTGAGGATGTCTACGAGCGTCGGCTGCGCCGGCATCGGCGGCAAGTCCACGGCCGCAGCCGTGCGCGCTGTGGCCGTGCCGATCGCTCTCATGTTCTCCAGGTGGTCGTTTGGCATTGCTAACCTCCGAACTGTAACGGGCTTACCGAAGCGACATCCGCTACTGTCTCACCGCCGACGATGCTCGTCAAAGGCGTGAGCCGGGTGAGTCCTCGACAGCCAGCGCGACGCCACTTAAGATCGATGCGATTCTAGTGTCCTGAGTCGTAAGTTCGTCGGCAAGTTCCGATGCGGCGGAAGCGATTGGGTGCGTGTGCTGCAAGAGGCTCAACACCGACTGGAAAACCGTCCGGTTGGCCGCCAGGCAAGGCGCGAAGCCTCGGCAGTGGCGGGCGCCACGACGAGGCTTCGCAACACAGCATGGCGGTCAACTGGGCGGTTTTCGGCGGCGAACTTACGACTCAGGATACTAAATCCGGCCGCGAGGGCAGCCGCAGAACCGACACAGGGGGAGACATGAAAATAGAACGCATCGAACCGATGAGCGCGGATGGCGCCTGGCGCAACTTCGATTTTCTCAAGATCACCACCGACGATGGCCTCGTCGGCTGGAGCGAATACAACGAGACATTCGGGGGGCACGGGGTCACGGCCTTGATCCGCAGCCTCGCCCCGCTGCTCATCGGGCAGGATCCGCGCAAGTTTGCGGCACACTCGGCATGGCTGTACGCCCGCGGACGCACTTCCCAAGGCGGGATCACGCACCAGGCCATCGCAGCCATCGAGAACGCTCTCATCGACATCAAAGCGAAGGCGCTCGGCGTACCGGTGTTCGAGCTGTTTGGCGGCCCGGTTCGCGACAAGGTACGGCTGTACTGGTCGCACTGTGGTACCTATCGGGTATGGGGTGACAGGATGGGGATACCCAAGGTCAGCAGCTACGACGATCTCGTCAAGCTGGGCAAAGAAGTGGTGAGCTGTGGCTATGGCGCACTCAAGACCAACGTCCTGCTGCTTGGCGACGGCAATCCGCGGGTGCGAAATGGCGGTTTCGGCCGCGGCGACGGCTACCCCGATCTGAACGCGGATCGCTATGTGCTGGACGCCATCCGAGCGGAACTTGCCGCCTTCCGCGAAGGCGCAGGCCGAGACGTGGAATTGCTCGTGGACCTCAACTGGAACTTCAAGACCGAGGGCTTCCTGCAGGTGGCGTACGCCATGGAGTCCTACGATCTGTCCTGGGTCGAGATCGACACACGGGACCCCAAGGCGCTCGCCTACATTCGCAGCCGCACTACCATTCCCGTCGCCTCCTGCGAGTGCCTGTTCGGTCGACGCGACTACCGTCCCTTTTTCGAGAGCGCGTCGGTAGACGTGGCCATCATCGACGTGCCGTGGAACGGGTTTGCGGAGTCGCTCAAGATCGCGGCAATGGCCGATACCTACGAGATCAACATCGCGCCTCACAACTTCTACGGGCACCTGTCCACGATGATGAGCGCACATCTGGCCGCGGTGGTGCCGAATCTCCGCATCATGGAGATCGATCCGGACGTGGTGCCCTGGCACAACGATCTGTTCACCGTGCAACCGGTCATTGACAACGGTCATCTGATCCTGCCCGCTGGCCCGGGCTGGGGCACGGAAGTCAACGAAGCAGCCGTGCGCGCCCACCCGCCTAAGGGCGACTGGTAAGCACCGCCTTCTACTTCTTGGTTGCGCGCTTTGTCCTCGCACCCTTCGGCGGTTTTGCCTGCGTACGCTGATCCTCGACGAGTTTCGCCATCGCGTCGAGCGCCAGCTCGTAACCGTAAGCGCCGAAGCCCGCGATCACGCCCTTGGCTGCAAGGGTCACGAAGGAGCGGTGACGGAACTCCTCGCGCTTGTGCGGGTTGGACAGGTGCAGCTCGATCACGGGAAACTCGCATGCCAGGAGCGCGTCGAGAATCGCGACCGACGTGTGTGTGTATGCGGCCGGGTTGATGATGATGCCGGCACAGGTCGTGCGCGCCTCCTGAATCCAGGTCACCAACTCACCTTCGTGATTCGACTGGCGCATGTCGATCGCCAGGTCATGCGATCTGGCTCGGGTCTGCAGCCGTTTCTCGATCTCGGCCAGCGTGTCGTGGCCGTAGATATGCGGCTGACGCACGCCCAGCAGGTTCAGGTTGGGTCCATTGAGGACCATGATCTTCGGGTTCATCGCAAGGGCCGTCTCTCGCGTCGGTTGTTATTGTTCAACTGTGAATGGGTCTGGATCAACCATTGATAGATAAGAACTTTTCGTCCCAGCTCGCAGCGTAGGATACACGGTCCGCTACACGCCCTGCCCGCTGGTCCCTGCTTGGGCGGTATGATGGATGGGTAACTCGTGCCTCACGGCCCGCGTCCAGCCACTACGGAAGGATTCAGCAGGAAGGTGATCTCATGGGAACTATTCAGACCGGGAAGTGCCCCAAATGCGACACGCTAGTCCTTCGGGCGGAAATAGAACACATCGATGTGACGGAGAACTGGCAGCCAAAGTGGCACGGCGTGACCTTGGTCTGCCAGCATTGCCACTGCGTTTTGGGCGCATCGATCGATCCAGTTGCCCTAAAGAAGGACATTGTTGATCAGGTAGTAGATCAACTTTTCCACCGCCTCCAGAAGTGAAGGTTCCTGCGCAATCTCGGCGCCGCTTACACAGCACAGCCTTGGCACCACCCTCAATGAAATGTCCCATCGTGGCGACAGTGTTCTGATAGCGCTGGCAGTGTTCCTGGTTCTGCTGGTAGCAGTCCGACTGAGAAGCCATTTGGCGCTCTTGCGGCCGCGCATAGAGTTTGACACTCCACTTCAATGCGCAGAGCTTCACAAACCCATTGTCTAGCAGTTCCGGATTCTTCAAGCGCCTTGACACCAGCCAGTTCCATCGCTGGCGTGATCTCGATTGAGTTGTGCCTGAGGCAATAGCCGTAGCCGTAGACCGCGCCAAGACGCCAGCCGTTGTGCGGTGTCAGCCTACGCTGGTCGCGGATGCGGCATACGTGCGTGTCAAGGGAGCGCGCTTGGTAGTCACCCATGCTGCCCGCGGTTTCAAGCGATCCGCACGCACGGACCGCCGCAGGGACAAAACGTGTTGATTTTCATGTTCGGTCAAACAGCGCGATCTTGAAGCCGCGCGCGCAACGGGCTTGGGGCACGGATATTTGCTGGATCGAGAACGCCCGGGAGAGGGTATCATGGCTGCATGCGCATCACCCAGGCAATGCCCTCGCGGCGAGCTATATCCCGTGAGAGTACCGTTACGCCAGGAGCATGCGCCTGCAGCCGACAGGTTTTCGAGGGCCAGACCTATGTACCGCTCTCACGATCGGGAATGTCCTCGCTGCGGCGGTCCGGCTCACCGTGTCCAGCGTCGAAAGTTCGATCGATTGATCAGCCTGCTCTTTCCGCGGAGGCGCTTCCGCTGCGGCTCGATTGGCTGCGGCTGGGAAGGTAATCTGCCCGCCAGGCCGTCGCCTGCACCCATCGCCAAGAAGCGATGACGTACGCTGTTGGCTCGTCTTGGTGGTCAGCCTAAACCTCGCCGTGTCTGCAGTTGGCGGTATTCCTTTGGCATTCGTGTTTGCATTTTGGAATCGCCGATCATCGGTGAGTCCTGATCCAGTCACTCCAGTCTTTGGGAAAATGCGCCGGGCGACTTCGCTGGCCTGATTGTTGGCGCTGAGTTCAGATGTTACGACATACCCTTCCAATCGCATTTCTATTGTCGGTTCTCTGCTCCTCCGCCGAGGCCAACATCGGAATCGTCCAAATCTACCGGGCCTCGAACTGGATGGGCGTGGTTGCACTCGTGTTGGCCGTGCTGGTGGAAGGCGAGGCGCTGGGACGATGGCTACACCCGGGACCAGGCGGAAGCTCCGTGCGCGATCGGGCCTTCTGGGTCGCCACGGCGGCCAATTTTGCCTGCGTCGTGCTGGGCTACGTATTCCCCAGTGTGAACTCAAACGAGCTGAGCTCTTACCTCGGAACGCAAGGCGTAATGGGTCGGCATCTGCTTGCGTTCGTCGGATTGTGGGTGGTCTTCAGCGTCCTGGTCGAGGTACCGATAGCGGTGCTCGTTTTGAGGCGCCATTCGTCCTCCCTCCTGCGCATTGTCTCCGGCGTAATCGTCGCCAACGTGCTATCCAGCATTGGTCTGGCGGCTGGTGTCCTGGCTTTTCGCCTGTGGTACTGACCCCAGCCGGCTTTGCGGTCTCGTCTGCGTGTTCCCCGGGGCGAAATACTCTTGTAGCCGAGCAACGATATCATCTGCACTGTCGGTCAACGCGGCTGGCGTCGTTGCGAAAGCCAAAGTCGAAGCTGCACCTGGGGCTGGATGGGGAATCTCCGGGCGCGACATTCCTTTCACCATTCTGGACGCGGCAAACGCTGTGTCGGATAGTGCGGAGAGGTCGATACGGCCAGTCTGTCGGTCGCGCGACCGACAGCATACCGGCCGAAGCCTGAACAAATGGGATTGGCAATGGAAGCTAGGGACGTTATGTACTTTGGGTCCAAAGCTCGACCGATTTTCAGCGAGCGCGACTATGACGCAGCGAAACGGCTCCTGTCGGAGCATGCGCAGACGCTCAAACCTTTCCTGGAGGCTGGACGCTTTCAGTCCTTGATTCGAGAGTTGAGCGACTACGAGCATCGTTCCGGCAGCACAGCCGCCGCATCGGCGGAGCAAACGGCCAACTCCGAGGTTGCGGTGCGCCAAAGGCGGCCGCAGCGCCGGTGGTCCGACGCGGGCCACTGGGGCAGTGGGCACCCCGCTTACGGTTAGTCAGAAGCACTGGGCGCGCACCAACGATCTGCCCGCGGCCAACCCTATTGCCCCCTGCGTCGGTTGGCGAATGCCCTAGGGCAGCAGACAGTCTGACGTTCGCGCAACGTTGGGGGACCTCCACGGGTCCCATCACTGGCGGCCGGCGAGGGGACCAGGCACACTTCCACCTCTCGAATGCGCCGGATTGGGCCGATTCTTCCCAACGGGAGCAACATCAAACCGCTCGCCGAGTCGAAGATTGCGCTGCAGCATGGGTTGAAGCTGGCGCTGCTATTCATCTGCGGGATAGCTCCATCCTTGGGGCTCGCTTATCAAAGCGCTTTCGACGGCTGGCTCGTCAGCGATAACCCCTCCGATCCACCAGTACCCATCGCACTGAAGTTCGAGGTCAATCTCGCCGGCGTTACCGGTACTGTTAAGACGGGCCCGCCGCAATCAGGCAGTGGAGTCCTTCGCGGAGATGAGCAATTCGGCACGTGCGACCTCCGCAGCGACCTCGGGCAGCTGACGCTACTGCGAATGAGAGGCGCCTGTGGCCCCACCATGGCGAGCTTTAGCGGGAAATACATGCTCAGCCTCAGGAACGGCAGACGGCAAACCGGGAGCTTCAAACTCAACAAGGCGAATACCGTAGGTGGGCGCCCGAGCAACGAGATGGGCGAGACCGCGCGCCAACCCCGTGAGTTCTGGAGCCCAACCCCAACCCACTGCATCAAACCCAACAGTTCGTGCTTGCTCGCCTGCCCGCGCGATGATCAGAGCGCCGAGCTGCAGTGCGTGAATCGATGCAAGCAAAAACTCAAGGCCTGCAAGGGGACCAGAGGCTGGGTGCCGGAAGCACCGGAGCCCCATCAGGAGGACACCAATCCCCTTCGCTGATAAGGGTTTACTCGAATCTGCAGCTTGCCGTTGACTGGCACAGAATTAGCTCACGGCACTCCATCTCCGTCAACGTCGCAGGCGCCTTTCCTTCGAGTTAACGCCATGGCCCAGCCCCTCGAACGCACCTCTACCAAGCTTGGGCTCGGCGCTCTCCTGATCTTCGGCGCCATCGCCCTGATCTCCTACGGCAGCATCCACCGTTTCGTCGATGGCGCGCAATGGGTCGACCACACCCATCGCGCGATGCTTACACTCGAAGAGGTCATGTCTCAGCTCGAACGGATTGTGGCGACGCAGCGGAGCTATTTGCTCACGGGCGACAAGCGGTATCTCGAGGGCTATGACACCGCAGTGAAGGCGCTGCCGCAGCAAATGGAACTGCTGCGAGAGATGACCGCGGACAACTCGAGTCAGCAGAAAATCCTCGCGAGACTCGAGCCCCTGGTCTCGAGCAGGCTGGCCGTACTGGGGCGCGGTATCGAGCTCAAGAAAACGGCGAAGCTCCATGCCGCCTCCGCTGTGCCCCTGCTGGCTCAAGGCGAGGCGATCATGGATCAGATCCACGAGCTCATCTCTCAGATGAAGACAGAGGAGGAGAGCTTGCTCGAGGCGCGCTCACGCGTCTTCGAAAAAGAAAAAATTGTTACGGCTCTGGTCATCGTCCTCGGCAATCTCGTCGCCTTCGTGTTTCTGCTCTTTGCCTTCCGGGCCTTGACGCGGGAGATTGCGGAACGCAGGAAGGCCGAGGCCACCGCGCGCCGGCACGCCGAGGAGATCGAAGACCTGTACAACAATGCGCCCTGCGGCTACCACTCGTTGGACGAGC
>JBGPPC010000162.1:0-9639 GCA_041488355.1 Gammaproteobacteria bacterium
CACGGTAGCGCAGCGTCTCTCTAGAAGTGCCCAGCAGCCGCGCCGCGGCTGTGACGTTGTATCCAGCTCGCTCGAGCGCTTCGCTGACGATCTTCCTTTCCATTTCCTCCAAGCTCAGGCTCCCGTCCAAGGGGAGTCGGAGCGCACGGTCTAGTCCAACGCGAACCGTCGTCTCCGGCTGGGTGGGGGAAGACAGAGGCCGCAACTGCAGCCACTGTCCGGCGAAGATCTGCGTATCGGACAGCAAGACGCAGCGCTCCACCACGTTGCGCAGCTCTCGAACGTTGCCGGGCCAGTCGTGGGCACGCAGCGACTCCCAGACTGCATCGGGAACGATGCGAACCGACTTTCCCGCCTTGGCGTTGTATTCCGCGACAAACAGCGGGACGAGATCATCGAGATCTTCCTTGCGATGCCGCAATGCCGGCAACTCGAGCGTGAACACGGTGATGCGGTGGAAAAGATCGCCCCGGAAGGCCCCGCTCTGCACGCGCTCGGAAAGATCGCGATTGCTGGCGGCAACGACTTGAATATCGATCTCGATCTGGTTGGACCCGCCCAAGCGGCGTAAACGCCGATCCTCGATGGCAGTGAGAAGCTTTGCCTGCAGATCCGGGCTCAGCTCTCCAATCTCGTCCAGGAAGATGGTGCCCCCATGAGCCTGCTCCATCAGTCCTCTCCGGCGGCCCTTGGCGCCCGTGAAGGCGCCTGGCTCGTGGCCGAACAGTTCGGACTCGAGCAGGTCGCGAGGCAGAGCGGCGCAGTTGACCTCGACCAGAGGTCCCTCGCGGCGCGCGCCGCTGTAATGCAGGATCCTCGCAGCCAGACCCTTGCCTGTACCGGTCTCTCCGGTCAGCAGCAGTGTACTGAGGGGGGCCCGGGCTAGCATTGTCAGCAGCTCGCGCACCGATCGCGCCGCGTCGCTCCGTCCAACAAATGTTGCGGGCGCAAAGCGCCGATTCTGCGCCGCCGCTCGCTCACGCAGCTGCCGCTGCGCACGGGCGCTTCGGGCTGCCCCAGCAACAACCAGGTTGAGCCGGTCCAGCTCGCAGGGTTTCTCCAGGAAATCGTAGGCGCCGAGCCGCAGGGCGCGAACAGAGTCGGCCACCCCTCCGTAGCCGGTGAGGAACAGCCACTCCCCGCCCATGGCCTCGGACCGGATTGCTTCCAACAGGTCCAGCGCGTTTCCGTCCGGAAGACTCATGTCCGATATCACTACCAGCGGTTGCACCTGATCATGCAGCAGCAGACGCTTCGCATCGGCAAGGGTGCCGGCGGTGATGACCTCGAAGCCTTCGCGCTGGAAATGCCGCACCAGCTCCGCGCTCAGCAGCGGCTCATCCTCAATCAGCAAGAGCGTGTCGGACATCCTCTCGCGCACAAGGCAAAGTCAGCGTAGCGCATGCTCCTCGCGGCACTCGGTTTGCAATGGTGAGTTCCCCACCCAGATCTCGCGCGAAGCGCTTCACGATGGCGAGTCCGAGACCCGTCCCCGACTCACGAGACGTGACGAAAGGTCGGATGCCCCCAGACAGCAGCGCCTCGGGAAAGCCCGGGCCGTCATCCAGGACCTGGACTTCGAGCGAGCCATTCCGGTACTCGACATGGATGGTCACCGTGCCGGGGGCCTCGCGCATTACCGCGACGGAGTTGAGCACCAGATTGAGAACAGCTTGTCTGATCCCGTCCTCGGGCACTCGGCACCGCAGGTCTTCCGGGGCTTCGGTATTGAGCCGGACATGGGGCGGTAGCTGGTAGCGGATCAGGGTCGCGAGTTCCTGTACCAGCCGTTGAACACCGACTATCCGCGGCGGCTCGGGGACGTGACTCGACTTTTGCAGCAGCCCGTTCAGGAGGCGCGTAAGGCGGTGCAACTCGGCGATAACCATGTCCATCCGCTCCCCGAGCGCAGAACTGGGAAGCTCCCGGCGCAGGTTCTCGAGGCTGAGCTGGATCCCTGCGATCGGGTTGCGAAGCTCGTGGGCGAGAGTGGCAGACACCTCGCCAGCAGCCGCGAGCCGCTCGGCTCGGGACAGAGTCTGCTGTTGCTGCAACAAGGCCTGGGTAGCCGCACGGACCTCCTGCTCCAACGACACGGTGCGCTGACGGTTGGCCTGCTCCAACTGCGCCAGTCGGTTGACCATTTGATTGTAGTTTTGAAATAGCGGTAACAGCAGGGGATCGATGCGCGTGAGGGAGACGGGCGTGAAATCCCCGTTAGCCAGGCGCGCGAGGAAATCCTTGAGATCCCCGATAGGCCGAAACACCTGCTCGCGCAGAGCCCACAGGGTGAGCAACACCATGCAAGGAAAGCCCACCAGTGCTGCCAAGGCGAGGCGCGATTCCAGATGCGTGTCTGCGTAGATGGTATCGAGAAGCTCGAGCTGGATGCGGTTCTCCCTGTCCAGCATCTCGCTCAGCAGAGCCAGTGCTGCCGGCAGCGCCGGTCCCGGTTGCGTCTCGGCTTGGGTGAGAAATTGCTCCAGCCGGTCCAGACGCTCCCGCGTATATGAGCGCACTGGGCCGCCTTTGACGGGAATCTGCGCCAGATCTGAGCGCACAGCCTCCAACTTGGCGCGCTCCGGGGGAGACCCACTCGTCGCGACTCGCAGTTGCACCTCCTTGAGGATGCTCAGGCTTTCCTGGAGGAGAACGGTGCGATTCACGCGCGCGCGGATGGCCTCGACGCGCTTGAAGTCCAGCCAGGTGAACAAGGACAGGGCGCCGAGGGCGAGTGTCAGCACGAGCACGAACACCAATGCGACCAATCGGATCGGGCGCAGGAGCAAGGATTTCACTGAGATCGCGCGCGGGTCTTTGTCTCGCGCCATTCTAGGCTAACTTCCCCGGCACGGTTGGCTCGTCTGCTCTGAACGGCCGCGACTACTGCCGCAGTGGTTGCTGAAGCGACTCGCAGGCAGGGTCTGTGCCAACGCGAAGTTTTGCGGTGCGCACGCCATGGTGTAGCGCGTGTCGCCTTGGGGACTGAGGCTTGGCGGAGCTTGAGAATGTGTTTGAAAGTGGGCCTCGTAGGCTATTTCAAAAGGGACTGCCGGTTGAAATCCCCCGTTCGCTTGGCCGCCCTGGTTCGAATCAACCGGTCGATTCGACGTCCTGACACCCACTCCTTCACCTTTGCCCAGAATTTCAAGGAGTTAGAGACGGGGCATGACTCGTGCTAAGTGCGTCCCGTCGGAATATAGCCAGGCGCCGCGCGGGGAGGATTGGCGTTGATCTCCTGCTTGCAGTTTCCAGATTTGTTCTTTGGTACTTCGATAGCCATCACTGAGTCGCGGCGATCGTGCTCACTGCTTACCAGAACGGGTGAGGGGCGCGTGCGCAGCGATCGGCGTACCTGCGCGTTTCGCGAAGGTCGTCCGTGAAGTCCACAGTCGGCCAGCGACGGCTGCGGCTGGTGGTCGGAGTGATCCTGGTGCTGACCCTTGCCGGTACGGTGGGAGCGATGTATGGGCAGCGCGCAACGAAAAGGCTGACAGAGGGCGACGTGCAGCGCGCCACCCCCGCGGCACCGCTCGTTTCGGTGGCGCCCGTCGCACGCACGGACCTATTCAGCGCGCTGACCCTGGCGGCAGAGTTCAGGCCGTTCCAGGAGGTCAACTTGTACGCGAAGGTGTCGGGGTACATCCGACAGATGAGGGTCGACATCGGCGACCACGTCAAGGCGGGGGAGGTTTTGGCTGTGCTGGAAATCCCGGAGGCGGAGGACCAGCTGCAGCAGGCTTCGGCGGGCGTGGAGCGAGCGAAGCAGGAGGTGACTCGCGCGCGCGCCGCCTACGACGAGGCTCACTTGACCTATGACCGGCTGTCCGAAGTGCTGAAGCAGCAGCCAAACCTGGTGGCGCAACAGGAGATCGATCAGGCCCGCGCCAGAGATGAGACGCTCAAAGCGTCATGGGATGCAGCGCAGTCCGCCGTGCGTGAAGCCGTTGCCCACCGGGCAAACTACGCGACCATGCTGGGGTACTCCAAGATCACGGCCCCGTTCACCGGCGTTGTGACGAAGCGCTTCGCTGACACCGGATCGCTGGTCGGGGCCGGCACGGCGGCCAGCAGCCAGGCGCTGGTTCGGCTGTCGCAGTTGGACCCCCTGCGGCTGGTGCTCCCGGTTCCAGAATCCGACGTGCCGAACGTGCGGGAGGGGGCTCCCGTCGAAGTCGTGGTCCAGTCAACCAAGCAGACGCTTGCCGCGACGGTGACCCGCGTAAGCGGGGCGGTAAACAGCGACACGCGCACCATGCAGGTCGAAGTGGACATCCCGAACCCCAGCTTGAGCCTCGCCCCCGGTATGTATGCGACCGCAACGCTGGTGCAGGACAGCCGGAAGAACGCTCTATCGCTCCCGATAGAGGCTGCGCCGAATCGCAAAGGCGATACGGCGACCGTTTACGTCCTGGACAAGGATCACCGGATCCAGGAACGCACGATCCGCGTTGGGATGGAGACCGCCACTCAGATAGAAGTGAGATCCGGCCTCGAGGAGAACGAGCTGGTGTTGATCGGTGGGCGGAGCCAATATCAGGTTGGGCAGGTGGTTCAGCCCAAGCTCCTGGCGCAAGGAATGGCCCGATGAGCAGCACCGATCCGGTACCTCAGCGCGTGGTCGCTTTGCCGGCCGACCAGTTCGAGTCGTTGAGCCGTCTCGATACCTGCACCCTGGCCAATGCCATAGAGGCCACCGGCGTGAGGTTGCGCAACGAGGGCTATATGGACTCTACGCTGCGCTGCCTGTTTCCCGATCTGCCGCCGTTGATCGGCTATGCGCTCCCCCTGCGGGTCAGGACCACCGGCCCGCCGATCCGAGGCCTGCGCTATGTCGACCACATCGATTGGGCGGATCAGCTCCTATCGCTGCCCGAGCCGCGAATCATGGTCGTGGAGGACATGCAGAGCCCTCCGGGAACGGGCTCGTTCCTGGGGGAGGTTCACGCGAACATGTATCGGGCGCTCGGCTGCGCAGGTGTCATTACTAGCGGCGCGGTTCGCGACCTGCCCGCACTGCACGCGCTGAGGTTCCACTGCTTCGCAGCTCACATTTCCGTCTCCCACGCCTACGTCCATGTCGTCGAGGTCGGCGCCCCGGTGACGGTGGGCGGACTGGAAGTGCACACAGGCGACCTCATGCATGCCGACCAGCACGGAGTTCTTTCCATCCCGATGACAGTCGCAGCCGACCTGCCGTCCATTTCCGCACAGCAGAAGAAAGAGGAGCAGAGGGTCATCGAATTCTGCCGCGCCCCGGGTTTCACGGTCGAAGGCCTCGTGCGGCTGCTGCAACGCGTTCAAGACGAGCATCCACTCCCGGGATAGATCGGCGCCATGTCCCGGTTTGCCATCCGCTTTCCGTATTTCATCATCGTCGCCTGTCTGATGACGGCGGTGGTCGGGCTCACCAGCCTGGTGCGCATGCCGGTCGATCTGTTCCCGAACATCAACATCCCGGTCGTAGTGGTGGCGACGTTCTTCTCCGGGATGCCGCCCGAGCAAATCGAGACCGACATCACCGGACGCTTCGAGCGTTTCTTCACGCTCGGCAGCGGGATCGATCACATCGAGTCGCGTTCGCTTCCGGGCGTGAGCCTGATCAAGGTGTACTTCCAGCCAGGCAGCAACGCGGACTCGGCGGTTACCCAGATCTCCAATCTCGCGATGGCGAACCTGCGCAGGCTTCCCCCGGGGACGCTGCCGCCCGTGGTGCTCAAGTTCGACGCCTCGAGCCTTCCGGTATGCCTGGTCACCTTGAAGGGCGAGGGGCTCAACGAGACTCAGCTGCGCGACCTCGGGCAGTACACCGTGCGCAACCAGGTGGCCAATGTACCCGGCGCCTCGGCTCCGCAACCGTTCGGCGGTCGCTATCGCCAGATCATGGTGTATGTGGACCCGCTCAAGCTCGAGGCGCACGAACTGAGCGTCATGGACGTGGTGCGCGCCGTTAACGACTCGAACCTCATCCTGCCAGCGGGACACGTGGTGATCGGCCCGTTCGACTACAGCCTTTATACGAACAGCCAGGTCGACTCCATCGACGAGATCAACCACCTGCCGCTCAAGACGGTCGATGGAGCCTCGGTCATGGTGGGCGACGTGGGTCAGGCGCGCGATGCCTCACAGATCCAGAACAGCGTGGTGCGCGTCGATGGCCAGCGCTCGGTTTATCTGCCGATCTTGAAGCAGGGGGGCGACGTCAACACCATCGCGGTGGTGAATGGGGTCAAGCGCGCGGTCTCCAATCTGCTGGACGTGCCGAAGTCGCTGGTCACATCGGTGATATTCGACCAATCGATATTCGTCAAGACCGCGATCGCGAACCTGCTCCACGAAGGCGCCATCGGGCTGGTGTTGACCGGGGTGATGATCTTGGTATTCCTGGGCAGTGTGCGGGCCACGGCCGCCGTCTTCCTGTCGGTACCGCTTTCCGCGTTTGCCACATTCATCTGCCTCTCACTGGGCGACAATTCAGTGAATGCTATGGTCCTGGGCGGGCTGGCCCTGGCCTTCTCTCGCCTGATCGACAACTCCGTGGTCGTGCTGGAGAACATCTTCCGTCACATGGAGCTGGGGGAGAGCCCGGCCGTCGCGGCTGAGAAGGGAGGCCAGGAAGTGGCGCTCCCTGTACTTGCCGCAACGTTGACCACAGCCATCGTGTTTTTCCCGGTGATCTTTCTCTACGGCGTCAGCAAGTTCCTGTTCACGGCGCTTGCTCTGGCTGTCGTCTTGTCTCTCTTCGCCTCCTACTTCGTGGCGATGACGGTCGTCCCGCTGTTCTGCGCGAAGTGGATCAAGGCACCAGTCGGGCATGACGCAGCGGAGCAGGCGCCGTCGAGCGCGATGCAACGCTTCAACGTCTGGTTCAACCAGCGGTTCCAGGCAATGCTGGAACGCTACGACCGGGCCGTCGGGGTCGCGCTCATGCGGCCGGCGGCTACGCTGGCGGGCCTACTGGGACTGGCCCTGCTCAGCTTCGGTCTGCTGCCCATGCTGGGGCTGGCCTATTTCCCGCGCACCGACCCGGGGCAGTTCGTCATCAACCTCAAGACGCCCACGGGTACCAACGTCTTCGTCACCGAAGAGGCGGTAGCTCGCGTCGAGAAAATCGTCCGCGAGGAAGTTCTCCCCGACGATCTCAACCTCATTGTGTCGAATATCGGTTCGACTCCGGGCTTCTCCTCGATGTACACGCCGAATTCGGCCTCCCACACTGCGTTCGTGCAGGCCAGCCTGCGCGAGGACCATCGCATCGGGAGCTACGAGTATATGGATCGCGTGCGGCGTCGGATCAAAGACGAGCTTCCGCAGCTCACCACCTATTTCCAATCCGGCGGCCTGGTGGATGCGGTGTTGAATCTTGGACTCCCGACGCCGATCGACGTGCAGGTCAGCGGCACGAATCTCGAGGCGGCATACGCGACCGCTTCCAAGATAGCCACCGCCATCAGGAATCTTCCCGGGGTCAACGACGTGTTGATTCCGCAGGACATCGATGCCCCGTCGCTGCGTTTGAACATCGACCGGGTCCAGGCAGCCAAGCTCGGGGTGACTCAAAAAGAAGTGGTAAGCAATGTGATCACGGCGCTGACCTCCAACCAAATGATCGCGCCGAGCTACTGGGTGGATCCCAAGAGCGGCAACGACTATTTCCTGACGGTGCAGTACCCCGAGGACCAGGTGAAGGCCCTGGGCGACCTCAAGGCCATACCGATCCGCGCGAACAACCAACGGGAAGCGGCACGCCTGGATGCTGTAGCAAAGATCGGCATGATCCAGGCCCCAACCGAAGTGGATCACTACCAGCTCCGGCGTGTAATCGACCTGTACATCGCGCCGGCACAAGAGGATATCGGCAAGCTGACCGCAGGTGTCGAGCGCATCATCAAGCAAACGCCTCTTCCCGAGAACGTGAGGGTTGTCGTGCGCGGCACGGTGCAGAGCATGCGCGCCTCCTTCGCCAGCTTCGGGCTGGGGCTGATCCTGTCCGTGGTGTTGGTGTATCTGGTGCTCGTCGCACAATTCGCATCGTTTACCGATCCGTTGCTGATCCTGCTGGCCATTCCCACCGGGCTTACCGGCGTTATCGTGACGCTGTTAGCGACCGGCACGACGCTGAATGTGATGTCGCTGATGGGGGTTGTAATGATGGTGGGGATCGTCGTCTCCAACAGTATTCTGATCGTCGAGTTCACGCGACACCTGCGGGCAGACGGCGTTGAGTTGCGTCAAGCGGTCGCGCTCGCCTGCCGCATCCGCCTGCGCCCGGTGCTGATGACTTCGCTCGCTACCATCATCGGCTTGCTGCCTCTGGCCGCCAAGCTAGGCACCGGCAGCGAGGCCTACGCGCCATTGGCGCGAGCCATCATCGGCGGGCTCACCGTATCGGTCATCACCACCATTTTCATCGTCCCGGCTGCCTACTTCTTGGCTTATCGCAGGCAAGAGGCGCAGGCCCGTTCAGTGCAAGCCGATGGAACATAACCGGCCAGCCCACCACCCATGAACCGCAGTACAGGCGTGGTCGCCGCTCTGCTGTGCATGCCAGCGCTGCACGCTTATGCGCAGCAGTCGCCGCCGGTGCTGACCCTGAAGGAGGCGCAGCAGACCGCGCTGGCGAACCGGCCGCTGCTTCGGGCGAGTCAGCTGTCTGCCGACTCGGCTCGCCAGATAACGCTCCAGATCCAGTCGGGGCGCTATCCGCAGGTGCTTGGCAGCGTGACCGCCGCGACCGCGACGACTCAAACGACGG
The DNA here is from genome assembly GCA_041488355.1 of Gammaproteobacteria bacterium. Classification (GTDB taxonomy): domain Bacteria; phylum Pseudomonadota; class Gammaproteobacteria; order Burkholderiales; family SHXO01; genus SHXO01. The sequence goes on from JBGPPC010000162.1 coordinate 8,756, forward strand.
TTCAGGATGGCAAGGAAGTCACGCTCGATACTCGCATCGCCGCCGGCTTTCTCAACAACCCCAGCGTCCTGTGGCGAGCGGCGGCCGGTCTGGGCGTGAGCCAGCTCATCACCGACTTCGGCCGCACCTCGAGCCTGGTGCAAAGCGCGCAGTCAAACGAGTCGGCGCAGCGCTACCGGGTCAGCGCTACGCGCGCCCAGGTCCTTCTCGAAGTCGGGGACGCGTACTTGGCGGCGCTGGAAGCACAAGCGGTGCGGCGCGTGGCCGCAAAGACGGTCGATGCCCGGAAGGCGCTGCTGGACCGGATCGCTGCCCTGGCCAAGAGCAAGCTGCGGTCCGAGCTCGACGTGAGATTCGCGCAGGTGAACCTCGATCAGGCGCGTCTACTCCTGTTGAGCGCGGAGAACGCGGTGGACGCCGCGTTTGCTCGCCTTTCGACCAGCCTGGGTTACCGGGATGCGCGCCGCTTCACATTGGTCGACCAGCCCGATTCGTCGCCGCCGCCCATGGACCTGGATTCTCTGCTCGCTCAGGCCATCGCCAAGCGTCCCGAGCTGGCGAGCTTGCGGGCCGACCGGGACGCGGCGAAGAAATTCGTCGATGCGCAGAAGGCTTTGCGCTATCCCATCATCAACGTGTATGGGGCGGCCGGCGTTGTTCCCGTTGGTGACGACCGTTTCCCGCAGTACTACGGTGCAATTGGGATCAATCTGAATGTCCCCGTGTTCGATGGCGGCAAAATCTCGGCCCTGCAGCAACAAGCGCAGCTGCAGGCGCTCACGCTATCCGAGAATGTCACTGAAACCGAGAACAATGTGGTGAAGGCAGTGCGCGTGGCGTGGCTGAACGCCAAGGCCGGATACGAAAACATAGAGATTACGGCC
>JBGPPC010000163.1:0-9618 GCA_041488355.1 Gammaproteobacteria bacterium
CCTCGTGAAGTTGGCGGTATGCTAGCGTCAATGCCTTCGATCACAGCCCAACCCGGCGCTCAAGCGGAGCGCCCAACGGCGTTGCCGTTGGGTTCCCGTCGCGCTGCGCGCACCGGCGCCCGCTTAGCTCTGCGTTGGGCGGACAGGAGGCAATCGTGAACGCTTCAGCGGACGCACTACGAGCTGAGCTGGCATTCCGGATTCGCGCCGCTTCGCCCCGCGAGTGGCAAGAATTCACGAACCTCTGGATGGCGTTCAACGCGATTTACGGAGGTGAGCCAGATAAGCGTGAACGATCGCGCGCCATGGCTTCGATACGTCGGAGTTTCAGCGAGCGTGGAGCTTTGCGCGTCCTTCGAGCTGTGACCAAATCCATTGATCGAATCCTGGAGGTCCCACCCGGGAATCTCTTGCTTAACAAATACGACCCGCGTTTTCGTGCAGCGTCTCAACGGTGCGCCGCTCTCTACCGCAATCGTCGAGAGTCGGCTGCAGGGAGGCTAGCCGCTGCGGCCGGTGTCCTGTATCAAGTTCGGTGCAACTTAATCCACGGTGGCAAGGATCCAGATAGCGAGCGAGACCGGATGCTTGTGCAGGAGAGCCTTGCCGTGCTTCGTGTCTTGGTTCCAGCGATTGAGACCGAATTGGGAGCACCGTGAGCTGTCCGCCCAACCATCCGATGCAGCGGACCGCTTCACAGCGGGCTCTCGCCCGCCGTTCCGCGGCCGCTGATCGGAAGCGTTGGGCGGCACGAAGAACGCATCGACGCCATCGAGCATGAGCAGTCATCCACCGTGTGATCTGACAGTGAGCTTCCGGTCCCACTTCTTCGCTTGCGTGTTCTGGCTACTGTGGATGCTGGGGTCGTCGCAAACCGCAGGCGCAGCCGAACAAGTCAAGCGCCTTGCGCTCGTTTGGCCAGGGGCTCCTACCACAGAGTTCGAAGGCGCGAGGGCGTTCTGGCCGAGACTAGGCGAGTTGGGTTGGATTGAAGGCAAGAACATTGCATTCGCCAAGTACTTCGCAAACGGAGATTTCAACCGCTTGCCGACATTGATGGCCGAAGCCCTCCGCGGCAATCCAGATCTAATCGTTACGACAGGGTCGCAAGGCGCTCTCGCGGGGAAACGGGCAACTACTGCTGTTCCGATCCTAAGTATCATGGGGGATCCCGTGGGAATGGGCTTGGTGGCAAGCCTTTCTCGTCCAGGGGGAAACCTGACTGGGATGTCGAGCCAGAACGTGGAAGAGTTGCCAAGCAAATGGGTCGAACTGCTTCGAGAACTTCAGCCGCGCCTGTCTCGGGTGGCCATGATTGTCAACCCCGACAATCCAGTTTCGCCTACGATGATCACCGCAGTGACCCGTGCGACTTCAGCGTTTGGTATCACACTCGCGGTTCTCGAAGCGAGGCGTGTTGAAGATTTTGCTCCCGCAATAGAACAAGCTCGAAAGCGCGCTCAGGCGGTCATCGTCATGCCAGATACCATTGCCTTCATAGCACAGCGATTGATTGCAGCGGAGACCGAGAAACATCGACTTCCGGCTGTATACGGTTCATCTGACTTCGTCGTTGCCGGCGGATTGATCTCGTACGGGCCCGATTACGGGGCGCTGTGGCGGCGCATGGGTGACTATGCAGACAAAATCCTGAAGGGTGCCGTCGCCGCAGAGATGCCGATCGAGCAGCCCACTACTTTTAATCTTGGGGTGAATCTCAAGGCCGCGAGAGCTATCGGCGTTACGGTGCCGCAATCGGTTCTTGAGCGGGCCGACAAGGTGATCCAATGAACTCAGGCATAGGCGTTCTCGGCACCCCGTGTGCCGCCCAACAATCAGTTGCACCGGAGCGTCAACAGCCGGCTTCGCCGCCTCTTGCCGCCCTGTGAACTGCGGCGTTGGGCGTCAAGGAGCATCGAATGATCCACGTCAACCGGTGGTGGATCGCAGTAATACTGAGTATCTTCGGGGCGGCGCTCCTGAGGCCGGTGTGCGCGGGGAACATTGCGGTTGCTCGGATCGGAGAGGTGTGGCTACAAGACGAGGCCTCCGCAGCACCATTTCACCAAGCCTTTGCTGAGGGCCTGCATGAGCTCGGGTACATCGAAGGGAAGAACCTCATGTTACTTACCCGCTATGCCAACAAAGACGAATCGCGACTGCCATCGCTCTTCACCGAACTAATAGGACTTCACGTCACCGTTCTGTTTGTCAGTCAGGGGGCCGTCGGAGCTGCCAAGAAGGCTACAACCACAATCCCCATTGTCTGTGCCACGATGAATGATCCAGTCGGCGCGGGCCTGGTCAAAAGCCTTTCGCGTCCCGATGGAAATTTAACAGGGCTTTCGTTGCAGTCGGTGGATACTGCCACAAAGCGGTTGGAACTGGTCTTGGAACTCCGGCCGCGGCCTACCCGGCTAGCAGTGCTGTTCGATGGTGATGACCGCGCGGCGCAACTCGAAGTCGAAGCCTTGAAGAATGCCGCGCGCAACGCGCAAGTTGCGTTGGCTACGTTTGATGTGCGGAATCGCCGCGATCTGAGCGCCGCATCGGCTTCCATGGCAGGCAAGCGCCCGCAAGCGCTATACGTGGTGGACACTGTGAGAACTCTCACCATGCACCAAGAGATGGCTACCCTCGCACTAGAGCTACATATACCTCTGATAAGCGAAGCACGGCTATATGCCGAAGCAGGTGCCGTGCTGGCCTACGGCGCAAAGCTACCCGCTTCTCTCAAACGGGGAGCCGTGTACGTACATAAGATCTTGGAAGGTGCGAAGCCCCAGGAGCTACCAATTGAACAGCCCACGGAGTTTGAGTTGGTGGTTAACCTTAAGTCTGCGAAAGCGGTGGGCATTCAAGTGCCTGAATCAATACTTAGCCGCGCAGACGAAGTGATTCGCTGATCACAAGCTCTCCAGTGTTGACGCCCAACAAGCCGCTGAAGCGGACGCGCCGAACAGCGTCGCCATGCTTTGCTGGCATGGTCTCGGCGCGCCGCTTAGCGGCATCCCGTTAGGGCTTCAGAAGTATGAAGACGCAATCTGAGCAATGGTTCGAGGACTACTGTGCTTCTAACGGCCTTGTATGGAGGCGTGTTGTTGAGGAAAACAGTCGAACCCCAGACTATGAACTCACGATCGATGGCCAGCGAGTTATCGCAGAAGTGAAGGAGATTCATCCGAATAAGGAAGAGGAAGAATCGGCCCGGTTGGTGTCGAAGCGCGGCTATGGACTCGTCTTATCCCATACTCCGGGGAACCGCGTGAGAAACAAGATCGGGGACTCCTCCGCACAAATCAAAGCGCGAACGTGTGACGTCTATCCGAGCATTCTCGTACTGTGCGACCTGAAGAACGGATGTGGTCAAGTGGCTGGTAACCTGGACCCATACAACATCAGGGTGGCCATGTACGGGCTGGAGCGGGTACATGTCGTGGCCCCGAGAGATCGTGACCAAACTGCCTATGCTGCCGCGATGAGCTATGGACCCAAGCGGAAGATGACCGAGGAGGACAATAACTCCATTAGTGCGATCGGTGTTCTCTCTACTCCGAATCCAGGCGAAATCGTCCTCCATGTTTATCACAACAAGTTCGCAACTGTCCGGCTTGATCCGCGGTTGCTAGCGAGTCGTGGCATAGCTCAGTTCAGGTTGGAAGATGAAGTGCCGTCGGAAACCGCAAAATGGGAAAAGTTGGTTGTTCAGACGCAGCCCTAACTCCGCATGCACCTGACCAGCTACAGCGGGCTTTGCCCGCTTGCGCCGGCAGGTGATGCTGGGCGTTAGCCATCTATGAAAAAGTTATCTATCGCCGCCGTTCTTCTTCTGCTCACTGCGGCTACTCTTGCTCAAGAGGCCTGGAAGGACGAACAGGGGCGACCAGTGCCGAATACCGACTCTCGGAAATCACTGAATGGTTTCGGTGGTTGGCTGCTCGTCACTTCGGACACGGATTGGCGTGCGAAGTGGGAAACTCCCTCTACGAATGTCCCTCGCTTCAATGAAGCAAACACAGTAGCCAGGGGGAAGCAGCTATTTGTGCTTACCTTTTTCGCAAACCCTCAGCTGAATAGCGCTGAGAACGCGGATGTCTTGTGCGACATCCACATACTCAGGCCAAACGGCACTTCATCTGTCGATCAAAAGGATGCTATTTGCTTCAAGGGAGTTCTAAAAGAAAACCCTCGCAATATGTATCTGTGCGCGGTGATCATTGGCTTTGTCGGAGACCCTGGGGACCCGGCTGGCGAGTGGCTGGTGCGTATCACGCTCAAGGATAATGTAAGGCATGTGTCACTTCCGCTAAAGACATCCTTTGTCTTGCAGGATCTTCCATAGTTGAGAGATGGCTAACCCTGCCTTCCACCCGACCGCCAAGCGGCGGTGCCGCTTGGTACCCGTCGCGTTGTGCGCGCCGGCGGCGGGTGAAGGTCGTCGTTAAGCGACTGCAGAAAGACGGCGAGGATGAAGCGGCGCCTGTTCACCGTTGCGGCAATGCTGTCGTGCCTTCTGGCGGTGGGGACGGCGATATCCTGGGTGCGGAGTTACTCGGTTTACGATCAACTGTCGTGCGGTCCTGTGCCCGATCGTTATCGATGCACCTGGAAGTCTTACGGCGCCTCCTTCCGGTTTCCGCGCTGGCCGCCTGGCATGCCGGAGGGAACCTCGGGTGCTGTGTTGATGTGCTGCGGCAAGATCCTGCTCGAGCGGGCTGTCTACAGCGAGGAACCTCTGCCGGGGACGGGACCGCGTGGTTACGGCTGGTCCTCGGATGAAAACGTCATTCCGAGCTTCAGCTACTTCTATGCCACAACGGGTGACATGAACCGCAGGGGTCACTGGACAGTGCACCAAGCTACAGCCCGACACTGGGCTCTGTTGCTGCTTTTCAGCTTGCCTCCAGCCGCGTGGCTGTTTGCGTGGAGGCGGCGGGCCGTTCGGTATCCGCCAGACCCGACCCAAGACGCGCAGTGAAGAACAGCCGGAAACGGCCAGGATGCGAGACATTCGGGGATTCCTGCGCGCAGTAGCGCTCAGATCCGCTGTTGCACCCAGGCGGCGACGGACTTGAGGGCGTCAGACAACTTGGCCGGTTCCGTGCCGCCGGCCTGCGCCAAGTCCGGCCGTCCCCCGCCCTTCCCGCCCACCTGCTGGGCGACAAAGTTGACTAACTCGCCTGCTTGGATTGTGCCGGTAAGGTTCGCAGTGACGCCGGCGATGAGAGTGACCTTGCCTAACTCAACCGAGCCTAGCACGATGGCAGCGCTACCAAGCTTGTCCTTGAGTTTGTCGATGGTCTCGCGCAGGCTCTTCGCGTCAGCACCGTCGAGCGCCGCGGCCAGCACTTTGGCGTTGCCTATCTGGACCGCTTGATCGACGAGGTCGTCCCCTTGGTTGGCGGCGAGCTTCGATTTGAGGCGGCCGAGTTCCTTTTCCAGCGCGCGCACGTTGTCCATGATCTGCTGCAGGCGTGCGCCGACCTCGCCGGGCTGGACCTTCAGCATCTCGGCCACGCCCTCGACCTGCGCATTCTGCTGCTGCACCCACTCCAGCGCGCCGTTGGCGGTCACTGCCTCCACGCGCCGAATACCCGCCGCGACCGGCGACTGCGAAACGATCTTGAAAAAACCGATATCGCCGGTCCGGCGCACGTGCGTGCCCCCGCACAGTTCGGTGGAGAACTCGCCCATGCCGATGACTCGCACCTCATCGCCGTACTTCTCCCCGAACAATGCCATCGCGCCGGCCTTGATCGCTTGATCGTACTTCATCAGCCTCGCTTCGACCGAAACATTGCGCCGGATCTCGTCGTTGACCAGCTTCTCGATCTCGCGTATCTCCTCCGGCGTCAGCGCCTTGTCGTGAGAGAAATCGAAGCGGGTCTTGAACTCGTCGACCAGCGAGCCCTTCTGCTGTACATGGCGGCCAAGCACCTGGCGCAGCGCAGCGTGCATCAGGTGAGTTGCGGAATGGTTGAACATGGTCGCCTGACGCCGTTCCACGTCGACCTGCGCGCTTACCGTATCGCCGACGCGAAACTCGCCGTTGGTGACGCTGCCCTGGTGCCCGAACACCTCGGCTTGAATCTTCTGAGTGTCGTCGACGCTGAACGTCGAGAGCGGTGTGATGTTGCGCACCAGCACGCCGCGATCCCCGACCTGTCCGCCGGACTCGGCATAGAAGGGAGTCTTGTCGAGCACCACGACACCGCGCTGGCCCTGCGCCAGCCGGTCGACCGCGACCCCATCCAGGTACAGGGCAACGACGGTTGCGTCGACTTTGACCGACTCGTAGCCGTGAAACTCGGTAGCCTGGCCCCTGTAATCCATGCCGGCCTGCACGTGGAACTTGGAGGCCGCGCGCGCGCGCTCGCGCTGCTGCTGCATCTCGGCCTCGAACCCGGCGAAGTCGACCTGGATGCCGCGCTCGCGCGCGATGTCCGCCGTCAAATCGACGGGGAAACCATAGGTGTCGTACAGCTTGAACACCGTCTCGCCGTCCAGCATGCGGTCCTCGCGGTGCAGCGCCGCCTCCAGCACCTGCATGCCGTGCTCGAGCGTGTCGGCGAAGCGCTCTTCCTCCTGCTTGAGCACCGCCGTCACGCGCCCTTTGGAGGCGGGCAGTTCCGGATACGCCTCGCCCATCACCCGCGACAGGTCTTCGACCAGCAGATGAAAGAAGGGTTGCTTCTGGCCGAGCTTGTAGCCGTGGCGGATGGCACGGCGAATGATCCGGCGCAGCACGTACCCGCGCCCCTCGTTGCCCGGGATCACTCCGTCCGCGATCAGGAAGCTGCAGGCGCGGATGTGATCGGCGATGACCTTCAGGGAATTACTGGTGAGATCCCGCGCACCGGTTACGCGCGCGGCCGCCTTGATCAGGTCCCGAAACAGGTCGATCTCATAGTTGCTGTGCACCCCCTGCAGCACCGCGGCGATGCGCTCGAGCCCCATGCCGGTGTCCACTGAGGGTTTGGGGAGCGGATGCAGCGTGCCCGACTCGTCGCGGTTGAACTGCATGAACACCAGGTTCCAGATCTCGACGTAACGGTCGCCGTCCGCATCCGGGGAACCGGGAGGCCCGCCGGGAATGCCAGGACCGTGATCCCAAAACACCTCTGTGCAAGGACCGCACGGGCCGGTGTCGCCCATCTGCCAGAAGTTGTCGCTCTGGTATTTCGGACCCCCGGCCTTGTCACCGACGCGAGCGACCCGCTCGCGCGGAACCTTGATGTCTCGCGTCCAGACGTCATAGGCCTCGTCATCCGTCTGGTACACCGTAACCCACATGCGGTCTGGATCCAGCCCGTATTCCTGGGTCAGCAACTCCCACGCAAAGCGGATGGCGTCGCGCTTGAAATAGTCGCCGAAGCTGAAGTTGCCTAGCATCTCGAAGAAGGTGTGGTGGCGCGCGGTGTAGCCCACGTTCTCCAAGTCGTTGTGCTTGCCGCCTGCGCGGACGCAGCGCTGAGCCGTCGTAGCGCGCACATAAGAGCGCTTGTCCAGACCCAGGAACACATCCTTGAACTGCACCATGCCGGCATTGGTGAACAGCAGCGTGGGATCGTTGGCCGGCACCAGCGGGCTGGACGGCACGATGGTGTGGCCGTTGCGCTCGAAGTACTTCAGGAACCTGGTGCGGATTTCACCGCTCTTCATCGCTCAACCCTACGTCAAGACCGGCCGGGGAATCATGGCTCGAGGTTGCCGCCCAGCACCTGCCGGATCACCTCCGGGTCGAATCCGCGCTGCTCTAGAAAGCGCGCCTGGCGGGCACGCTCGCGCAGGCTCGCCGGCGGTTTGCCGAAGCGCTTGAGCCACACCGCGCGGGCGCTGTCCAGCTCGTTCTCCCGCGCACGTCTGCGCGCTTGCGCGACCACCGCCTCGCTCACGCCCTTCTGGGCCAGCTGCTGCACCACCTTGCGGGCGCCGAAACGGCCAGCGGCGGCCCGCAGCACATGATCGGCCAGACGCTGCTCCGATAACCATCCCCGCGCCTGCAGGTCGTCAAGCAAGGCCGTCAGTGTGTCGGGATCGACTGGGCCGAGCTTGCGCGCCAGCTCCTGCCGCGAATGCTCGCGGCGAGCCAGCAATCGCAGGGCACGGGCACGCAGCGAGGGGGGCTCACTCGAGCCGCGGCTCAGTTGCGCTGCATCGCTTGCAGGCCCCTTCGCGCCGCCCCTTCGGGATGCACCGTGAGCGCTTGGCCGGGGCGTCCTACTGCTCCTGGGCCACGGCCGGCGCGTCCTCGGTCACCCCGGCGTTGGCCCGAATCTTGGCTTCAATCTCGGCCGCCGCGTCCGCATGCTCCTTGAGGAACTCCCGGGCGTTGTCCTTGCCCTGACCAATGCGATCTTTGCCGTAGCTGTACCAGGCGCCTGATTTCTCGATCACCTTGTATTGCACACCCAGATCGACCATCTCGCCCTCGCGCGAGATGCCGTCGCCATAGAGGATGTCGAAGTCGGCCTGCTTGAACGGCGGCGCCACCTTGTTCTTCACCACTTTGACGCGCGTTTCGCTGCCGATCACTTCATCGCCCTTCTTGATCGAGCCGATCCGGCGGATGTCGAGCCGGACGGAGGCGTAGAACTTCAGCGCGTTGCCGCCGGTGGTCGTCTCGGGATTGCCGAACATCACGCCGATCTTCATGCGGATCTGGTTGATGAACACTACCAGCGTGTTGGACCGCTTTATGTTGGCGGTGAGCTTGCGCAGCGCTTGAGACATGAGCCGCGCCTGCAGCCCCATCTGCGGCTCGCCCATCTCGCCTTCGATCTCCGCCTTGGGCGTGAGCGCGGCCACCGAGTCGATCACGACCACGTCGACCGATCCCGAGCGCACCAGCATGTCGGCGATCTCCAGGGCTTGCTCGCCGTTGTCCGGTTGCGAGATGAGCAGCTCCTCCATTTTCACGCCCAGCTTGCGCGCGTATTGCGGATCGAGCGCATGCTCGGCGTCGATGAAGGCGGCGGTGCCGCCCTGCTTCTGCATCTGCGCGATGACCGACAGCGTGAGTGTGGTCTTGCCCGAGGACTCCGGCCCGTAGATCTCGACGACCCTGCCGCGCGGCAGGCCGCCGACGCCGAGCGCGATATCCAGGCCGAGTGAGCCGGTCGACACCACCTGGATGTCCTGCGACATCTCGTACTCGCCCAGGCGCATGATCGAACCCTTGCCGAACTGCTTCTCGATCAGGGACAGGGCCGCCTGCAGGGCCTTGCGCTTGTTGTCGTCCATGATGTCGGAGATTTCCTTTTCGATGAGCATCGTATTCTCCCATAAAGAACGTGGACGGGCCGACGGGGCGGCGGCTCGCGCCCAAGGAAGCTCGGCATGAGCTGCACCTACGCGACCGGAGCCCGGGACCTGCCGCTCATGTTGGGCTGAGGACTGGCTCGCTGGGTGAGCCCGCAGCGCGCCTGGTCGATCCCTACCCGTTGGACGTGAACGTCGTAGCCCCGGCGAGCTCACGCGCCAGCTTCACCGCCAGCATTTAGCGCCTCAATCAACCCCTCGAGCGCCGCGATCACGGCGTGCCGGCGAACCGCCTCGCGATCACCGGGAAAGTGGCGTGTAACGGCAGTCGGCTCCCGTTCGCGCAGACCCCAGCCG